>CAMDKQ010000065.1 GCA_945901095.1 Bifidobacterium breve
GATCGACATGTCCTGGATCGAGTCCGCGCCCGCGCACATCCCCGCAACCAGGCTCATCGTCTTCAGGTCGGCGTTCGCGCCCTTGTCCGTCGGGACCAAGACATGCGCGGCGACCAGCGCCGGAAGGCCCGCGGCCTCGGCGAGCGCGACCAACGGGACCAGGCCCGCGGACGCGATCAGGTTCGGGGCATCGAATGCCGCACCGATCGCGGCCGGGTTATGAGATAGTTCCACTTGCGGGATGTCCTTCGCTTTTGCTGGAATGGAACCTTAGATAAGTCCTATTCTCCAGCATTTGCAGGGACATTTCGCGTTTCAACTCACCATCAATTTCCGGCCCCATCGGTGTATTCAGGCTTAGGCACCAGACTATGGTCCTCACTGAAAGGTGGCGCAGGATCCATCTGGCGGGCAAGGTGCGACCGGGGGGCTACCCTCGTTGTACATGGGAGGAGGCGATCCACATGACTCAGCGGGACTATCGAATTCGCATAGTTGACCCACGCTTGCCCTCCGGGCAGATCGCAGCCAGCGATCTTGCAGCGATCGCCGACGGCCTCCAGACCATCGCGCACCGGCTTGCCCGACACCTGGTCGGAGCTAGTGGCAGGGGGCGCTCGCCCGCGATTGTCGAGAGAGCCTCGCAAGTGATGGTCGTCGGGCTATCTTCCGGATCAACCTTCCTAGAGTGCTGGCTCGGCGACCCTGAGACGCTGGATCTGCCGCAACCCCCCGACGACGTCCTTGGGCAGCAGTTCGAAGCGATCGTCGCGGGTATCGCAACAAACACACCCCCGACGAACACGCCGCCGCTGGTGGCGTCAGCGGCCCAGAAGCTCGCACGTCAACTGCGGGCAAGGTTCCCTGATGGATCGATCGAGTTCACGCTTCCCACGTCGACCGTGTCCATTGAAGTGCCTGACATCGACAGCTCGGTCTGGCAGATGAGCAAGGACATGGAAATCCAACACATTGCCGTGAGCGGTGTGCTGAACAGGATCGACTTGCGAGTCAACTCCTTCCGCATCACAGACTCCGCTGGCAATGACATTTCCTTGAACGAAGTCGCTGAGCCGGAGGACTTCGGGCCGCTCATCGGCAAGCTCGTCACGGCCGAAGGCGACGGCGAGTACGTCAACGGAAAGTTGACTGGACTAGTCGCCCCAACGATCGCCGCGTTCGACCTTCCAGAGGCGTGGCTACGTCCCGAAACGCACCACCCGATTATTGGCGGAGGGAGCTTCTGCGAAGGTGTTGACGGCGTGACCGACAGTGAGATCGAGGCCTTCTTGGCCGCCCGATGACAACGGCAGCCCAGACGCGGCCCGTTCTTGTCGACACGAATGTGGCCTCCTACATGCTCGTTAGAAGCGGCGAGCAGCGTGCCCTGTGGTCTGAACATCTACTCGGCCGCGTGTTGGTGATTGCAGTACAAACAAGGGTCGAGCTGCTCGCCCTGCCTCTCACGAACAACTGGGGAGCGAGGAAGACAAATCGGCTCGTCGAAACACTCGAAGGGCTTCCCGTGGTCCCGGTCGATGTCGAGGTCCAGCAGCGTTACGTGGCGTTAAGCGCATGGGGCCGGCGAACCGGCCACGCCATAGGGCAGCCCGCCCAAGTCGCGGACCGATGGATAGCCGCCACTGCCCTGGCACACGATCTGGAACTTGCCACACAAGACGGACACTTCGACGGAATCCCGGACTTGAAGAGACTCCCAGCGGTCTGAGGCCCACCGAGAGCTGCTGAGGACTGGACGGTCCAGGCGGACAGCGCCAGGCGAGGGGCCACTCGTGCAGGCTCAACTGCTCCTTCCACTCGCTTGACCCGAGACTGATGAAGGGGCGGGCATCGGCTCAGGTGATGAAGTCGTGCGGCGAGCATGCGAGACGGTCTCGCTCTCCGTTGACTTCGGCGCGAGTCAGTTGCTGTACCGGCTGGCATTCGCCACGGGAACCAGGAGTTCCGTCCGGGCCAACGACGCAGTCGCATGCCGACAATGAAGATCCAGCCGCGTTGCAGGTCCGAGGTCTTCGCGCTCTTGACGTTGCCGAAGATCCCCTCGACGTGGGTGCGCTGGCGGCAGCAGGTTCGGCTCGCAGGCATCACCATGTGACTCCGCCGATGACGAAGTCGAGCTTCGATGGTCTGGCCGACCCAGGTTCCATATTCCTTGAACTCGGGCAGTCAGGTGGGGCTCATCCCGCCGACCCAGCATCCGTCCAGTCTCTGCTCTCCCGTGCACTGCAGAGTGCCATGGACGTTGCAAATTCGACGACCTACGGCCATTCACGGTGTCCGTGCTGCATCCGGGCCGAACCCTCATAGAGAAGCTACTGCGCATGAACAACTTCTCCCAAGCAAATGACTCAGAGCGGGACGCCAAGTGTTGACCGCGCATTGGTAGGCAGTTCGACGACGTCTGGGCTCTACTGGGGCACTCAAGCGTCGTCGGGTTCCTCCAAGACACGAAGACGGGGCGTGAGGTTCTCGAAGACTGCACGGTCGTGTCACAGTCCTTCGGGCACGACGCCCCGCCTCCAGCGGATGGCTTCGCAGCGAGCGGCGTGTTCACTGGAGTCGGCGTCGACATGGCAAGGTTTGAGAAGGAACACGACACCGCGATGAGGGAGCTCTACTACGGCTCCACTCCGGCCCCTACATTCGCCGATGTTCTCGACCGGGTGCACGAGAACCGCAGCCTGCTCACGCTTCCGTAGTCAGCAGCGAGCCGCAGCTCCCCCTCTCCTGCCAGCGCGGGGGCAGGAGACTGCCTCGCTTCTCGCTTACACGGGCACCGCTCTCGCGGTGAGACGTGATGGCTCGGCGCTACGCCCGCCGGGACTGCGGCGTCTCGTTGGCGGGGTACGGTGTCGCGATATGGGCGACAACGTGCGGTCCACGTCTGGCAGCATCGGGGATGTGCGTTGGGCGGTCATCGTCAACGGCCCACCGGGGTCTGGGAAGACCACGACTGCTCACAGGCTCGCGGCGGTGCTGCGGCTCCCCGTGTTCTCCAAGGATGCGGTGAAGGAAACGCTGCTCGACGAGTTGGGCTACGCGAGCCGTGAAGATTCACGCGCTATCGGCGCGGCGAGCGGCGAAGTCGTCTGGACGCTGCTGCGGGACTGCCCGACACCTGCCATCGTGGAGTCCTGGCTGGCGCCCCACACGCGAGACATCGTTCGCGCGGGCCTACGTCGAGCGGCAGTCGAGAGGGTCATCGAGGTGTGGTGCTCCTGCCCATTCGACGAGAACCGACGCCGATACGCTGAGCGCGAGCGCCATCCGGGGCACTACGACGCCGCGCTGCTCCCCGAGTTGGACGAGGTGCTCCGGACCGCTGAACCTCTGGGGCTTGGCGAAGTCCTCCGAGTGGAGACCGACCGCGACCTGGACGCAGTGGGCTTGGCGCGGTCTGTTCTGGCTGCCGCCGGTCAGGAACAGATGTAGTTCTCCGCGGCGTCGTGGACTAGGAACTTGCTCGCCAAGCACCCCATGATGAGGTCGTCGTAGGCGTGTCGCAAAAGACGCCCACAGATGTCACGCCCGTTCCCCCACCTGTTGCCGTAGTGACCGTCCAAGGGGGGCGCATACTGCACCGCAGGATACTTCGCTCCTCAGAATTGGAACTTTGGGTGGACGTGTCTCGCGTGCGGCGCACAAGCCACCCCTTGCCACAACGACGTCGACCGAACAACGAGAATGGCGTCCGGTCAGCCTCGTTCCGCCACGCTTCCAAGACCGCCAACTCAGCATCTCGTCCGACGAACTCGCCGACTGCGGGCCACTCATACATATCCACAGTGGTCTCAGTTCACCCGTGATAAGGATTCGACGCGGCGGAAACGTCTAAGCCGGGACCTTCAGTGTTCGTCGAAGCGGATGCGGTGACGGTTCTCGCGGAAACGAATCGCCTCGTAGGTCACCAGCGCGACGAGGACCAAGGTCAGCATGCCCAGCGACGTGAGGGCTGGCACCAGCGCACCGACCGGGATCAGCGCGAGCAGGACCATCGCCACGACGAGTCTTTGAACGTTGACTGTATGAATGTTGCGCAGCCGGAAGGCCACGTGCGCCAAGAGGTAGAGGGCCATCCCGCCGAACAGCGACACGGACACGATCGTTTTCAGCGGTGCATCAATGTCGAGCAGGGTCTTCTTCAGTCCCAGCGCGACTAGCACGATTCCGAACACCATGAACAGGTGAATGTAGCTGTACGAGTCGCGCGCCATGCTCGCCTGCTTATGTCCGGTCAGCGACGCGAGCACCCGCTCTGCCACCACGGCCACCACGTCGAAGTAGAGCCACCACATTGCGCAGACCACGGCGACACCGAGCACAGCGGCCGTCACGACGCCGCCGGAGAGTTCCTCCCCCGACGCACTGACGCCGAGGGCCACCACCGACTCACCGAGCGCGATGATGATGATGAGTCCGTGCCGCTCGGCGAAGTGGCCCGGGTCGACCTTCCAGCCGGAGGTGCCCACCGCCAGCGGCGTACCGAAGTCGATGATGATCGCCAGTGCCCAAAGAACGGCCCGCACAGGACCCGGCGACACGAACCCCGCCGCCAGAATCAAGGTCGCCCCCGCCAGCATTCCCGGGGTCAGCCTCAGAACGGCACCGAACACGTCTTTGTCGGTGCGGGTCGCGACCACGTACAGCAGAACGTGCAGGACGCGCACCACGAAGTAGGCGGCACCAAACAATAGGGCGTACTCGCCGAACGCCGCGGGCGCCGCCAACCCGACCACGAGCATGGCGAGCATCGCCGCCATGATCACCAGTCGCGACACCACGTCGTCGTCGATGCGTACCGAGTTGGTCAGCCAGGAATAGCCAACCCACGCCCACCAGATCACCGCCAGTACGGCGAAGCCCCGCAGCATGCCGAGCCAGGTGAGGTCGTCGGCGAGCAGGGTCGTGACCTGGGTGAGGGCGAAGACGAAGACGAGGTCGAAGAACAGTTCCAGCGGGGTAACCGCGTGCGATTCCCCGACCGCGCGGTCATGACGGTGCTCGTCCGGTGCGCTCATGAGCGTGATTATCCCTCGCTCAGAAGGAAAGACATCCCCCGATCCGCCTTCATCATCAGTCCATCAGCTGAGCGGGGAGGTGCGAGTGGTGATTACCCCGGGAACGCCACGCAGCGAGAACGGCATGCATTGACGGATTGCCGGGCTCTCGGAATTCGGAGCGCCCGCGGCGGCATGGGCGGCGGTGCGGGCGGAACGTTGGTCTGCTTGATGAGGGTCGCTGCAACTCCAGCCGAGACAACACCGAGGACGGAGATGCCCACCAGCATGATGAGCGTTGCGATGAACCGGCCCATCGACGTCACGGGATCAAAGTCGCCGTAGCCGACTGTCGGGATCGTCTCGAATGACCACCACACCGCCTCGCCAAATGTGTTGATCTCCGCGCCCGCCGCGCCCCGCTCGGCACTGAGCACCATGAGGCTGCCCACCTAGACAACAAGCGCTGTGGTCATGACCGCGCTCACGATCGCCTTGCCCGTAACGGCCCCGCGCTTCTTCGACAGGATTCCATCGCTGTTGAACGCTCGCAGCGGTCCGACGAGAGGACGATCCGAAACGCGAGGTCCGCGACGAACAGCAGCCACAGGAAGTAGCCGAACAAGGTCAACCACGCGTACCAATTCTCGTCCGGGCGACAGATGATCATCTGGCCTGAGTAGGTGGTGAGATACACCAAGGCAAGCGCTGACAGCAGCAGGTCGGTCTTGGCCTCGTAGGCGTTGAGCAGCTGGAGGCGTCGGTCACTTGAGGCGCTGGACGGCACAGTCATGAGCGGAGTCCAAGAATTGCCTCGACTCGGCCCAAAGGTGAATTGCCTTGCCGGTTAGCGCAGGTCATCAGCTTGCCATCTGCGCCATCAGGACCTACGTTCGCGGCAACCATTGGGATAGGCGATTGTTTGGGGATCAGATGACGGGTCGTGGCCGAGCATGGGCAGTTGGGCTCATGGCAATCTCAACGATGGGGCTGCTGCTCGCTTCAAGCCCGGCTCTTGCGACCGAACAATCGGCACCTCCAACCACAGTGCGCGGCAGTGTGAGCATCGTGCTCGGCCCGTCCTTCGTTCAGCAGATGTTCAAGGCAGGGATATTCATCTATGGAAGCAGTTCCGTCGGAGTAGCGATGGGCGGCAATCAATCCCTGAGCGCGTCCTTCCCACTCGAAGGAACCTCGAAGGCGACGCCCACGAGCCTCATTCAGGTCGACGGGGAAACGGGCGGCATGGATATCTTCAATGGACCGATGGGGACGACCGCCGGCCTTGATGCGCTCGTTGTCCGCCGCACCGGTTCCACCGGCTTCATCACCGGCAACGTCATCGGGCCATTCTCGATGGAGAGCGACCAATTCAACGAGACGATTCCTTTGTTCGCCATGTCGTCCGCACGAGTAAAGACTTCTGGAACCGGATGGACGTTGACCTCGGCACTCACCGTCACGGAGCAAGGTGCGGCAACACTCAACACCCTCTTGAGATCGACCTTCTTCCAAGCCGGCGCACGGATCGGCTCGCTCAGGGCAGATGTTAACTCGAGCTGAGCAACAATCGCTCGGCTAACGCGTCCGAGCGGGTCCGCGATGTCGGCTCGCAGCACATCGTGTGCCGACGGAGTTCAGACGGTCGATGGCCCACAACCTTGCCCTCACCGAATTCCCGAACGCAGCGGAACTCAGTCGCCGGATTAGCCGGCAGCCACGCTCATCGACGCGCTCGGGCTCAGGGCAGGTGCCGGGACCCCCGACGCTTCGGCGTCAGGAGACTCAATCGGTGCTGCCAGAGCGGCCGCTGCGCACCCAGGGCCCGAGGTTGACGGTGAGGGTGACGCCAACGTAGCCGCGACCTTGGCCTCGCCGACAATCTCCGTAAATTCCTTGCCGATCACCACATCGACGGCCTTATTGCTGCGGTCATCCGGCAGCATCTCAGCCCCCGGAAGGTAGAACCGAAGAAGCTTCGCCCCCTCGGCTCCCTTGGGCCCGTAACGGATTTCTGCCACCCCGATGACCTTTTGTCCCTCCGGATCGTTCGCGACTTCCTTCACGTCATACCCACGAGCGGCTAGGGCCTTGGCCGTGGTGCCGGCGAGCCCCTGTCGCTTTGTCCCGTTATAGACGTTGATCGTGACTCGACTCGTACGCGGCAGTACCTCAGCCGGGGTCACCATGGTCGTAGCGCAGGGTAGCGGGGAGGCGCTTATCGTTGCCACGCCGGTCTCGTCAGCATCCGGGGTCCCCTGGCCTCGCAACACCACCGTGAATGCGTAGCCGATTCCAAAGATCGCCACCGTTCCAAGGCTCACCGTGAGCAGGATCGCCCACACCGGACGGCGCCGCCTTCGCGGATGTCTGATGACACTCTCTCTCAACGCGTTCAACGCCGGCCTCCCAATCGCCGCAGTGACATGTATTCCTGCACCAGCCTGCCACACTCCGCTTCGAGGACCCCACCAACGACTTCAGCGCAGTGGTTGAGACGCCGGTCCCTCACCAGATCCCACGCCGATCCCGCGGCCCCATATTTGTCGTTCCATGCCCCGAAGACGAGCCGAGAAATCCGAGACATCACGACCGCGCCTGCACACATCGGGCACGGCTCAAGGGTGACGACGAGGGTGCAGCCTTCCAAGCGCCAATCACCCAGAGCGGCTGCCGCTGATCGAAGTGCAAGGATTTCGGCGTGGGCCGTCGGGTCACCTGACACCTCGCGCTTATTGCCTGCCACGGCGATAATCACGCCCTGCGGGTCCATGACGATTGCCCCGATGGGGATGTCCCCCGCCTCACCGGCCTTCTCGGCCTCAGCGAGTGCAACGCCCATGGCGATGGCATCTGGCTCAGTGCCGTGAATCATTCAGGAGGTATGGCGACTGACAACTGGGGAAGGAAGCCGACGCGCTTGGCGATCATCCGCACCTGCTCGTCGGGATAGAGGTCCGCATCCCCGCACAGCAGGGAGAGTTCGGTCGCATCGAGGCCGAAGTCTGCGAACAGGGAAAGGTCGCCGACCGGCTCAAAATCCTCGAGATCATCCTCGTCGAATTCCAGTCCAATGAAATCGGCCAACTCCTCGGCTAAATCAAAATCGATAATGCAGGTGCCGTCGCTGATGAGGGCCCTCGTGTGATCGCCGGCCTGCCGCACTGCGACGAAGAACTCGTCGGAAACGCCGACAAAGCCGAAGACCCCACCCTCGCCCGGAAACTGACGGAGGGCCGCGATAAGCGCTTCGGCCGAAGAGGTGCTTCGTTCGGGGAGTGCGAGGACGGTCCACTGGCCCTCCTCGCGCCAGCAAGCAACAGCGAAATCGATCGATGCTGCGTCAACTTCTTCGCTGGCCATGGGGTGATCGTGGCACGTCCGGGTACGCCGCGTCACATCGGCGACTACTCTCGCGCGTATGCGCACTCTCGTCATCGATCACCCGCTCGTCGCCCACAAGCTCGGACGCCTTCGCGCCGAAGGCACCTCGTCCGCAACTTTCCGGCTCCTCGCGGAGGAGCTGGTTACGCTCCTCGCATACGAGGCGACGCGGACCCTTCTCGTCCACCCGGTCGAGATCAGGACTCCCGTCGGGCCATGTACGGCGTTGGAGATGGCGGAACCCAAGCCATTGGTCGTCCCGATCCTCCGTGCCGGTCTTGGCATGCTTAACGGCATGGTGAAGCTCATGCCGACCGCGGAGGTTGGATTTCTCGGCATGGTCCGCGACGAAACGTCGCTTACCGCGACGACGTATGCCGACCGCCTGCCGCACAACCTCGCTCACCGGCAGGTATTCGTCCTCGATCCGATGCTCGCCACCGGAGGAACCCTCGTCGCCGCAATCGACCTGCTGCTCGAGCGGGGTGCACGCGACGTCACCGCGATCTGCCTCCTTGCCGCACCAGAGGGCATCGCGCGCCTAGATTCTGCCTACCACGACCGTGAAGTTGACGTTACCGTCGTGACCGCGGCCATCGACTCACACTTGAATGAGAAGGGCTACATCGTGCCCGGGCTAGGCGACGCCGGCGACCGCCTATACGGAGTAGCCGAATAATCCACCCCCACCTTTTCATCTGGCCCAGAATCCGGGTCGCCTGAACGAATCCGATCCAAAATCGGGTCCATTCGTTCATCTGGCCCGGATTCCGGGCCAGATGGGTTTTTGGGTTTTTGGGTTTTTGGGTTTTTGGGTTTTTGGGTTTTTCGGATGCTTTCCTCTTCTTGGGCCGTCCCACTACGCTTCCAACGTGATGTTCTCCATGTTTGTGCTGTGGGTCGTTGTGTTCGCTGGCATTTTCCGGCGCGCCCGCTGGACCATTCCGGTGGCGGTCGTCACGATGATGTGGAGCCTGGTCCTCCTCAAACTCCACATGACCGACCCGATCCCCTTGAATTTCTAGGACAGGCACCCGGTGAAGATGACAGCCGCCCGTGAGTTGCTCCTGTTTCGACTCATCAACCTTGTCGCACTTGTAGGCCTGCTCGGCGTGCTCACCGGCTCCCTTGATCTGCAGATACTCGTCGGGGAGCAGCCGTGCCCGCTGTGCCTTCTCCAGCGCTCCGGCATGATCGGCCTCGCTGTCGGACCCATCATGAACCTGCTGTGGGGCATGCGACCCGCCCACTACGCGGTGAGCATTCTGGCAGCACTTGCAGGCGGTGCGGCGAGCACTCGCCAGATCCTGCTGCACATCGCTACCCCCGGCGACCCCGGATACGGTCCCGCTGTTGCGGGATTTCACCTCTACACGTGGGCATTCATCACCTTCGCTGTCGGTGCGGCCGGATGCGCGGCACTGTTGCTCTTCAGCAGCCAGTTCTCTCTCGGCGACAACGGGGTGCTTCGACACAAGGGTCCGATGCGGATCGCCACTCTGGCCATCGTCATGTGGACCTTCGTCTACCTCGTCATCATCGGATTGACGGTGCTGCCCGAATGCGGGCTGGGAATGTGCCCGGATGACCCCGCGAGCACCGGGGGCGTCAAGGCGCCTGTCGGGGTTCTTGGGTTTCTCATCTTCACCCTTGGCTCGCTCGCGATCGGAGTCTTGCTCGATCGACTGCTTCCGAACGACGGTGAGGAACGCGCAACCCTCGAGTGATTGACTACTGCAGGATGCTCGTCAGGTAGGTATCGAGGATCACGGTCACCTCGCGCGAGCCGGTCGTACCGAGGAGTTGCACCGGCGTGCCAGTTCCCTCCGCCTGCTGGAATGCGATCCGCTCGGGCATTGGCGGCTTGAGTACCGACTTCGCGCCGACGAGGGCGATCATCTCCTTGACCCGGAAGTCATGCTCCTCGGAAACGCTTCGGACCTTGTTGATAACGACGCCGGCCAGAGTCAAATCAGGGTTGGTGCCCGAGGCAATCTCGGTGATCTCCTCAACGGCCCGCTGCACTCCCTGCGCACCGAAATACGTCGGGGTCGTGACTATCACTGCGCGGTCAGCGGCAGCGAGCGCTTCACGGGTCAAGGCGCCGAGCGATGGCGGGCAGTCGATGAACACGACGTCGTAGCCCTTGACGTACGCGAGGGCCCTCTTGAGCTTGCCAACGGCGCCAGAACCGTTCCACGCGTCAAACCGGATGACATTGGGATGCGATGGCAGGACATCGAGCTCGCCGATGTAGGCGTCCCAGTCGCAGGGAGCGATCGCTGACTCGATCATCGCTTTCGTGGGACTCGCGAGGACGTCGGCCACGCTCGTCGTGCCGACCTGCGATCTCAGGATGCTCGTTGCATTCCCCTGGGGGTCGAGGTCGACGAGGAGGACGGACAGGCCCCGGTGTGCGGCTGCCGAGGCTAGACCGATCGACAGACTCGTTTTTCCGGTCCCACCCTTGTTCGCCAGGATCGCCACTGTTCTCATGGACGTATCATGCCCGATAGCTCTGGGGTTGGTGCCTTTCTCGGGGTGATTTCGGAGCCAACACCGGGTTACCATTGAGACCCCCGAAACAGGAGCGCCCATGTCTAGATTTGCCAAAACTGTGGCCACTGCAGCCTGCTGGGCGACCGTAGCGGCCACCCTCACGACACTGATCGGGACCCAGCCAGCCAATGCTGCCGAGCCAACCACCGGTGACTGTCACGTGAATGCACCGCTCGGGCCCAAGGGTTCAAACCTCCAATCGACCACCATCTGTGAGGCCCCGCACCTTTCAGAGACCTTTCTCGTCGGTTCCCTGCCCTCAGGGTTTCCAGACCCGGCGAAGGCCACCGCCAAGCAGATCGCCGCAGTGCGTGCAAGTAACTGCACCGTCGAGCGAATGAACGCGTATCTGGGGCTTAACTCAAGGATTCCATCGCGCTTTCGGCCCGTCGCGCTCTTCCCGAATAGCGTCGAATATGCCGCAGGCGATCGCTGGATCCGCTGTGATGTCGTCTACAGCAGCGGCCTGAGCCTCGGTGAGATTCCCAAGCCGGCTGCCGCGTGGGTCGCAGACAACGCAGCCGATCTATCCGTCTTCAACTATTGCACCCCCGGGGTCGGCTACTCGAAGATGCCAAGCCCGACGAAGACCTTGGCCCAGGACTGCACGAGTCCGACGAAGCAATGGGTTCTCGTCGCGCGGCCAACCGTCGGCACCATCGCGCAGAAGTATCCGGGATCACGCTCACTTGACACCAAAGCATCCGCGAAGTGCAAGGGCTTCAAGAACACCTATAGCGGTGGGATCAAGGATCCCTACGGACGCGGATGGTCGTACATCTTTCCGATGGCCAAGGGTTGGGCTGAGGGCGTGCGCACTGTGTCGTGCTGGGTTCCCCTCAAGCAGTACGTCAACTCCAAGGGGTAGGTCCGAGGTGGGCGTCAGCCCGCCCGTCTACGGGATGCATACATTACCGTATGCTTCTGCGTATGCAAACGACGAGCGTGCGCATAGACGTCGAAACTCACGGCGACCTCAAGCGGCTGGCGTCGGAGTTGCACCTCAGCCTCGGCGAAACCTTGCGATATGCCATTCGCCGGTTGAACCAGACTCGAATCGGTGATGAACTCAGTGCCGGGCTGTCCGTCGAAGAGACGCAGTGGCTTCATGCTGATCTCGGGTGACGTGGTCGACCTTGATCTCGGGTTGCCTACCGGCAGCGAAGCCGGCTTTCCTCGGCCGGCCGTTATCGTAACCGCGCAAGAAATCCTCGACCGCTCACCCAGCGTCATTCAGGTGGTCCCACTCACCTCAACCATCCGAGGCTTCAGATCGGAGATCACCATTGAGCCTGCTCCGTCGGGCCTGCTCCACGCCTCTGCCGCACAGTGCCAACAGGTGCGTTCGGTTTCGTCCGCGCGCATAGCCGGATCACGTGGCAACGTTGGGCCGGTCGACCTGCTTCGAATTCGCGAAACCCTCGCAGTCATCTTCGATCTGCCCGGGTGACCTTCCCTCGACGACCAGATTCGACGGCAGATCAGTCGATAATCGTCGGGCGGGGCCCGATACCCCAGGCGATGTAGTTCCACATCCAGTTCGCGACGACACTCACGCGGTTTCGACCGCCGGCTAGATAGAACACGTGCAAGCCAAGCCAAGCCAGCCATGCGGGCGTGCCGTGCAGTCGAATGCCGCCAGGCGCCTCGACCACCGCCCGACGTCGTCCGATTGTCGCCATTTGGCCCTTGTCCTTATAGGCGAAGGCGGTGATCGACCCTCCCGACACCTTGGCCCTAATTTGACGCGCCACGTGCCGACCCATCTGCATCGCTACCGGTGCGACCATCGGCAGGGGCCGACCACCGGGCCCCTCCAAGCAGGCCGTATCTCCGATGACCCAGACGTCATCCGCGAGTTGCAGCATTTCGTTCACCCGGAGCCTGTTCATCCGATCTGTGAGGCCCAGCGCTGTCCACTGCGGAGGCGCAGAAACACCGGCAGCCCACATGATCGTGCCGGCAGGGAGCACCTCCCCAGATTTGAGGTGGACGTCGGCTGGATACATCCGGTCGACTGCCGCATTGACCAAGACACTCGCGCCAAGCTCCTCTAGTTCCTCCTTCGCATGCCTGCTCGACTTCTCGCTGAACATCGGCAGGATTCGCGGACCGGCCTCGACGAGCGTGACATGCGCCGCGTCGCTAATTCGGGGGAACTCACGACGCATCGCCCGCTGGAGCTCAGCGACCGCACCGGTTACCTCCACGCCGGTCGGACCGCCTCCCACCACGACCACGCGCAGGTGCTCTCTGGGTCGGTGGCCGTTATCAACCTCCTCGTAGGTGGTGAGCAGTCGGATCCGGATCGAGTTCGCCTCGCGGATCGACTTCATCTGGAGCGCGTGCTCGGCAACCCCCGGGACACCGAAGGTTGTGCTCACACTCCCCGTCGCGATGACCAACTCGTCCCACGGGATGATCGCCCCGTCGTCGAGTCGAATGGTCTTTCCTTCGATATCCATCCGGACGACGTCGCCCCGACGAAAATCAACACCGGGAATGGCCCCGCGCACCGAGTAGGCGATGTCCTCGTCAGGGAGTCCGCCTGTAGCCACCTGATACAGGAGCGGTGCAAAGAGGTGGTAGGGGTTTCGGTCGATCACGGTCACGTGGACGCCGTCGGCGCCGGTCAGCTTCCGTGCGCAGCTGAGCCCCCCGAAGCCAGCTCCGACGATTACCACACGATGCTCAGCCACGTCCTGAGTTTAGTAACATTCCCCAATCGAGGCCTGCGGCCGGACGCGGGTTAAGGCAGCGCCTCGGAAAGCCCGAGCCACTCCTCCTCAAGCGCGCCCTTCTTGACTGTCAGTGCCTTGAGATCCCGCCCCAACCGTGCCAGCGCCTCGTGATCCTCCGCGTTCTCCGCCATCTGCGCGTGGATGTTCCGCTCTTCAGCATCGAGTTTCACGATTGAACGTTCAACGCGCGAGAGATCCTTCGCCGCCGCTCGCTGCTCGGCCGCCGAAGTCACCGGTTTCGCCGAAGGTGACTGACTACCCGCCTGCCCGAGCGTGCTGCGCACACTGAGGTACTCGTCAATGCCCCCGATGAGCGACGAAATCCGCTCGTCCCCGAACAGCGCCACGAAGTCGTCACATACCCGCTCAAGGAAATACCGGTCATGCGAGATCACGAGCAGTGTTCCCGCGAACCCATCGAGGAGGTCCTCGAGTGCTGTGAGGGTCTCGACGTCGAAGTCGTTCGTCGGTTCGTCGAGGACGAGGACGTTGGGGCCGCCCATGAGCAGGCGGGTCAGTTGCAGTCTGCGGCGTTCCCCACCCGAAAGATCGCTCACCGGGGTCCACTGGGCGTCAGCACCGAAGCCGAGCCGCTCGCACAACTGCGATGCGGTGAGCTCCCGGCCCTTGCCGAGCTCGACGCGCGACGCCACTGCCTCCACCGCCTCGAGCACCCGCCACCGTGGGTTGAGCTCCTCGAGGTGCTGGGAAAGGTAGGCGGGTTTCACCGTCACACCGGTCGTCACCGAACCCCGCGACGCCGGAATCTCGCCGAGGATCATTCTGATGAGCGACGTCTTTCCTGATCCGTTCGAGCCGATGATGCCAATCCGGTCACCGGGGCCGATGTTCCAGTCGCAGCGATCGAGCAGGTCGCGTGCCGTGCCTGCCGCGGTGTCACCGATTGTTAATGTCGCATCGTGGAGTTCGTAGACGGTCTTGCCAAGTCGCGCGCCCGCGAACGCGAGTAGCTCGACAGCATCGCGGGGCGGGGGCTCGTTGCTGATGAGCTCATTCGCGGCATCAATGCGGAACTTGGGTTTGGAGGTGCGGGCCGGGGCGCCGCGGCGCAGCCAGGCCAACTCCTTGCGCATGAGGTTCTGTCGCCTCGCCTCGCTCGCATTCGCCTGCCGGAACCGCTCGGCCTTCGCGAGGACGAATGCCGAGTAGCCACCGTCATATTCGTCGACCTGCCCGTTCACGACCTCCCAGGTGCGGTCGCAGAGAGCATCGAGAAACCAGCGGTCATGCGTCACGACTACGACCGCGAGC
>CAMDKQ010000066.1 GCA_945901095.1 Bifidobacterium breve
CTCGATGTCGCGCTCGGCGAGATCGGCTGGGCGATGCTGCGCGGCGCGACCTACGCCGTCGGGTTCATGTCGGTCACCGCGGTCTTCGGACTGGTACCGACCTGGTGGGCCCTACTCACCATTCCCGCCGCTGTGCTCATCGCCTTCGCATTCTCGGCCATCGGCATGGCCTTCACGTCCTACATGACCTCGTTCCAGCAGTTGAACTGGTTGAACTTCTGGCTGCTGCCGATGTTCCTATTTTCCGGAACCTTCTTCCCGATCAGTTCCTACCCCGGCTGGCTGCAGCCCATCATCGAGATCACGCCGCTTGCCCAAGCCATCGAGATGGTCCGGTCGATCTGGTTCGGGCAATTCGATCTCGGGCTCGCGGTGAACGTCCTGTATTTCCTCGCGTTCTCCGTCGTCGGAGCAGCCCTCACGACTCGGCGTCTCACGGCCCTGTTCCTGCGCTGAATCTGCCCTATGCGTACTCGCCGTACTCTCCCCCGCCGTGAGTCCCGGCGAACTCCCCGATGAGGGTCTCGCGCTGCCCCTTCCGAGCGAAGATCCGCACAGTGCCTCGGGCATTGCCACCGTTCCAAAGCTCGCGGTGATTGTGCTCACCGTCGGGATTCTCGTAGTTCATGAAGAGCATCTCGTCCTTCGGGCAACTGAACTCGATCTCGATTCGGGCTGATCGGGTCCAGGCCTCGATGTCCCAAGTGACGGAGTCGCCATCGGTCCGGCAGTCGAACCGTTGGCCCGGGCGCGTCCAGAACTTCGAGAAGTTGAAATCGAAGAGCCGGCCCTCGAGAAAGAAGCCGATGAGAAGTTTGCGGTGCAGCCTGCGGCCGAACACCACCGGAGTGCCGCCGCCAACGTCGAGGCAGGTCAAGGGCAATGGTTCATCGCTGCCGGCGCGCGTGAAATTCGCGCAGTTAAGCCAGATCCACGGGTTCGTGAAATCCTCGCCCCAGTTCTTATCCTGGTAGCCGGCGCTCGTGCTCGGCGTGACGATGTATCGCTCACCGTCGAGGGTGATGGTGCCGGCATACTCGGTCTTCACCCCCTGGACATGCCAGAACATCTGGAAGGCCCGCGACCACCGGAATGGCCGGCTCGCGGCAAACCCGAGGTCGTAGGTGAGCACCTTCTTCGCGGTGAGGTTCCACTCGATGTCGCCCGCATCCGACATCCACTCGGGATGGGCTCGAACATCGTCTTCGGTCGCGACAGCCCGGCCTGACAGCGACGTCTCGGTGACGATTGCGTCACCAATGCGAGCATCAAGTTGCTCGGGGTCGAAGGAGGCTTCGTTGATCCCGTAGTAGTTGTGGATCTGGACGGGGCGAGTGCCCCATGCGCCAGCGTTCAGCATTGCATAGGACGGACGCTTGCGGCTTGCCCTGTTGGCAAGCAACTGGCCCAGTACTGGTTCGTCGCCGCCGAGCAGCGGGTTCATGGCGAAGTACTCGAAGAAGAATCCGCGCGGCTCGCCCGTGGCCTCGTGGTAGCCCGTGAGCGAATGCCACCACCAGTCGTAGCCCCGCTCGGCAAGCCCGCCCGACAGCATGTACCCGTTTCGACTCGTCACGCGGTTACCCTATGACCGGCTCGCATCTCACCCGTCGAGGAACTGACTGAGTGAGTCGAAGTAGCTCTCCATGCCGGCCTTTGCACGATCCGGTTCACCCTCGGGCAGTTCTCCGAACTGCGAGAACCGCACCCAGGTGGCGCCGCCGCGATCCTCAACGTCGATGACGATGCGGTGGCTTGGGCCTGACTCGTCACGCGCAGCGAATTCCTCGTCAGACAACGTGAAGTGCATCGTGTGCTCAATGGCGCTCATCGGCTCGAGCCGGGTGTAGCGGCCGTAGAAGAAGGCCACGAAGCCTTCTTCAGGTACGTCGACCCCGACCGTCCACCAGCCGCCGACCTCAACCTCGGACGTGACGCTCCCAGGAACGACAGCAAGGTCAAGCGGCCGGTACCACTGTTCAAGCGAAGCAGGATCGGTCCAGGCATGCCACATGACCTCGACCGGGTGCGCAAACTCGCGCTCAACTGAATACAACGGATCGAGGGTCATGTGGCTCCTTTGCTTGCCAGGCAGTCGCGAACTAGCGGGCGAACTGCAGGATCGTGACGATGACGGAGAGCACGAGCAGAACGAGCGCAGGCGCCATGTCCTTAACAGGATCCTTCGCACGCACGTGCATGATGAGCGCGCCGAGGAAGTACAAAACGAAGCCGAGCGCGGCGAGCTGGCCGAGGATCGGAATCCAAATGCCGATGAGCAGGCCGAGTGCACCGGCCACCTCGACGACGCCGAGCATGCGGATCTTGCCGTCGGTGAGGCCTAGCTTGTGAAGCATCTCGACAGCCTTGGCATTGTTCGAGAACTTGCCGAAGGCCGAGAATGCTGTCACGAGCCCGAGCAGGGTGGCGAGAATAACGAGTGCGATGTTCACGGGTGCCTCTTCTTGATAGCCGTTCATGGGTCGTGCCATTCATGATTGCCGGACGGGACGAAGGCTACCCAAGAATTGATCCAGGGCTTGCAACAGCCGAGGTGCCCGAACATCTCAGTCCCGTCCTAGGCCTTTGGCAATCGTCTCCGCCCTGACGATCATGCGATCGGCCCGATGTGAGGACGGTACGAAGCCGAACCGCGTATACAGGGAGCGTCCCCGGTCCGTCGAGGCATCCACAACAATTGCCCGCACCGCAGGCCCGGCTTCACCCGTCGCGATGATGCGCTGCAGTGCATCGGCGAGCAGAACACTTCCGAGCCGCATTCCCTGGAGGGATCGGTCGAGCGCCAGTTTCGCGATGAGTGCCGCTGGCACCGGGTCGGGAACCCCCCGACCGATCCGGTTCGGAGCCTCTTCGCGGGGTACCGCATGGGCACAGAGCGAGTAGTAGGCCACGACTACTGTGCTCACGATGTCGACCTAAACGAAGGTGTGCGCGACACGCGCACGTGCTGCTGAAGTTGCGTGCTCTGTAGCCAGGTGTCGAGTTCAAACTCACCAGAATCAAACAGCCTCAGGTCGTGGACCTCCGGGTCGAGAAGTGAACTCGCGTAGTCCGGGTTAGTTATCACGGCGGACGGATTGACGAAGTCGCGCAGCAGCGTCGATCAAAGCCGGAGTGGGCTCCGGAGCCAGCGCGTCGAAGAACTCGTCAAAGAACTCTGCGGGGAGTGGGCTCGTGCGACGGTCGGCGATTACCTGCGCCGCTCGGTCGTCTGCAGCCGCGAGGACGAACGCGGTCAAGGTCTCGTCACTGAGGTCGGCCGCCACCTGCAGTCGGCGCTTACGCTCGGAGTCGGTACGCATGTTGTTCGTTTCAGCAGCCATGTGGGTTACCTCCTGTAGCGCAAGCGTGCGCACGTTTTGAGGCGCCGTCAAGCCAACGCCTTGGACTAGGAAAGCGCTGATCATCGGGGTGTACCCGCGAGGGTTGTTTCCGCGCAAGCGTGGTGAGTCGAGGGAGCGCCGATTCGGCCATATGCGACCCGAGGGGATGAGGAGGTATCAGAAAATCAGCGCTTCCCTAGGTCACGGAGCAGGGGTGCGCGGATGACAGGAGCGAAGTTCATGGGTGCCGCGCATCAGAGAAATCATCAAAGGCGCATGCTGCTAAACGTTCAATAGGAATGCTGCTAACTGTCCAAAAGATCTCTTGGTCAGACGTTGAAGCGAAACTCGACGACGTCGCCGTCCTGCATCACGTAGTCCTTGCCCTCGATCCGCACTTTGCCCTTGGCCTTAGCCTCGGCCATGGACCCCGCGTCGACGATGTCGTCGAACGACACGACCTCGGCCTTGATGAAGCCCTTCTGGAAGTCGGTATGGATAACCCCGGCGGCCTCGGGCGCGGTCGCCCCCTTGGGGATGGTCCAGGCGCGGGCCTCCTTCGGCCCTGCCGTGAGGTAGGTCTGCAGGCCGAGCGTGTCGAACCCGACACGCGCCAGGGCGTTCAGGCCCGGCTCGCCTTGGCCCACCGACTGCAGGAGCTCGAGTGCCTCGTCATCGTCAAGCTCGCTGAGCTCGGCCTCGAGCTTGGCGTCGAGGAAGACTGCCTCGCCGGGAGCGACGAGGTCCTTCATCCGCTGGATGAAGGCGGCGTCGCCGAGCTCGGCCTCGTCGACATTGATGACGTAGACGAATGGCTTGGCGGTGAGGAGGAAGAGCTCACGCAGCGGCGCCGGGTCGATCTTCGAGGCGAAGATCGTGGTGCCCTGGTCGAGGAGCGCCCTCGCCTCCTCGGCCGCCTGAACAATCGCGGCCCTCGACTTGTCTGTACGCGACTCCTTCTGCAACCGCGGGATCGCCTTGTCGATGGTCTGGAGGTCGGCGAGGATCAGCTCGGTGTTGATCGTCTCCATGTCATCCTCAGGAGAGACCCGGCCTTCGACGTGGACGACATCGTCATCGGTAAAGGCACGAAGCACCTGGCAGATCGCGTCGGACTCGCGGATATTCGCGAGGAACTTGTTGCCAAGGCCGGCGCCCTCGCTCGCCCCCTTGACGATGCCGGCGATGTCAACGAACGTGACAGTCGCGGGCAGGAGCTTTTGGGAACCGAAGATCCCAGCGAGCACTGCAAGGCGCGAGTCGGGAACCCCAACCACGCCCGTGTTGGGCTCGATCGTCGCGAATGGGTAGTTTGCAGCGAGCACGTTGTTCTTCGTGAGCGCGTTGAAGAGCGTCGACTTTCCGACGTTTGGGAGTCCGACGATGCCGATAGTGAGTGCCAAGGTGATAGCTCCTTCTTCATCGTCACGGGCTGACCGTGCGGCGAGGGAGCACGACGGACGTGGCGGACAGGCCCGCCGAAGGTCAAGAGTAGCGGCCTACATCCGAATATCTGCCGTCATGGGCCTGAGGGGAAACACTCATCACAGCGCGACAACCACCTCCTGAACGTCCGAGACGAGACGGATGAGGTAACCGTTAGGATCCTAGACGGGCAGTTCGAACTGCCCGACCGGACCCTCGGAGGTCTCGTACCAACGTTCCCGAGCCGGCCGAAAAGGAACGACTCCTGCCGACTCAAGACGGCTGCTCACGTCCGCCTCGATCATGAGTTGCGCTCCGTTGAAATCCAAGTAGCTGAAGCGTTGCTTAGAAGTCCTCCACTCGCAATTCGGGGACCATTGGGTTCCACTTCATGAGGGGATACTCGCAGCAGTGACAGCTGCGAGACTGCCCTTTGATGTCAGACGGGCGTGGGACCCTCCCCTCATGACAACGACGAGTTTGCTTCCCCTCATCATCCTCGCGACCGTGGCATCGTGCGCCGTCGTCGCATGCATCGTGATGGGCGTTCTCCTCAGCCGCAGCACCCGCCGCCTTTCAGCCACCTCACCCTGGCGCGATGCCCTCGTCCCCGTGACAGCGTCACTCAGCGCCCTCGCAGAGCAGGTCCAACGCACGGAGCGTGAGAACGTCACAGCCCAGGCCACCTTGCGCACCGAGTTGACCTCGCAGCTGAGTCACCATGTCACCGCCCTGACAAAGTCAACCGACGATGTCCGTCGCGAGGCGTCACGTCTCAACGCAGTCCTCGGGCGAACCGGGGCTCGGGGCCGCTGGGGCGAGATGCAACTGCGTCGACTCGTTGAATCCGCCGGCATGCTGGAACGGGTCCACTTCACCGAGCAGTCCACCCACCAGGGTGACGCCGGGGTCGTCCGGCCCGACATGATCATCAACCTCGCCGCCGACCGGTGCATTGTCGTCGACGCCAAGGTCCCTCTCAATGCCTTCCTCGAGGCGGAGCGCAGTACCGATGAGGCCACCACGAATCTCCTCATGAAGCAGCACGCGACTGACCTCATCCGCCACATCGATGCGCTCCAGGGAAGGGACTACCAGCGTTTCATCCCCAACAATTGCGAGTTCGTCGTCATGTTTCTTCCATCGGAGTCGCTGCTTGAGGCCGCGCTTGACGCCCGTCCAGACCTCCTCGACCACGCCTTCTCGCGCAATGTGGTTCCGGCAACCCCGACCACCCTGTTCGCACTGCTCCGCACCGTCAGCCTCTCGTGGCGCCAGGAGCGGCTGGCCCAGAACGCCGAGGAAATTCAGCAGCTCGGTAGGGAGCTGCATGCTCGGCTCTCGACGATGGCCCTCCACTTCACCCGGGTCGGCTCGTCACTCGACGCGGCGGTTGCCAACTACAACAAGGCGGTTGGTTCGCTGGAGAGCCGGGTCCTCGTGACCGCACGGGCCTTCAACGACCTAGGAGTCACCGACACACCACTCGCCGAGATCCCGTTGATCACCGAGCGGGTTCGCACCCTCTCCGCGCCGGAGTTGACCGACGCGGAGAGCGAATTCGGTCAGGCTCCACGTATTGAGCTCACCAGTTGAGTAACGTAGGACCGTGAGCGAAGGGTTTGGTGCCGTGCGCGATGTATCGGATGACGACGCCTATGACCGACTGTTCCGGCCGGAGCCAGAGGACATGCTCCATAGCTCGTACGCCACACCCAGCCTCGTCCCCGACGTTGCTGAAGTCATTCCGCCGGCGAGCCGCAACCTCGTCGACACCGGCAGGCTCTTTCGAAGCGTCCATGCGCAGGCAGACGCCTCCGCACTCACGGCGGTCCCAGCGGCAGAGGTCCCCCGCCTTCGGACCTTGCGTCTCGAGCACAGCGAGCCAGTTGCCCCGATCCTCACCACGAGAGCCTTCGAGACACTGCCCCGCAATGATTACTTCGAGGAAGCCTTCGCTGACCCCAGCATTGATCGTGAGCCCCTTGAACCTGAGCCCGTGCTCCTCGAACCTGAGACCGAACTACTCGAGCCACTTGAATCTGTCGAACAACCCAAACCACGGGTCGCGCCCATCGTGCCTGCAGAAGCCGCGCTGCACCCCAAGAATTCGTCTCCCGCCCCTGAACCCCTTGAAGAATTCGATGACATCCGCGGTTCCTATGAGCCCGCAGCCGAGGGGTTCTGGGCAGCCAACTCCATGCATGACTTCGATTGGCAAACGGGCCTGAGGCCGAACGCCGCGTACGCCATCGTTATCGGCGCCACCTTCGTGGCGGGCCTGGCCGGGGCCTTGCTCCTCGGGTCAGGCACTGGCGTGCTCACCGGGTTGGTGCTCCTCATCGCGAGCGCGCTCGTGGCAGTGCGGGTGCGTATGCCGGATGCGGCCGTCGCCGTCATCGCCCCCCCGATCGCGTTCTTCGTGGCCTGCGTGACGGTTGGCCAGATAGGACTCAGCGGCAGCGCGGGTTTGACCGGACGACTCCTCGATGTCTTCTTCATGCTGTCTTCCGGTTGGTACTGGGTCATCGGCCCTTCGGCCGTGGCACTCGGCATCGTCATCTGGCGACGCCGGCGCCCCGAATAGAACTCCTACTCCGTGGGGGATACTGCCTTCAGCGACGCAGCCTTCAGATCGCGGCGCAGTTCGGGGGGCAGGGAGAACACAAGGGTCTCCTCGGCAGTCTTTACCAACTCGACCGTGGCGAAGCCCCGATCTGCCAGCCAAGCGAGCACCTCGTCGACGAGAACCTCTGGCACCGATGCCCCACTAGTGAGCCCGACCGTTAATGCCTCCTCGAACCAGGCATCCTTCAGTTCAGCGGCACTGTCAACTCGGTGCGAGGCCCGTGTCCCCGCATCAAGGGCCACCTCGACCAGTCGCACGGAGTTCGACGAGTTCCCCGACCCGACCACGATGAGCACATCACACTGCGGAGCTATCTCCTTCACCGCCACCTGACGATTCTGGGTGGCGTAGCAGATGTCGTCGCTCGGCGGGCTCATGAGGTTCGGGTAGCGCCCCTTCAACACCTCGATCGTCTGAAGGGTCTCATCGACGGACAGCGTCGTCTGCGAGAGCCAGATGAGCTTGTCAGTTTCCGGGAGTACGACCGAAGCCGCCTCGATCGAGTCCTGTACAAGGGTGATGACATCGGGAGCCTCACCGGTGGTCCCCACGACCTCCTCGTGGCCCTCATGCCCGACCAACACGATCTGGTAGCCCTCACCGGCAAAGCGGCGAGCCTCCGCATGCACCTTCGTCACGAGCGGGCACGTGGCATCAATGGTCTTCAACCCGCGGTCCGCCGAGTCCGAATGCACTGCCGGCGCGACCCCGTGGGCTGAGAAGACGACGGTCGACCCTTCAGGGATCTCCTCGACCTCGTCGACGAAAATCGCCCCCCGCGACTCCAAGGACGCCACGACGTACTTGTTGTGGACGATCTCCTTGCGGACGTAGACCGGAGGACCATAAAGCTCGAGAGCCTTCTCCACGGTGACCACCGCGCGATCAACTCCCGCGCAATAGCCGCGAGGTGCTGCGAGGAGGACACGCTTTTGCTGAGGCATGGTTCCATCGTAGGCCGCGGTGCACGACAATTCACTCATGGGATTCGATACACCGCTCACGATTCGATCTGGCGCATGGGACCTCGACACCGTCGAGCGATTCCTCCATGAGACCGCCATTCCATTGCGCATCGCCTCCAATGGCCGCAAATTCCCGCTCGTCCAATCACAGTGGTTCCTTTATGTGAACAGCGCACTGTGGTGCTGTGCCCAGGCCGACTCGGTCCTAGCGCAACGACTTCGCAATGACCCGAACTGCGCCTTCGAGGTGTCCGGCGACCTCCCGCCGTACATGGGGGTCAGGGGGACGGGGCAGGCCAGCCTGCACCCTCGCGAGGCAGCGCGCATCCTCCCGCTTCTCATCGACCGATACCTCGGCGATGAGCCCTCGACGCTCGCAGACTGGCTGCTCTCCCGACTCGACGTTGAGGTCGCCATCAAAATCAGTGACCTCGCGGTCACTTCTTGGGACTACTCGGCGCGGATGACGGTGCCCGCGCCAAAGGCCCCCGCAGATGGCCGCGAATAGCAGTGGCCTTTGAATCCAGCCCAGAGAAGCCGGCCCCCGTCCGGACAGTGTCCCGCATGCTCTCGGACTGGATCGGTCGACTCGGTCCGATATGGATCGACGGGCAGGTCGCCGAATTCCGGCCGCGGCCCGGTGCCCGGAACCTGTACCTCACCCTTCGCGACCCGGATGTCGACATGTCACTCACCATCGTCGCCGACGCCGCACTCCTTGGATCCATGACGCCCCCGATCGAGGCAGGTCAGCGGGTCTTGGTCTTCGCCCGGCCGGAGTTCTGGTCTGGGCGCGGCAGTCTCCAGATGCGGGCCAAGGAGATCCGGCCCGTCGGCATCGGCGAACTCCTCGCCCAACTCGAGCGATTGAAGGGGGTCCTCGCGGCTGAAGGCCTGTTCTCCCCCGCCCGCAAGCGGCCTCTCCCCTTCATTCCGCAGTGCGTGGGCCTCATCTGCGGTCGGGCAAGTGCGGCCATGACCGACGTGCTCGTGAACGCCAGAGAGCGGTGGCCCGCGGTGCAATTCGAGATCCGCGAGGTCGCCGTCCAGGGGGTGGCCGCTGTCCCAGCAGTGACCGATGCCCTCGCTGAGCTCGACTCCCTTCCCGGGGTTGATGTCATCGTCATCGCGCGTGGTGGCGGAAGTGTTGAGGATTTGCTCCCCTTCAGCAACGAATCCCTCGTGCGCGCAGTTGCTGCCTGCACGACCCCTGTCGTCTCCGCGATCGGCCACGAGCAGGACACCCCCCTCCTCGATCTCGTCGCGGACCTACGGGCCTCCACCCCGACCGATGCCGCGAAGCGAATCGTGCCGTCACTTCGCGAGCAGCAGGAACTCATCGCGGGCATGCGCCGCCGCCTCAACACCCATCTGGCCCATCGGCTCGACCGCGAGCGCTCACTGCTCGCCGAGCGTCAGCGGCGAAGTTCCAGCATCATCCGCAACTTCATCGAACATTCAACGCGCGACATCACCCACCTCTCGGCACGCGTGCGGGCACTGTCGCCGGCCGCCACGCTGGACCGCGGCTACGCCATCGTGACGGGCGCCGGCGGAGTGATCATCCGAGACGAGGCCCAGGTGGCCCATGGGGATGAAGTCAGGGTGCGGGTTGCCTCCGGCGAGTTCACGTCTACCCGCATCTCAGCCCCGGCCACCGAACAAGGGAGCACCACATGACGAAGAGCCCACCGAACCCCACGGCCCCGGTGTCCTACGAATCGGCACGTGACGAACTCGGCGCTGTCGTGCAGCAACTCGAGGCCGGCGGGCTCACCCTCGAGCAGTCGCTGGCGCTATGGGAGCGAGGCGAGGAGCTCGCCGCCAGCTGCCAGAAGTGGCTGGATTCAGCGCGCACGAGACTCGAGGCGGCACATCCTGACGCAGCAGACGTGACCCCCGAATAGCGGCTCGCGCAAGGGTCCGTAGCCAGAGGACCTCTCAGCGACCTAAGTTCTTCTGAAGATGCGCCCCCTCGAACGTACGCGAACGCTAGAGGTGGTGACGAACAGCTGGCGACCTCGGGGGCCTAGCTAGCGCGCCTCACGCACAGAGGTAGCCGCCGACTCAATCGCGGACCACGGCAGCGTTCCTGACACGACCGTCGTGACACCATCCTCGATGCCGACGAGCGACCGCCGCCCCGCGGACTCGAATCGAAGCCAACGAACGTCGCCGAGGGACACCTCGCCCTGGGGTTTGCCGCCCGCCGTCTGCTCCGGGACGAAGCCCGCTTCCATGGTGACTGATTGGGCAATCTGCAGGTATTCCGACCCGTCGACGAGATACCCGACATGCCACACCGGGGTGCCCGCCGAAGCACCCGTGGCCTGCCACCGCACGCTCGTGGCTACGTCGTCAGGCCCCGGGGTCCAAGTCTTAAGGTCGAACGGGGCTTGACGCTGCGCCTGCGCCAGCGCGGTGGCCACGTCGACACTTCGAACATCGGCGGACTGCGATGTGTAGGTGACGGCGACGAGCACACCGACGAGCGCGAGCACGATGGCGAGCGAGCGGACCATATCGCCAACGGTCTGGCCCAGTCGGGCATTGGGGCGTCCGGTCGGCCTCGGGGCGGTTGCACTCACGAGCACATCATGCGCCATTTCGGCTCTTCACGCTCCCTACGACGCTGCTTGGGCGGCTACGCTGCGCACAACGAGAGGGGCACCCATGTCCGATCAGAGCCAGAGCGACAATCCAACGACCGCGGGCCATGTTCCCGACCGCAACCTCGCACTCGAGTTGGTGCGTGTCACCGAGGCTGCGGCAATGGCCTCGGCCCGCTGGGTCGGACGTGGCGACAAGAACGGCGCTGACGCTGCCGCAGTGAACGCGATGCGACTCCTCATTGGCAGCGTCTCGATGAACGGTGTCGTGGTCATCGGCGAGGGCGAGAAGGACGACGCCCCGATGCTCTTCAACGGTGAGCATGTCGGCGACGGCACCGGCCCCGAGGCTGACGTCGCGGTCGATCCCATCGACGGAACGACCCTCGCTGCCAAGGGCATGCCGAATGCGATCTCGGTCATCGCCGTTGCCGAGCGTGGCGCGATGTTCGATCCCAGCGCAGTGTTCTACATGGAGAAATTGGTCGCCGGCCCGGACTGCGTCGGGGTCATCGACATCACTGCTCCGATCGAGTGGAACCTCGCGCAGATCGCGAAGGCCAAGGGCGAGTCGGTCGGCGACCTCACGGTCTGCATTCTGGACCGCCCGCGTCATGAGGATCTGGTGGCGAGTGTTCGCGAGGCAGGGGCGCGCATCAAGTTCATCACCGATGGCGACGTCGCGGGAGCCATCATGGCCGCGCGCCCCGGCACCGGTATCGACCTGCTGGCTGGGATCGGCGGAACCCCGGAGGGCATCATCGCTGCCTGCGCGATGGTGTGCATGGGCGGCGTGATTCAAGGCAAACTATGGCCGCGCGATGACGCCGAGCGCCGCAAGGCCCTCGACGCCGGCCACGACCTCGACCGAATTCTTAGCACGAATGATCTCGTGACCGGAGACAACATCTTCTTCTGCGCGACCGGCATCACCGACGGCGAGCTCCTGCACGGCGTCCGCTACCGTCCCGAGGGGCAGATCACGAACTCCATCGTCATGCGAGGCAAGAGCGGGACCATTCGCGATATCCGAAGCGAGCACCGCATCGACAAGCTCGCCGACTACGCGACCGTAGGGGTGCATGGCGGAATGAGCTGAGCTCAAGGCGGCCCGTCTAGGCTTGTGCCATGACTGAGTTTCAGTACGAGGAGTTGCTCCCGCTCGGCCCGGATGAGACCGCATACCGACTCGTCACGGCCGAGGGGGTCCACACCACTGAGGTGGATGGTCGCACAATCCTCCACGTAGAACCTGAGGCACTTCGACTCCTCGCATTCGAGGCCCTCCGCGATATCTCGCACCTGCTCCGCAGGAGTCATCTCGCTCAACTCGCCCGAATTCTCGACGATCCGGAAGCGAGCGCAAATGACCGCTTCGTCGCACTCGACCTACTCAAGAACGCGAACATCTCGGCCGGCGGTGTCCTGCCAATGTGCCAGGACACCGGAACTGCCGTCGTCATGGGCAAGCGGGGACAGCATGTGTGGACGACAGGCCAAGATGAGGAGCACCTCTCGCGGGGCATTTTCGACGCCTACCAGCAATTGAACCTTCGTTACTCGCAGATGGCGCCGCTGTCGATGTGGGAGGAGCGGAACACTGGCACGAACCTGCCGGCCCAGATCGAGCTGTATGCCAACACCCACGCCGGGAATGAGGCCCAGTACGAATTCCTGTTCATGGCCAAGGGTGGGGGCAGCGCCAACAAGAGCTACCTCTACCAGCAGACAGCGGCACTGCTCAATCCCGCCTCGTTCGCTGCGTTCCTCGACGAGAAACTCCGTGAGATCGGCACTGCGGCCTGCCCGCCGTACCACCTCGCGGTCGTCGTCGGCGGCACGAGCGCCGAGTTCGCGCTGAAGACCGCGAAATATGCAAGCGCCCGCTATCTCGACTCGTTGCCGGGTCACGGCTCGGCCACCGGGCACGGCTTCCGTGATCTGGAGATGGAGCAGGAGATCTGGCGCATGACCCAGGCCTTCGGAATCGGAGCCCAGTTCGGCGGCAAGTACTTCTGCCACGATGTGCGCGTCATCCGACTGCCGCGTCATGGCGCATCACTGCCCGTGGCGATCGCGGTCTCGTGTTCAGCCGACCGTCAGGCGCTCGCGAAGATCACCCCCGAGGGGGTCTTCCTCGAGCAGCTCGAGCGGGACCCCGCCCAGTTCCTCCCCGAGATCAGTGACGCTCATCTCGACGATGATGTTGTCGCTATCGACCTCGATCAGCCGATGGACGCGATTCGGAACCGGCTTTCCGCCCTCCCGGTAAAGACCCGCGTATCGCTTACCGGCTCCCTTGTGGTCGCAAGAGACCTCGCCCATTCGCGGATCAAGGCGATGCTCGACCGCGGCGAGCCGCTGCCTGAATACATGCGCAATAACGCGGTTTACTACGCCGGCCCGGCCAAGACTCCGGCCGGCTACGCCTCAGGGTCCTTCGGGCCGACAACCGCCGGCCGCATGGATTCATACGTAGACCAGTTCCAAAAGGCCGGCGGCTCGATGGTCATGCTCGCGAAGGGCAATCGGAGTAAGGCCGTGACCGAGGCCTGCTGCGCAAATGGCGGCTTTTACCTCGGCTCGATCGGTGGGCCAGCGGCTGTGCTCGCCCAAGACAACATCACGAAGGTCGAAGTGATCGACTTTCCGGAGCTCGGTATGGAGGCGGTCTGGCGCATCGAGGTCGTTGACTTTCCGGCCTTCGTCGTTGTTGATGACAAAGGCAATGACTTCTTCGCCGAGACGATGCGACCGTTGGTTAGCCGAATAGCCGTGGGTCCGCCTGCAGGCGGTTAGCAGTTGTAAACGTTGCTGCGCCAGTGACTGCGGCCCTCGCCCTTGGCCCAGATCGTCCAAAATGCGCGATCCTGCCAGTAACGATTCCACAGGTGACTCTTCGTCGTGAATAGCTCCTTGAGGATGGCGACCCCCTCGGGACCCATCTCTTTACGGACCTCCTTCATCATCATCCAAGCGGCACCCCGCATGAGGGGCCGGCTCATCTGATACCCGCCGCGGTACTTGCCTCCGACACTCACCGCCTTGTAGTCGGCGCGGCTCTCGCGCTTGAGAATGCACCTGCGGCGGTCGTCAGCCTTCTTCACGAACCACTTGCCTCGATACAGGCTCAGCATGAGCCCCTTGGTGTCACGAGCCGCGCCGAAGCCCTGCGCATAGCCCCATTCCCGCTCCCTGAGGGCCTCGACGGGATCCTTCGCTCGTGACTCGGCTTCGGAACTTGCACCTGGCGAGGGCGTTGCGGTCGGTTCCGGGTCGGCCGCGAGGGCCGCCGGTGCCCAGAGACCACCGATGAAGATGGCTACGGCTGTCGCAACGGAGAAGATCCTCCGAGACCGTCGCATGCAGAATCTCCCAACTCAAATCTCAAACGAAAACTGTGAAATCAGCGTGCCCTGAATCGGCTCGTCTGTCACGTCGGTGAAGCGTGTTGAACATCACTACAAAGCAGGACAATTCGATCATTACTCGGCACTTTACGAGGAGAAATAGAGGAGCAGAGGACAATACATTGTGACGGGGATCACAGTGATTTCCACAGGCCATCCACATCATTTCCCAACCAATGGCCGTTTATGCAGGATCGAGATCCTCGAGCATCTCCGTCACGAGCGCTGCAATCGGTGATCGCTCGGAACGGGTGAGCGTCACGTGCGCGAACAGCGGGTGTCCCTTGAGCTTCTCAACCACCGCAACGACCCCGTCATGTCGTCCGACACGCAGGTTGTCACGCTGGGCGACATCGTGCGTGAGCACCACCCGACTGTCACGTCCGATGCGCGAGAGCACCGTAAGGAG
>CAMDKQ010000067.1 GCA_945901095.1 Bifidobacterium breve
CACTGCGGTCATCGGATCGCGGACGGCATTGCAGGGCAATCCCCGCGACGGCGCGTTGGAGCGCATGGGTTTGGCGTCAGTAGTGGTAGCCCGCCTAGATGATGACGATGTTGTCCCCGTCGACCGTGTAGACCAGCCGGTTGATGCGGGCGAGCATCGTGCCATCATCGCTCCACGAGCAGAAGTGGGCCCAGCCGTCATCGGTGAACGCGACCGTCATTCGACGATGAGCGCCCACTCGGCTGCCTTGCCCTCGAACGCTTGGGCAACGCCCCTGAGCAGCCGCTCAGCATTCGCGGGCGACCGCATCACGTAGGCCGTCTCAGTCATCGAGCGGTACTGCGCCTCAGACACCAGGAAGTCCGTGCTCGTTTTCGACACGATCGGGATTTTGGTTCCCACCAGCGGCACTCAGGTCAGTTGTTGGCGGCAACGGTCGTAGCATCCCTGAACGTATGGACGTTCAGCGTGCCTCGGTGGTGGACATCACGAGCCGCACGAAGCCCAATCAGACTAGATGACCACAATTCACTACTTACTTTGGGTGATACTATCTTGACACGTTAGTATCACCTCGTGATACGGTCCTTGAAGGATACCCAAACTGAGAAGGTCTGGAACAGCCTGCGGGTCCCACCGGGGAACCATCTCGAGAAGCTGACCGGGGATCCAGTGGGTCAGCACTCGATCCGGATCAACGTCCAGTACCGAATCTGCTTCGTCTGGACCGACGGGAGCGCGGACGACGTCGAAATTACCGACTACCACTGAGGAGAGCACCATCATGACGAAGGCACACGAACCGACCACTCCCGGCGAAATCCTGCTCACCGAGTTCCTCGAGCCATTCGGCATCAGCCAGTATCGTCTCGCCCAGGCCACCGCGCTCTCTCAGACGCGCATCAGCGAGATCGTGCGAGGAAAGCGCGCCATCACCACCGCGACGGCCCTGCGGCTGTCGAAGGCCCTCGGCGTCGACGACCGCTTCTGGATCAACATCCAGACCGACTATGACCTCGAGGTCGAGCGCCACCTCCACGCTGACGAGCTGGCGAAGGTGACGAGACTTGTCGCCAGGTGACCAGCACCGCTTCTCCTTGTGGCGCGGGTCGGGCTCGAACTGACGCCGACCAGATTATGAGTTCTGCCGGTGCCCACTGATGACAACTTGAACCCTCCTGTTCCTATTCGGGTGTCAGTCAATTCCAGCGACGGCGAGTACCGTCTTGATATTAACCACGGCTAACGTAACGATTACCGTAACGTTAGCCTATAGTGAGGTTCTATGGGTAAAGCGGACGATCTGGCGGATGGGCTTCTGGCGCATGGCCGCAGTGCCGTGACCACGACAGAGGCGGCCGAGATCCTTGGCGTGCCCAAGGATCAGGTCCGGGTCCGCATGAACGCCGGCGTTCATGCCGGGCGTCTGTTCAGCCCAAGCAGGGGGCTGTGGGTGGCGATCCCGCCCAAGTACCGGACCTGGGGCGCACCCCCGGCGGTGGAGTTCCTCGACCAGTTGATGACCCACCTAGGGCGCGAGTACTACGTGGGGTGGCTGTCCGCTGCCGAGATCCATGGCGCCGCCCATCAACGTCCACAGACATTGCAGGTCGCCGTCGACCGACCGGTTCAGGGTCGATCCTTCGGCCGGTCACGTCTGGGGTTCACCCAGCAGTCGCGAGTGAGTGAGCTACCGCGGCAGCGTCACAACGTGGAGTCCGGTCATGTGTGGGTGTCCACGCCCGACCTGACTGCGGTGGACCTCGTCGACCGACCCGAGCTCGGAGGCGGACTGAGCAATGTCGCAACCGTGCTGTTCGAGCTGGCAGAGACTGCCGCACTTGACCCGCAGAGGCTTGCACAGTTGGCTGCCGGCTTCTCCGCGACCGCGGTGCGCCGCGTCGGATACCTGCTCGATTTCGTTCGGGCACCCGTCGAGACGACTGCCCTGGCGGACATCGTGCAAGCCATGCCGTTGCCTAGGCCCGCGCTGCTCGACCCGCGGCTCCCCCGCCGCGGGATCATCGACACCCGCTGGGACCTCGACATCAACATCGATGTGGAACCGGACCTATGATCCCGGCCGGGTTCGTGACCGCGTGGAGCGCTCAAGCCCCTTGGCCGAGCCCCGCGCAAGTCGAACAGGACCTGCTTCTCAGCCGAGTTCTGATCGAGATCTACCAAGATGACTACCTTCGCGACGAACTCGTCTTTCGCGGGGGCACCTGTCTTCACAAGTTGCACCTCCCGATGCCTCGCCGATACAGCGAGGACCTCGACTTCGTGCGCACGACCTCATCTGGGATCGCCCCCCTCACCAAGGCCGTGACAGCGCTGGGTGAACGCCTCGGATTCGAGGTGTCCACTCGCATCAGCCAGCACCCCAAGATCTACCTGCGCACCAACGCGTCCGACGGCACGACACTGCGGATCAAGGTGGAGATCAACACCCACGAGCGTTCACCAGCCCGGCCACTGATCTCCATCCCGCATGCCGTCGACTCGCCCTGGTGGTCAGGCCAGGCAGAGATCCGCACGTACACGGCGGCCGAGCTCGTCTCGACCAAGATACGGGCCCTCTTCCAGCGCAAGAAGGGGCGGGACCTGTTCGACCTCTGGCTCGCCCTCACCGAGCTGAACCTCAATCCCGGCGACATCCTCGACGCATATCCCACCTACGCACCACCCGGTCTCACAGCGAAACGAGCCGTCGCAGATCTCCAGGCGAAGATCCTCGATCCGACCTTCCGGACTGACATGACACCCCTGATCGACCCCAGGTCATCCGACTACGACATCGACACCGCCGCAAACCTCGTGACCGACCTCTTGCTCAGCAAGATCTCCCGCGCATGACCCCCCAGGGTTCGGCCGGCCTAGCCGAAAGGGTCCTGCCGCTCATCACCACGCCTGCCGAGCTGCACCGCTGGCAGGTAGCGAAGGCTCATGGGTCGCATCAGGACGACCATGCGCCACCCTCCGTCTCCATCCCAGCCCACATCTGACCTCCTCGACCGACACACCACGAGAGACCCAATCACGTTGCTACACAGGGGGAAACGTGTCGTGCAATAAGCGTGCAATGCTGAGAGGTATCGAGCGGACGTCAAGGGGCTGAAACACCGAGTATACTCAAGCGAAAACCCATTGAAGTCAAACGGGTTTCCTCTGTGGGGCGGGTCGGGCTCGAACCGACGACGACCAGATTATGAGCACCTTTTTGGGTAGTCAAAGTTGTTGCGCCCCAGCACTTTTCTGACAGAATTTCATCATCGTGTTTTAGGCGTGCCACTGAAACAACACAAGTGGAACGACGAGAGGACAGTTATGCGCGGTTCTGAAGGGAGCCGACGGTGGCCAGCAGGAGCACTCGCCGACGCACGTTCGGGAGCGTCCGACGGCTTCCCTCGGGTCGCTATCAGGCTCGCTACACCGGCAGCGACGGTCTGCAGCACACCGCGCCGACGACCTTCTCGACCAAGTCCGATGCCACCGTTTACCTGGCAACCCAGGAGACCGACATAGTGCGGGAGTCGTGGAAGGCGCCCAAGCACGCGAATGTCACGCTCGGAGAGTACGGGCGCACGTGGATCGCCCAGCGACCGATCAAGCCCTCCACGCGGGAGCGCTACCGGTCGGCCTGGAACCTCCACATCGATCCTCTGATCGGGTCGCTGATGATCGGCGACGTCAGTCCGGCTGTCGTGCGCGAATGGTATGCCGGTCTCGGTGACCAATTGCGCCGCTCGTTGACCGCTCAGGGTCGCCGGTACGCGACCCCGGACCTTCGCAGGCACGCCGAGCGGCCCACCTTGGGAATCGACGAGATCGAGGAGCTCGCCCGGCACGTGCCCGACCGCTACAAGGCCACTGTCTACCTGCTCGCATGGGCCGGCATCCGGCTTGGCGAGGCCGCTGAGCTCCGCCGCAAGGACGTGGACCTCAAGCACGCACAGATTCGGATCGAACGAGCGGTCTATCCGCTCAATGGGGAGTACCAGGTTCAAACCCCGAAGTCGCGAGCCGGCAGCCGCACCATCGTCCTGCCGCAGTTCGTCGCGGACGAGCTGCGTGAGCACATGCACGACTACTCCCCCATCGGCCCGGACGGACTAATCTTCCCGACCCGATCCGGCAGATGCGCCTACAACGGCATCCAGATCGCGATCACGCGCACGCTTCGTGCGGTGGGCTACGAGTGCGTCCGCGTGCACGCCCTTCGCCACTCGGGCCAACTTCTTGCCGCCACGAACGGAGCTACCCTGACGGACTTGCAGCGTCGCATGGGTCACTCGACGGTCAACGCCGCGATGGCCTACGCCCATGCATCACGCGACAACGGACGCAGCATCGCCGAGCGAATGAACGCCCAGCGTGCGACTGTCGGCGACATCAATGCGAGGAAGCGGGCCAGCTGATCCGCTCCGGCCCGTGTGGCGAGTGGGCAAACGGAAGAGAAAAGAAAACCCCGGCAGCTTCACGGATCAAGTCCGGAGAGGCAGACGCCGGGGACGGCTCTGACAGGATAGCCCAGCGCGCGGGGTTGGATCAAACCGCTTTGTCAGACTTGCACGACTCGGTCCGACTCACCGTTCCGGACTTCGGGCGCACGTTCATCCATGGCGCGCGTGCGATAGACGTGCGATAGGACCCCCGAACGGGACGTCCGCGCTTCGACGCTCCGAGGTCACCACGGCCTTGTCTCCTCAAGAGAATCGGCCGTGCGATAGTCGTGCGATAGTGAGAGGGGTCTCGCGGGCACGCGCGGGCAAACGCCCCCGTTTACGGGCACCAAAGACCCATTGCGATGCAACGGTTTTCGGTGGTGGGGCGGGTCGGGCTCGAACCGACGACGACCAGATTATGAGTAAGGCCATCGTTCGTTCCCGCGTTCCCATTTGACACCAGAACCCCATGTGTTTACAACGTGTTTTCTCCCCATCGGGCTCAACTTGGATCGTGGATCACGCCCCTGTCGTTGGGGGAAACGGGGGAAAGTCGATCAAGCTGCCAACTGCTCGAAGGACTGCGCCCACGATTGATGCCCCGGGCAGCTCGCATCGAGAGCCAGGTCCGGCAACGAGTGCGCGAGCCTCGGGTTCGCTCCGCGCCAGTTATTGAATGCATTCCCAACGCCGGTGCGCCGGAGCATGTGGGCCATACCTCAGTAGTGGTAGCGAGCCTGGATGATGATGAGGCTGTCCCCGTCGACCGTGTAGACCAGCCGATGCTCGTCCGTGATCCGCCGCGACCAGTAACCGGACAGGTTCTGACCGAGTGGCTCGGGCTTGCCGATGCCGGCTACGGGCTCGCGGAGCGACTCGCCGATCAGCCGGTTGACGCGGGCGAGCATCTTGCGATCATCGCTCCACGAGCAGTAGTCGGCCCACGCGTCGTCGGTGAACGTGACCCTCATTCGACGATGAGCGCCCGCTCGGATGCATCGCCCTCGGACGCCTGCGCGACGCCCCTGAGCAGACGCTCGGCATTCGCGGGGGACCGCATTAGGTAAACGGTCTCAGCCATTGAGCGGTACTGCGACTCCGACACTAGGAAGGCCGTGCCCTTCTTCGACACGATCTCCACCGGCTCCTGGTCGGCGTTCACCTGCTCGATGAGCGGGAATAGCCGTGCTCGTGCCTCACTTGCCGTGACGGCCATGACGCCTCCTTGATGGTACAACAAACCGTACCATCAAGGTGTCGCTCGTGCTCACCACGCTACTCCGCCCTCGATGCCTTGATCGTCCACACTCACGGATCAGCCCCGGCGCCGCCGCGTCACGACTCCCCGGCAGGTGTAGCGCATGCACCTGGCAGCCCATGACACATCCGCGCAGTCCTGGGGTCGCACAGGTGCAGCTATAAGAGATCCAGGAGTCTTACCCGGGATGAGCCGAGGAATGCAAAGCACGTCGTCGATGAAGACGGACACGGATCCGAGTCGGGCCGGGATGCAGTTCGGGTCGTGGACATCTCCATGCACCGCGAGGTTCCCTGTCAGGGAGCCAGCCTGCTCGCTCGTTGGGCGTATGCGGGCCCTAGGGCCCGCGCGATGAGTTCGGTCATCCGTGAATCTCCCTTGAGCGCGGCCACGGCGTCAGCTTCGGATCTCCGGTCGCTGGGCGCTGGCCCTAGCGTTCCCAGGTTCTCCTGCCTGACTCCAAGTCTCCGAGGGAGGGCAGCAGGCTCTTGATGTAACGGGAGAACGTTGGCGTGGGACCCACAACGAGGACATCGTCGTTCCGCAGCTCTTCGTGGTTGAAGAGAAGGTAGGAGACTCGATGAAGCGCGATGGCGGTCTTGCCGGTACCAGGTCCGCCCTAGATGGTCTTGACGATGTCCTGCATCTCGCCCGTGCGATCGCGGACGAGATCTCGCAGTAGAGCATCGTCAAAGGACGGTTCCGATCTTTGCAGTTCCTCAACGAGGGACAGCAGATCGGCAAATACCGTGTCATCGAAGTCATCGATGCGATTCCTCGTCATAGCGAAGGTGCGTGAGCGACGAACGCCAAGGGGCTCAACTGCTGATGATAAGAAGAAGGTCCTGGCCGCTGGGCTCTGCCACGGGATGACGCGGAGCTCTGACTCCCTGTTGAAGATCGTATGCTTGCCAACGTAAAGCTCTTCACCGTCAACCAGTTCGAAAGACTTTTCCGCGACCGAGTCATTCACATCGACTCGCTCGCGTCTTTCCCTTGTCGCACGAGCATCATCGAAGTAGGCCTGCTCCCGCTCAATCACGGTGGCTTTGTCCACGTTGTCCCCCGTGGTCAAAGAATGATCTGCCCCCATTTATGTTTTGCAATTGATCGTTCCTACTCAATAGCGTTGCAGGTGGCCGCCGCATGTTGCAGTTAGGGCAGATAGGCGGATACTCTGGCTCCATGGCCATCACCGTGCACGCCCCTGACGCCATCACCGCAGATCACGACGCCCGGGTGCTGATTGAGGTCGCCGCGCGCCTGGATTCCGACCAGGCCCGCGCGGCTGTGCTGCGCCTAGCGGGGGCCCTTGCCGGAACCGGAATAATCCTGGCCTCACCTGATGAGTCCGTGTCCCCGAGGGTGGCGGGGGAGATGCTCGGGGTGTCGCGACAGCTGGTTGACCGGATGATCAAGGACGGGCAACTCCCCGCGACTACGAAGCCCGGTTCCGCGCACCAACTCGTGTCGGTCGAGGACGTTCGCGCCTTGGCTGCACGGCGCGAGCGCGGGCACGCCGCCATCGACGACCTGATCGGCGGACTGCTCGCCGACGGCGCCGAGTACTGACGCGTGCAGCGCATCCTGCCCGACACCAACGTCCTACTCGGCATTCGTGAACTGGACTTGCTCATGCGCTGCCACGCTGCCGAGGTCCTCGAGGTGGTCTGGTGCGACGAACTGCTCGCCGAGTTCGAGCGCAAACTGCCAGACGTGTGGGGATTCAGTCCCGAAAAGGCGCGTGACACTGTTCGCCGGTTCACTGCCGCGGCGCCCGGTGGGCGTATCACGCCCACCGCCTACGGCGGCTTAATCTGCGAGATGACAGGCAAGGACCCTGACGATCACGCTATGGCCGCCGCCGCCCGTGCTGGTGCCGATGTCCTGCTCACTCATAACCTCGCGGACTTCCCGACTGACGACCTCGGCATGAACTGCACCGCGATGACGCCCGCCGACCTGTTCGCCCACCTCGCTGAGCTGTACCCGGAGGACCTCGCCGCGGTGATTCGTCGCAGTGCCGCGGGACTGAGTCGGCCGCCGCTGACCGCAGACGAAGTCCTCGACAAACTCGCAGAAGTCGGTCTTGGCGAGATGGCCACCCGCCTGCGCCCATTCATGCCATAGCCCGGGTTGAGCGCCAGGTCCCGGGCGCCGTCACCCGACTTGAACTCCCGGCCAGCCAGATCACCGTCCGAAACCCGCACTGAGCCCGACATGTCCATGGTCGCGCCGCTCATCTGCGGACGATGGGCGTGCTTTCTAGCCGGTGAAGCAATGACCCATCACATGTTTTCCCCGGTGGAGGTCCTCGTGAACACGACCAACGGCGCCGCGCCTGTGGATTCCCGATGACGTGAGCAGTCTGCGCGTCGCCCGACGTGAGGGGAACGTTTACGTCCACCACACTGAGATGCTCCCGCCACATGTCCAGTCGCGATTTGATCCCTCTTGCGACCTTGATAGCCGACGGGCGGAGGTGACTACGGGACACGTAGCCATCAGCCCACGGCTGGCACCCACCGTGCGCTTGCAATCCGGTCGTCCTCCGGATGCCTTCCACGTGCCACAGTGCAGATATCGGGCGCAATCATCGTCGCCTGTTCTTGATCGTCCGACTCACGAACAATCGCGATACGCCGAGCCTCAGGATCGCGGCCCGCGCACATCCTTGAGCACCTGCTGGCTCGCCAACCGGCCCGGCGCACCGACCACGCAGCCGCCCGGGTGGGTGCCTGATCCGCACTGGTAGTAGCCCTCAATGGGCGTGCGGTATTGACTCCATCCTGGTGCCGGCCGGAAGAAGTACATCTGCGGGGCGAGGAATTCACCCGCGTAAATATTGCCCTCGCTGAGGCCGGTGACCCGCTCGATATCGAGGGGGGTGACAACCTCGCGGTGGACAACGAGATCGCTGAAACCCGGGAAGTACGAGTCGAGGTGACGCTGCACGGTGTCGCCGAGGTTCTGCCGCTCAGTGTCCCAGTCGCTCCCCTTCAGCTCGTATGGTGTGTACATGACGAAGCACGACATGACGTGCTTGCCCGCGGGCGCCATGTCGGGGTCGATGAACGACTGGATGCAGGCATCGATGTAGGGCTTGTCGCTGTACCAGCCGTACTTCGCGGGATCGAAGGCGCGCTCGAGGTACTCGATGGATGGCCCGATGTTCACGAAGCCCTGGTACTGATCGGTGCGGCCAGGGAGCGCAGGGAAGTGGGGGGCTCCATCGAGGGCGAAGTTGACCTTCGAAGCGGTGCCCTGGAACCTGAAGCGCTCGATGTTCTCCACGAGATCAGTTGGCAGTTCACGCGGGTCAACGAGCTGCAGGAAGGTGCGGCGTGGATCCAGCGAGCTCACCACCACCGGCGCCGTGAATTCGGTGCCGTCTGTGAGTGCGACCCCGGTGGCCCGGCCCCCGGAGACCATGACATGCGAGACGGGTGCGTCAAGGCGGATCTCCGCGCCGTACGACTCAGCGGCGCGGGCAAGAACCTGAGTGAAACCGCCATTTCCGCCCTTGTGGAATGACCACGAGCCCATGATGCCGTCGTGCTCACCCATCGACATGAACAGGAGTACCAGACCTGAGCCCTGCGACATCGGCCCGACCTTGGTGCCGATGATTCCCGAGGATGCGATGAGGCCCTTGACGATGTCGCTCTCGAAGTAGTCGTCGAGGAAGTCAGCAGCACTGCCCGTGATGAGCCGCACGGCGTCGTGCACCACCTTCTTATCGGCCTTGCCGAGGTGCGCGAGGAGCCCAGCGACGTCCTCCCTGTCCTGCGGACTTGAGCCGAAGATATCCGGGGGCATGCTGTCGAACAGCGGCTTAATGAATTGCTGGACGCGCGAGATGTCGAACTCGTAGCGGTCCATGGCATCGGCATCGGCCTTCGAATGCCGGGAGATTTCACGGATGTTCGCGTCGCGATCCTGGCCGAGGAGCAAGTAGTCGCCGTTCTCCATCGGCGCGAATGTCGAGTTCATGAGCAAGGGCATGAACCCGTGCCGCACGAGTTCGAGCTCCTGAATGATCTCGGGACGAATGAGGCTGAGGCCGTACGAGAAGGTCGTGAAGCTGAACCCCGGATGCAACTCCTCGGTGATCGCTGCGCCACCAACGAGATGACGCCGTTCGAGGATGAGGGTGCGCAGCCCAGCCTTCGCGAGGTAGGCGCCATTGACGAGGCCGTTGTGACCGCCACCGACAATGATGGCGTCGTACTGGTGGGTGTTCGACATGTCAGGCCAGCTTTCGCTCGGGGTTGAAGAATGGGAGTCGGACGATTTCCGCAGGAACCGTAAGGTATTCATGGTTGACGGTCTGCTCGACGTGGACGACGCCGCCGACCTTTGCGAGTTCCGGCTTCACTCGGGCGATGGCGATATAGCGCTGCATCTGGGGGGAGTACATCAAGCTTGTCGCGTAGCCCGCCCTTGCGCCCTTGTCGTCGTACAGCATCGTCTCCCAAGGGACCGGGATCTCGTCCATATGCGGGATGAGACCGGCGTTCACGTAGAGGTCGTTATAGGCCTTCCAGTCGAGCATGAGTCCGACGGTCGACCAGCGCGAGGACTTCTCGGCGAGTTCGCGCAGGATTGCCCGCCTACCGATGAAGGGCCTGGTGTCGTCGTCAATGTTCTTCAGCAGCCAGCCGAGCCCGAGTTCGGTCGCTGTCACCCGCTCCTCATCGTTGTAGGCGAAGCGACTGGACGAGAACTCAACGCCGATAAGCGGCAGACCCGCCTCGATGCGGACCATCGACAGTGCCTGCTCCCCGAACGGCCGCAAGCCGTGGCCCTCACCCGCAGCCATGACGGCGTCGAGCACTTCAAGAGCATCTGCCGCTTCGACCAAGATTTCGTAGCCGAGGTCGCCGGAGAAGCCGGTGCGGCTAATGGTGACCGGGTGACCAGCGATCTTGGCCGGCGTGAAGCCGAAGTATGAAAGGGCGGCGATCTCGGGGGCCAGTTGCTCAACAATGACCCTCGATCGCGGCCCCTGAACCGCAAGGATCCCGTAGTCCTCAGAGGCATCGGTGATCTCGACCTGCAGCGATCCGATGAGGGATTTAAAGTACGAAAGGTTGGGCTCTGCTGAGGTGAGGAGGAACTCATCGGCCGTATGCCGGAACAGGACGCCGTCCTCAAGGACGTAGCCCGCGTCGTCGCACCACACGGTGTACTGCGCGCGCCCGGGTCGGCAGTTGCGGATATCGCGAGCCATGACGCCGCCGAGAAAGCGCTCGGCATCACGGCCGCGTATCCAGTACTTGTAGAGCGGCGAGGCGTCGAAGAATGCCGCCGCATTACGAACACCGAAGTACTCGTGCTTCGCAGAGAAGTCATATCGGACAGCGGACAGGTACCCAGCCCAGTGGCCCCACAAACCGGTCTGACTCAGCTCGGCGAGGCGCGGGTGGAATGGCGTGGTCCGGATCATCAAGGTCCTCTTTCTCTTCGGGCCCTCGGGAGCCGTGACGAAGGTGGCCAACCGAGAGTGACAGCCCAACCCTATGGAGTTATTGGACAGTTGCGCAATAGTGATTAGGGTCCTTCTATGGCGCGCATGAACCCCGACCTTCGCCGTGAGTCGATCGTGGCCGCCACCTTGTCGGTCATGCAGCGTCATGGAATCGCAGCGACCACGGTTCGGGATGTCGCCGCGGAGCTCGGCACCTCGAGTGGGCTCATTCATCATTACGTGACGTCAATGGACGAACTCATCACCGAGGCCTTCGAGCGCGCGGCGACCGAGGACCTCGAACGTGCAGCGGCAGCCATCGACAGCGGCTCCGAGCCGATCGATCGCTTGAGCCGGTTCTTCGAGAGCTATACGAGGGCCGATGACGACTCGGGCATGCAACTGTGGCTCGATGCCTGGGCCGAGGCAGCGCGCCGGCCAGCCCTGCAGCAGGCCTCGCGCCGACTCAACGAGGATTGGCAGAGACTTCTCTGCACTCTCATTCAGGATGGTTGCGCACGAGGAGTGATGAGCAGCGAGGATCCCGAGGGCGCAGCCTGGCGACTACTTTCACTCCTCGACGGCCTCACCCTCCAGTGCGTCGCGCACGGCGATACCGTCACGCGGGAGCAGGTCATGATCTGGTCCCATCGGGCCGCCGAGATGGAACTTGGCCTTCCACACGGCACATTGACCTAGCCCGTCCAACCGGCCCCCGCACGCCTATACGAGTCGAATGCCTTGACACTACTCATGAATTCCTCAACAATGACCATTACATGAGGGAGTACATTGTTTAAGGTCGCAGACGAATCCGCGTTCGTTATCCAACGGTTCCAGTTGGCCGAACTTCTTGAAAGGTTAGCGGAGAACCTGCCAAACGCCTCGCAGAAAGCCCAACAACGCCTGGCTGCCATGGAGTTAATCAATGATCTGGGGCCCCTTCGGACGGTTACCGTGGGCACGCTCCTCGGCCTGATGGAAAAGACCGCACGCGAGTGGGCTAAGGAGGGTGTGCTGCGAATCGAGATCCATGATCCCCGCATGCTTATCGATCCGCTCAGCGTTCACAACGTCTTTCACCTCGTGGAGGAGTTGAGGGCCGCCGGTCAAAAGCGCGGGCTCCTAGCCTCGGTGACTCGAAGACTGGCCGCCGCAGCACTCCTCGAGAGCAAGAACCCGCAGGGGAGCCTTGGGCTCGTGCGCCAGGGCCAAGGCGAGATCGCTCGACGTCGGCCCAGCCCGCGAGGTCAGACTTACCCCGTTCGCGACGAATCGTCTGACTAGCCCTCCCGGCTATCGCCCGACAAAAAACGGCCGATAGCCGATGGGAAACCCTGCTAGGCATACAGCCGGACGTCTACCGCGCGAGCGAACCGGCAGAACTCCAGCAAGGCGACATCTGCTTCGCGCCAGCGGCCCGCCTGCAATCGAGCACGCCACCACGTACCCCCGTCTGGGAGTCATTGGACCAAGTCGAGTTTCCTGTTGATGCGATAAGCGAGCACGAGCCGGCACTCACCCTTGCCGAGAACGACCCCGAGCTCGATCGCTTCGTGACAGTCGTCCCACTTATCCCGGTGGACTGGTTGCGCACCAGTGAGATGCACCTTCTCTCCGGCGACACGACCGGTTATTTTCCCGTCCCCGCGTGGGCCGAGCGCGGCATCATCGGCGGTGTCGCGGATCTCACGTGCCCCACAACTATCGACCGACACCTCCTCATTCGACGGATGGCAAGCCTCACCGATGACTCACGTGGCCGGCTCCGCCTTGCGCTCGCGCGACTGTTCGCCTTTCGGTCTCCGGAGATCGGGTTCGAGCTCGAGAACGGCGGTGAGGTTCGCCTGGCACTACAACCCGAGCCTCCGCGCCCGAAGCGGCCCGCTCACCGAGCGCCACCAGCAACTTCAGCGGACTCCCCCTGAGTCACGAGCAGCGGGCCTGCGGTCTCGTACGAGCAGGCACGAATTCACGTTCAGTCGGGCGGGCTCACGAGGGCGTTGAGCTCGGCGATTGACTCAGCGTCAAGGGTCACCGCCGATGCGCCGCAGTTCTCCTCGAGGTGCCCGACCGAGCCAGTTCCCGGGATCGGAAGCATGACCGGCGAGTGCTGGAGCAGCCACGCGAGCGCCACCTGTGCGGCCGTGCATCCGTGCCGCAGGGCGACGGCCGCTACCGGGCCATCTGCGGCGAGCAGCGCACGGTTGCCGAGCGGGAACCACGGGATGAAGCCAACGTCGTTTGCGGTGCAACGCGCGAGGAGAGCCTCACTCGCACGGTCACCGGCGTTATAGAGATTCTGGACGCTCACGACGTCGATGATGTTCTGAGCGGCGAGCAGATCGTCGACGCTCACCTCGGAGATGCCCACATGCCGAATAAGTCCCTCGGTCTGCATGTCCTTAATGGCCCCGAACTGATCCTCGAGCGCAACGAGCGGATCGATGCGGTGCAACTGCCACAGGTCGATCCGCTCAAGCCCGAGCCGGCGCAGGGACATGAGCACGCACTGCCGCAGGTACTCGGGCCGGCCCACCGGGGCCCACGCATCTGGCCCCTGACGGGTGAGGCCGCCCTTCGTCGCGATGAGTAGCCCGTCATAGGGGTAGAGCGCCTCGCGGATGAGATCCTCGCTCACCTCAGGGCCGTAGGAGTCAGCCGTGTCAATGAAGTCGACCCCGAGCTCGACCGCACGCTTCAGCACAGCGACCGCCGTACCTCGATCAGCAGGGTCCCCCCAGATCCCCTGGCCGGTGATGCGCATCGCACCAAATCCAAGGCGCCGGACGGTGATCGGGTCAGCGGATGCAGCCGCGAGGGTGTAGGTCTGGTCGGGAACGGTGCTGGGAGTCGTCATCCCGTCATCTAACCGTCTATGGCCGAACCCCACCAAACTGGCCGACCACCTGATTAGTCGGATCTGGGGACATGGAGCCCAACGTCGATGACGAGATGGATTCCTGCAGCCGCAGCTGAGGCGATGCCGATCGCGGTGTCCTCGTAGGCGACGCATGTACTCGCGTTCACCCCGAGCCTTTCCATCGCAAGGAGGTACGCATCGGGCTCGGGTTTCCCACGCGCGACATCATCGACCGTGACGACAGTGTCGAAGAGGCCGCGAATGCCGACCGCCTCAAGGGTCTCGTCGACCGCGCGTCGCGGGCCGCCAGAGACCACCGCCATCGGAAGCACGCCCGCGTACTGCCGAGCAATCGCCACCACATGCTCCATCGGCTCAAGCAGATGGGTTGAGGCCCTGAAGAGGTCAAGGCCATCGGATCCGATGCGAGCGCGTACCTCCGGTGCCTCACCGGGAAATGCAGCCGAGATGAACGGCTCCAGGCTGTGACCGGCCCACGCAGTGAACCAGGCATCGGACATCTCGAATCCGCGCTGGCTGAAAACTTGGCGCCAGCACTCTCGGTAGAGACCGAGGGTGTCGAC
>CAMDKQ010000068.1 GCA_945901095.1 Bifidobacterium breve
TGACTGCCCATGAGCCAGCCGAACAACGGCGTCAGGTACAGGCCGTAGAGCCCGAGGACGTAGACAATGAACACGTACACCGGGTTGGTGAAGATGCGGGTGATCCAACTGTGGAGCAGCCAGGTGAGCCATTCACGAGGCCCGCGCTCATTGCCCGTGGCCGGACGAAGCGCCCGTAGCGCGAGGGTCGCCGGTGCCCCGAGCACGAGGAGAATCGGAGCGAGCATCGTGATCGTCATGTGCGCGAGCATGTGCAGGCCGACCGACACCTGTGAGTAGGAAGAGATTCCGGCGTTCGTACACCAGATGACGACGCCGATCCCAAGAAGCCACGAGATGAGACGTCCGATGGGCCAGGCATCACCCCGGGCACGTAGGCGGGCGTAGCCGATGCAGTACAGGCTGGCGGCGATGAGCGATCCGACGAGGAAGAGGGGATCGAGTCGGAAGCCGAGGATGAGTCCTGATGCGGTCGGCGGCGGTGGGTAGGCGAACCCGAGGAGCGACTCCCCAAAACTCGCGAACTCGACGTTTATTCGGGGTGGAGCGGTCATCGCGAGGGCCACCCCGAGTGCCACCGCGATCACCATGACGGTGAGCTCGAGGCCCGCGATTCGTGCGAACACGGAAGCGCGCGAGGAGTTCCCGAGCGTCGAGATGACCCTGGTCCGGATGATCCAGGCGAGGGCCCCGAGCCCGATGAGCAACAGGACCTTGGTGAGGAGGAGCTGCCCATACCCGGTGGTGAGAATCTGGTCCGGTGTCTCGAGCCGGGTATAGCCATTCGCGAGGCCACTCACAGCGAGGAGGGTGAACCCGACGAGGGCAATGGCGGAGAACCGTTCCGCAGCTCGGCGCATTGGGAGGTCACGGCGAGCGGCATGGACGGCGAGTGCGAAGAGGCCGCCGATCCAGATCGTCGCGGCGGCGACGTGCGCTACTCCTGCCGTGAGTGCGAGAGCGTGATCGCCCATGCCAGCCCCGTGACCGGCGAGCGCGGGAAGGCTCGCTGCGACAACCGAGATCGTGACCCATGAAGCGGCAGCGCCGGTTGACGAGGTTGTGATTGCGCAGAGGCACACGACCAAGGCAAGAACCGTCATGCCAAGCAGTGCCCGAGTGATCGGGATCTCGTTTACATAGGTGGTGAAGACAGCAGGGTCGAGAGCCGTCGCGAGCGGAACCCCGAGGACGTCAGCCAGGGTAAAGAGCATTTGATTCCAAGCGAGGACGGCCCAGAAACCCGCTGCGATGGCGGCCCGCTTGAGATCGGCGCGCCCCTCCTTCGACACGATGCCACCCTTGCCAGCTGGGTCAATGAACGCGGCGGCGAGCAGCCAGCCAATCGTGGCGATTGCCGCGAGATCGGTGAGCAACCGAAGGATGGCGGTGCCCCACACGACGATTGGCCCTGCATCAGTGATCCCCGGTGGCGGCGCCTCGTAGGCCCCACCGGCCACGACGAGCGCGACTGCTAGTGCTGACACGCCGACAGCGACGAGCGCGGCCCCAACGAGAAAGAGCGGTGTAGTGGTGGTGTTGGGACGAGATCGGGATGTCATCGTCGTCATCGGCGACCTCGCCTCAGTGTGACCGCAACACCGGCGATTGCCACGACGAGGAGAAAAACGAGGAGGAACGGATAGATGCTGACACCGCCGGCCTCTGCCGCCGCCGGTTCCGAGGGAGCCGGGTCCGGGGCGAAGGGCGTGGCACCGGATGGAGGTGCCAGTGCCGACTCGGTGGTGACACTGAACGCAACCGACCCAGTGACTGGGTGCCCATCACCTGATGCAACCCGGTAGGCAACCTCGTAGCCGCCTGCTGCCAGGCCAGCAGGCCACGGAATCGTCACGACGGTTCCGTCGACCTCTGGCGTCACCGACGTGATGAGGGCGCCGACTGAGTCGAGGATCGAGGCCTCCACTGATGCCGCGAGGAGAGCCTCGTTGAAGGTGATCGCGACGGAATTGGGGGCAGCATTAAGGACCGCGCCCGCAGAGGGCAGGGTCGACACCACTTCAGTGTGTGCCGTGGCCGCGGTGGCAGGCATGACGACACCGGCGGCAATGGCGAGAACTACTGCAACGCTGCGGACGTGACGGAGGTTCACGCCTTCGAGCCTACGGCCCGCCCGCAGTCGACGCTGATCAGAAGGCCTCTTCGGGCATCCCCATGAGGTCAAGATCGGTTGCCTCCGCGACGGCTCGCTCGGCCGCAAGCAACGGCAACCGGTTGCGCGCGAACCAGCGGGCAGTCTCGATCTTCCCGAGGTAGAACATGCGGTCCTTCTCGGCGACCTCGCCGGCGAGGGCAGCCGACGCGACCTCTGCCTGCCGCAAGAGCAGCCAGCCGATGACGAGATCACCGGATGCCATGAGCAGGCGGGTGGTATTGAGGCCGACCTTGTAAATCTCCTCGGATTCGGACTGAGAGGCCATGGCCCATTGGCCAAGGACGGCGACGATGCCTTGGACGTCCTCGAGAGCCTTGCCGAGCAACTCGCGCTCGACGGTGAACTGGCCGCTGCCCTCGTCACCCTTCACCGTCTCAGTGATCTGCCCGGCGATCGTCATGAGTGACCTGAACTGATCCTTGACGATCTTGCGGAAGAAGAAGTCGAGGCCTTGGATGGCCGTGGTTCCCTCGTAGAGGGTGTCGATCTTGGCGTCGCGGATGTATTGCTCAATGGGGTAGTCCTGAAGGAAGCCGGAGCCGCCATACGTCTGGAGGGCAACCGCGAGCATCTCGTATGAACGCTCAGAACCGACGCCTTTGACGATGGGCAGGAGCAGATCGTTCATCCGCTCGGCTGCCTCCACGTCGATGTCGGTGTCGCCGGAGCGGCCCATCTCGATGACGTCCTGCCAGTAGGCGGTGTACGCGATGAGGGCGCGCAAGCCCTCGGCGTAGGACTTTTGGAGCATGAGCGAGCGGCGGACATCCGGATGGTGGGTGATTGTCACCCGCGGGGCCGTCTTGTCGGTCATCTCGGTGAGATCGGCACCTTGTACCCGGCTCTTCGCGTAGTCGAGTGCATTGAGATAGCCGGTCGAGAGGGCTGCGATCGCCTTCGTGCCGACCATCATCCGGGCGTACTCGATCACCTTGAACATCTGCGCGATGCCGTTGTGGACGTCGCCCACGAGCCAGCCGATTGCCGGCTCCTTCTCGCTGAAGGTGAGCTCGCAGGTCGTGGAGACCTTGAGGCCCATCTTCTTCTCGACGTTTGTGGCGAACACCCCGTTGCGCTCGCCGATGGCACCTGTTGCGAGTTCGACGTGGAATTTCGGGACGAGAAAGAGTGACAAACCTTTTGTGCCGGGGCCGGCTCCCTCGGGTCGGGCGAGGACAAGGTGGACGATGTTGTCTGCCATGTCGTGCTCGGCAGACGTGATGAAGCGCTTGACGCCCTCGATGCGCCAAGAGCCATCACCGTTGTCGAACGCCTTCGCGCGGCCTGCTCCGACATCGGAGCCTGCATCGGGCTCGGTCAGCACCATGGTGGCGCCCCAGCCGTTGTCGATCATCAGCTCCGCCCAGCGCTTCTGATCGACGGTGCCGAGGTTGTCGAGGATCGCAGCGAAGCCGGGCCCTGACATGAACATGAATGCGCCGGGGTTGGAACCGAGGAGCATTTCGCTTGCGGCCCAACGAAGCGACGGCGGTGCGCCGGTGCCGCCGAGGTGCTCCGGCAGGTCCAGCCGCCACCATTCGGCGTCCATGAGCGCCTTGAAGGACTTCTTGAAGCCTTCCGGCATCGTCACGGTTCGGGTGACCGGGTCGTATACGGGGGGCTCACGGTCGGCATCGGCGAAGGAGTCGGCGAGCGGGCCGGTCGCGAGGCGCTCGACCTCACGAAGCATTTCACGGCTTGTGGCGACGTCAATCTCTGCGTAAGGGCCGTGGCCGAGTCGCTCCCCGGCACCGAAGACCTCGAACAGGTTGAACTCGATGTCGCGCAGATTTGCTTTGTAGTGGCCCATGATCATCCGCTCACTCGTGGCCGCGCTCAAGCGACCGGGTACCCGTCGGTAGGAATAATCCTACTGATCGGTAACTTACGCAAGTGCTTCGGCGAAATCCACCGTGTCTATGTCGCGCGCCTTCGAGCCGACAGAATGTGCTCATGAGTTCGCCGTGGCTGGAGTCGATGACTCCGGTAGCCCCGCCCACCGCGGCCAACCCCGGGCTGAGATTCATGGTCTACGCCGGAATTGTGACGGGGGCGTGGGCTGGCCTCGGTTGCCTCGCCATCTACGGAATCGGGCGACTCCTTGGTGTGCCGTTTATCGTCGTCGCGCGGTCAACCGACCCTCAGGCGCAGGTACCGTGGATCGCGCCGCTACTCGTCCCCATCATCTTTGGAGTTCTCGGCGCTCTTGCGGCAAGCCTGCTCCTCGGTAGGCGGCACGCCCGCCGGATCACCTTCTGGGTCGGGACCCTGCTCGCACTCGGCTCGGCGATTGCGCCGTTCACCCAGCCGAGCGACGTCCTGTGGTCCACTCGAATCTGGCTCGTCACCATGCACGTCATCACCTGGTTCCTTGTCGTGCCGCAACTCGCACGCATCGTCGGGGATTCAGAGCCGGGAGCCAGCGTTGACCGCGGCGACTGAGATCCCTCACCGTTCATTGCCCATCGCGCTGGTCGTCGCGATGCGCCCGCGCCAATGGCTGAAGAACCTCCTCGTTTTCGCAGCCCCGCTCGCTGCGGGGGCGATTCTTGAGCGAGACGTCCTCGTCCCCACCATCGGGGCCTTCATCGCGTTCTGCCTCATCTCGAGTTCGACCTACCTCATCAACGATGCGCGCGACGTTGATGCAGACCGTGAACACCCGACCAAGCGACGCCGGCCAATCGCAGCAGGACACTTGCCCGCGCCAGTCGCATGGGCTGCTGCGGTGGTTCTCGCGCTGGCTTCGCTAGCGCTGTCTCTGGCAATCCGGCCATCGCTCGCGGGGGTTGTCGCCGTCTACTTCGTTTTCACCCTCGCATATTCGCTGAAGTTCAAGCATGAGCCGGTTATCGAACTTGCCCTGCTGTCTATGGGTTTCCTGTTGCGGGCAATTGCTGGTGGCGTCGCTTCCGATCTGCCGATCTCGCAGTGGTTCCTCATCGTCGCGGGCTTTGGATCCCTGTTCATGGCCGCTGGTAAGCGCTACAGCGAACTCGAACGGTCGCTCCATCGGCTAGACGTCGCTGAATATGGACGCCGTAGCCTCTCGGGCTACACCCTTGGCTACCTACGGTTCGTCTGGGCGACAGCGGCAGCCGTGACCATCACCGCCTATTGCCTGTGGGCCTTCGAGGTGGCCGCCGCGCCCTCGACCTTGCCGTGGGCCCAATGGAGCGTGCTCCCGTTCGTGCTCGCGATCCTGCGCTACGGCGTGGTGGTCGACAAGGGCGAGGCAGAGGCCCCCGAAGATGCCGTCCTCGGAGACCGCGTGCTTCTCGTCATCGCGGTGACATGGGTTGTCACATTCAGTCTCGGTGCATTGGGGGTATGAGGATGTCGACGGTCTCGCCACTTCGATCGACCGGGGATGAGCAACTTCTTACTGGTTGGGGCCGCACCTGTCCGAGCATGGCCCGTGTGCGAGAGCCACGCGATACCGCCGATATCGAGCAGGCCATTGCAGAGGTCGGTTCCCGTGGGTTGCTCGCCAGGGGACTAGGACGCTCGTACGGTGATGCTGCTCAAAGCGGCGGCGCAACTGTGCTCGATATGACCGGCGTGTCATCGATTGACCTTGACGCCAACGCCGGCACCCTCACAGCGGGTGCTGGCGCCAGTCTCGATGACATCCTGCGGCGCATCGTGCCCGCCGGCTTCTTCGTGCCCGTCACGCCAGGCACGCGAATGGTGACCGTCGGCGGGGCGATCGCCGCCGACGTTCACGGGAAGAACCACCACGTCGATGGCACCTTCGGGTCGCACGTCCTTAGGCTCGGGCTGGTCGGCAGCACGGGTGAGCGCCACGAACTATCTCCAACCGGATCGAAGCGGGAACAGGAGGATTTCTGGTCCACTGTCGGTGGCATGGGGCTCACCGGAGTCATCACCGACGCAACGGTCGATCTCATCCCGATCACCAGTTCGCTCATCAGCGTCGATACCGAGCGTGCTCCCGACCTTGACTCGGTAATGGCCAGCATGATCGCGGGCGACGACCGCTATCGCTATAGCGTCGCGTGGATCGACAGCGTCCATCCGAGCGGCCGGGGCGTCATCACCCGTGGCGACCACGCCGACCTCAGCCAACTCCCAGCGGATCAGCGCTCATCGGCTCTCACCTACCGAGCCAAGGTGGTCGGCACGGCTCCGCCATTCATCCCCGGCCGTTTGCTCAACAAGTTCACGGTGCGTGCCTTCAACGAAGCCTGGTTTCGCAAGGCGCCCCAGCGAAGGACCGACGAACTCCAGCCGATCGCAGAGTTCTTCCATCCACTCGATTTCGTCCAAGAGTGGAACCGGGTCTATGGCTCCGGTGGCTTCGTCCAGTACCAGTTCGTTGTCCCGGACAGTGCAAGCGAGGTTGTCGGCGCAGCCCTTCGGACCCTTCAGCGCGTCGGAGCACCGAGTTTTCTCACCGTCCTCAAGCGGTTCGGCGCCGCAAACCCGGGACCGCTGTCATTCCCCCAGCCCGGCTGGACCCTTGCCGCCGATGTTCCGGCGAGAGTTCCCGGGTTGGGGCGAGCCCTTGACCAACTCGACGAACTCGTCGCCAGCGCCGGCGGCCGCCTGTACCTGGCAAAAGACTCACGCCAGTCACCAGACATGCTCGACCGAACCTACCCTCGCCTAGCCGAATGGCAGGCGATCCGTGACCGAATGGACCCGGCGGGCCTGTTCACGTCAGACCTGGCAAGGAGACTGTCCCTGTGAACGATGCCCTCGGTGAACCCCAATCCGTCCTCGTGCTCGGCGGCACAAGTGAGATCGCCCTTGAGACCGTCAAGGCGCTTCCGCGCGCTCGCATCGGACGTGTTGTCCTCGCGGGTCGGCCGTCACCGGCGCGTGATGAGGCGGTCGCTGGACTCACCGCAATCGGGATCGCCGGAGTGACTGCTGTCGACTTCGACGCCAAGGACACCGGCACCCACGCTGAACTCATCAACTCAATCTTCGACGCCGGTGATATCGACATCACGCTGCTGGCCTTCGGAATCCTCGGCAATCAGGACGATGCCGAGTCCGACCCAGACCACGCAATCGATGTCGCGACCACGAATTACACGGGCGCGGTGAGCGTCGGGCTCCGTGTGGCGCACCGGTTGAAGGCACAGGGCCATGGCTCCCTCGTGGTCTTCTCGAGTGTTGCCGGCGACCGAGCTCGTCGATCGAACTACGTCTACGGGTCCACGAAGGCAGGCCTTGATGCCTTCGCTCAGGGACTCGGTGATGCCCTCCACGGATCCGGCGCGCATGTGCTCGTCGTGCGCCCGGGAATGGTTCGCACAAAAATGAGTGCGGGCCTGAAGGAAGCACCCATGACCACCAACCCCGACGTCGTTGCGGGCATCGTGGTGGGCGCGCTTCGCAAGGGAAAGGAGACCGTCTACGCCCCGGGGCCACTGCGGTTCGTCATGGCGGCGCTCAAGACCCTGCCCCGTCCGATCTTCCGCAAATTGCCGAACTGACGACGACGACCTACCGCTGACTGCGGTAGGTCTCGAGGTCGAAGTAGTCGCGCCACAGGAATATTCGCCCGTCGCGCACGCGAAAGATCGCTGCTATCGGGATCTCAATCCATCGACCACCGACGAGGAAGCGGTCGACGCGCTCATTCATGACGGTGTCGGCGTTGGCGGTCTGCGCCAGCACGCGCCACTCGATCTCGGCCGCCTCGGCCATGACCCCGCTGCTGAGGACCTTGCGCACGCCATCTGGGCCGAACACCTTTCCGATGGGCACATTGTCGTACTCAATGTCGTCGGTTACGAGCGCGCACACCGCATCGAGGTCGCGTCGTTCGCACGCGGCGATAAGCGCAGTAACGACCTCCCCCGGTGTCATCGGCGGCGCACCCGAACAGGGAGGCCCATGAGGCCGCGCAGGCCGTAGCTCGGCCCGTACCTGAGGGCATCGCGATCGACGACCTCGAGTGCCGTGACGTTGTTCGCGAGGGCGCGAAGGGCAGAGGTCGCCTCGATCCTCGCGAGGCCCGCCCCGACGCACACATGGATGCCATGACCGAAGGCGAGGTGGTCGCGGACGTTTTCGCGCATCGGATCAAAGGTGTCGGGCTCTGCGAAGACCTGTTCATCGCGGTTCGCGGAGCTGAACGCGAGGAACAGCGTGCTCTCAGCAGGGATCGTGACCCCGCCGAACTCGGTGTCGCAGGTGGCCCTGCGCCAAAGACCCATGACCGGTGCTGCGAGCCGGATGCCCTCTTCGACTACGCCGCGCCGAAACTGCTCATCATCGCGGAGCCGATCCCATACCCCGGGAATGGCGTCAAGGTTGAGGATCATGTCCGCGAGGGCGCGGATGGTCGTCTCGTTCCCTGCCACGATCAGTTCGCGGACGAGCCACACCAACTCGGCATTCGTAAGCGGAGTCTCGCCGGGCTCGGCCTGTACGAGGGTGCTGAGGAGATCGTCTCGGGGGTTTTCGCGGCGGTCATCGAGTTCGCGGCAGATGACCTGCTGGTATTCGAGCACATCGCGCTCGGTTTCGATCCAGCGTTCCGCGGTGAGTTTGCCGCCGAGTGACGCATTTGATGAGTCCGACCAGCGCCGGAGGTCATCGCGATGACGGTCATCGAGGCCAAGAATGCGCATGATGGCCCAGACGGGCAAGGGAATCGTCACCGATTCCATGATGTCAACGACCTCGTCGTCGGGAAGCGCTGCGGCCAACTGATCGGCGACCTCGTCGACGAGGGGCTCCATCCAAGCGAGGGACCGAACAGTGAAAGCGCGGTTCACCATCTTGCGATAGCGCGTGTGCTGCGGTGGATCGTTGGTACCGAGGGCCGGCGAATAGGGATAGCCCTGAGCACGGAGTGCTTGAACCTGCGCCTCGACCTCCGGAGGCGGTGATGTGCGCCTTGCATGGGGCATGACGTTGGAGAACCGGCCCGGATCCATGAGTGCCTCGCGAACGAGCGGCCAGGTGGTGACGAAGAACAGACCCGGCGTATCTGGAATTTCGTAGACAGGTGCCCCGGCGCGCAGCATCGCGTAGGTCGGGAACGGGTCCTGGTAGAAGGAGTCTTCGTGCGGGTTCACTGCGGACACAGGATCGGCGCTCATTAGTCAAGTCTGCCATGTTCAGTCCCACGAACCGCGCGAATAAACCGATGATAATGCGCGTCGATACCGGGCTATCCCTGTTAACGAGAGTGTAATTCGACTATGCGATCTGTTTACCAGCTGGAGATCTCACTCAAGGACGTGCGGCCGCGCGTGTGGCGCTGCGTATTGATTCCGGATGATTACACCCTGGCTCAGGTACACGAGGCCCTCCTCACCGCGATGGGCTGGGAGGGAATCCACCTCTACGCTTTCCGTATCGAGAATTCTATCTATGTCGAGGATTCGTACGATTGGCCGGAGGCATCCATTGACCCCGGCACCGTCCGTCTTGGTGATCTCGTATCTCTCGGTGATGAATTCGAATTCCACTATGACTTCGGTGACGGGTGGGAGCACCGGATTACCGTCACCGACCGCCTTCCCACAGCGGGGCGCATTCGTCCGACATGTCTTGCCGGGCAGGGTGCCTGCCCGCCCGAGGACGTCGGGGGCCCATGGGGGTACGCGGATTTCCTAAAGGTCATGGCCGATCCGCAGCATCCTCGCCACGAAGAACTTCGTGAATGGTGTGGCGGCAATTTTGACGCGCACGCGTTCGATGCACTGAAAGTAGATCGGGTGTTCGCGTCACTCGACAGCGCTTCGGCCTGAAGGCGGAGTCTCGCTAACAGGGAGAACGAGCGGCGAGCGGTTGCGCTTTACGCGATGTCAAAGCAGCATGGTTTCATGTCAATTTCCTGCCCCAAGTGCCAAGCCGAGATGCGCACATATGAGCGCAATGGCATCCATGTGGACCAGTGCACTGAATGCCGAGGGGTCTACCTCGACCGTGGTGAACTCGAGCACCTCATCACCGCCGAGGCCCAGTGGTCGGCGCAACAGTCACCACCACCCCCGGCACGCTCTGCTCCTCCCCAGCAGGCGTACGAGCAACCGTCATACCAGCAGGGTGGCTACGCAAAGCCGTACAAGAAGCGCAAGGGCTTCCTTGAGGAACTTTTCGACTGAACCGGCTCATCTAGCAGCGCCGGTAAACGTCGCCGCGATCCTCACGAATCTCAAAGATGACTCGGTAATCCCCTCGGCGAGCCGCGTCTCACAACCAAGCACTCGCGTTCGTGACCCGAAGTGACCCCTCGGTGCTAGTGAAGCGGGACCCTGCTTAACTCGCCTTCGTTACGTAGTAGCCCACAACTTCGCGATGTGGAGAGGTCGCGTTGTCTTGATGGTCGCGCGCTCCATATTCGCATGGACGCCGGGCCAGAGGTTCGGGATCTGACCTCCCTCGACCCCCGAGCCTTCCTCGCGGGCGCGACGACGCGCCTCGTCGATGAGTGGCAATTGGCCCCCGACCTCTGGAATGTCGTCCACGCCGCCATCGGACCCGTCGCGCTAGGACATCCGGGATTCCTGGCCGTCGTGACAGGCACCGAATACGCCTACACCCTGCCGTCCGGTGTTCATGTCGTGCCGCTGTCGGCTCTTGCTACGTGACGTTGCTTCACGATTCTTCGCGGTCCTCGCCGCAGACAACCGCGGTGACCTCGTGGAGCGGGTGACGGGAATCGAACCCGCACTGTCCGCTTGGGAACCTGCGGTTGTCCACAGCAAAAAATCATTAGTTGCAACAATTTTTTCGGCAGTAAGGTACCCTCGGCGTGGAACTACTGTGGAACTAAGGGATGCGTGGAACAGCGCGTCCCGGTCACTTCCGGTCACGAGGGGGGACATGGCTGGCAGGCGTTCGTTCGGCGCGATCGAGAGGCTCCCGTCGGGTCGGTACCGGGCCCGTTACATGGTGCGCGGGGCCTAGGAGGCGCCCCGCAGGGCACGGATGTCCCTCGACACGTATGGGCAGAAGTGGATCGAGCAGCGGGAGACCCTCAAGGCGACCACTCGGCGCGAGTACGAGTCGTGCTGGCGCAACCACATCGGGCCGTCCATCGGGGTCCACCGGCTGCATGCCACCGCAGACCATGGGCGACGCATCGCCGAACGCATCGCCGAACGCATGGACGAGCTCGCCGTGGAGCCCTCCAGCGACCGTCCGATCAAGCGCCGAGCGCAGCGAGCTCATTGAGAAGCCAACTTTGCCTTTCGTATGTTTCGTCTGTTATGTTTGTTTCGAATATAGGAGGCACATATGGCTGAGTCATTGGCGGAACTTCACCCCGTCGGCCGGGACATGGATCTCGCTCGTGAGGCACTCGTGCGCATGCGCCCCGTCCTCGACGACGCAACCCTCGCGGGCGATCAGCCCGTGACGATCACGGTCGCGGGTGGGCCGGACGCGATCGTCGTGCCGAAGTCGGTGTTGGACCTACTGGTGCGTGTCCTGGGAAGCCTGTCCGCAGGGGAGGGCATCACTGTCGTTCCTGCTCATGCAGAGCTGACGACTCAGCAGGCCGCCGACATTCTGAACGTTTCTCGCCCTCATCTCGTGAAATTGCTGGCCGAGGGACTGATCGAGTACCGGACCGTCGGAACCCACCGTCGCGTCCTGGCTCAGTCGCTCGTGGACTACATGAAGGCAGACGATCAGCGGCGCCGAGCAGCAGCCGCAGAACTGACCGGGCTGGGACAGGAAATGAGCCTGATCTGATGGCATTCGTCGTCATCTACGACGACAACGTCCTGTACCCGAGCCTCCTGCGCGACGTCCTGATCCCGGTGGCCCAGCGTGGGCTCGTTCGTGGCAGGTGGACGGACCGCATCCTGGACGAGGTCTTCGTCAACCTCCTGGAGAACCGCCCCGACTTGGATCACGCCAAGCTGGCGCGGACACGCGAACTCATGAACGCGTCCATCAGGGATGTCCTCGTAGAGGGCTATGAGCCCCTGATCGCGGCCGTGACACTCCCCGACCCGGACGACCGACACGTGGTCGCCGCAGCGATCCGCGCACAAGCGCAGATGATCGTCACCGCGAACCTCCCGGACGACTTCCTCGTCGATCAGTTCCACCTCGATGCCATCGCGCTTCACGTGATCGTGCAGCAGATCGCAGATGACACCACTCGTCCGCCGATGACGTTCTCCGACGGGCTCGAACGCTGCGGAGCGACTCAGGCGACGGCGTTGCTGCGGAGGTAGTCGACTCGCCGTGGTGGCTGTGGATCGCGACGGTGGTGAGTTTCGCTCGGAGGCATCGCTCCGCATCACGGCCACCGTCCCGAGTCCTGGACCTAGCGGGCCGCATGGCCTCACCGGGCAATCCGCTCTCGGCGGGCGACCGAGGGCACTGTCGAGTCGCTGACGAAGTTGACAATGTCGTCCTCGCGGATGCGCACCAGCCTTCCGACCTTGACGAAGGGCAGTTGCCGGCTCCCCGTCAGTCGGCGGACGTACTGACGGTCATGCCCGGAACGTCCAGCAGGGTTCGCCATGCCGCCCCTTCGGCGGTGGCGGCAGCCGATATGTCGGCCCGGTACCGGGCGCTCGCCCGGTCGAAGGTGCGCTGCGCCCGAGCCTCCTTCCGGTCTTGCTGCACCTGTGCTCGCTCGAGTAGACGCATTGCCTGGGCGATGGCGTCGAGGAAGTTGTTCGTCATAAGTGATCGTTCCCTCCGTGATCGGTGAGTCGGGACGGGGTGTCCCGCCGCCTGAGCGGCCTTGCCGAGTGGGCACCTCGCGACTCCCTCCTACCCGGTCAACGGTGTTACCCCCTCGGTGCCTCGCATTCGGCCTCGCTGGGCGGCTGTTCGTGAGGCGTCGGCGCACCGGGGCAGCGCCTGGCAGTTCCTGGTCAGGAGAGAGCTTTCCTCCATGCCTGCTCGTGGTGGCCGATGAAGTCGGCGGCCGTGCGCCAGTGCTCCCCGTGCCCACCGACGCCACCGTACTGGGGAGTGGCGCTGAGAGCTCGCCGCGTCCGCGGCGCTTGAATGAGGAGGAGGGCGCCCATTTCAGGGGCTTTTCAAGGAGGTACAGGCCGATCGCCGTGGAACAAGAGTGGAACACCGGGGGGTATTTCGGGGGTATTTGGGGACGCGAGGGGCCAGCACGAGCGTCTCGAGAAATAAAGAAAATCCTTGTGCTGCAAAGAGTTTCGGTGGAGCGGGTGACGGGAATCGAACCCGCACTGTCAGCTTGGGAAGCTGATGTTCTACCACTGAACTACACCCGCATGCTTGGCGCTCACCAATTATGTCCCATGCCCCGATCCTTCGTGGTCGGTAGGTTGCACTCATGGAGATGATGGTCGGTCCGATGTCGGGCGCGCTCGATGCAACAGCCCTGGCTCAGGCGTATCCATGGCCCGCCGGCCGAGCGTGGCTTCGCAGCATGATGCTCATGACCCTCGACGGTGCGGTAGCGGGGCCGGATGGCCTGAGCGGATCGATCTCCTCGCCGGCGGACCGGCTCGTGCTCTCGGAGGTGAGGCGCCTCGCCGATGCGGTCCTCATTGGTGCGGGCACGCTGCGTGCGGAGCGCTACCGTCCCCTACGGGCGAACCCTGCCGATCACATCGAGAGGTTGGGCCTCGGTCTTGCTGAGGCGCCTGTGGTCGTGGTGGTGAGCGCCTCGCTTGATCTTCCCTGGGAGGAGCCCTTCTTCGCTGAGTCGTCGGTAACGCCAATCATCGTCACGGTTGCGTCGGTTGAGTCTGGACGTCTGAGGGTGGCACGTGATCACGCCGACGTCATCGTCTTGGATGGTCAGAGCGCGGACGAGACTGAGGTGATTGCGGCCCTGCATGCCCGCGGGCTCTTACGCATCGTCTGCGAGGGGGGCCCGCGCCTCCTTGCTGGCCTCACAGCCGTGGGCCTAGTTGATGAGGTGAACCTCACGATCGCACCGCGCCTTGCAGGCGGTGGGCAGGTGCGCGCTGGCGACACGATCGCCTACCCTGTGGGCCTTGAAATCGTTCACCTCATCGTCGACGACGGTTTTCTCTTCACTCGTTACCTCGCCAATAGGGAAAATGCCGGAAAGATCAGCCACGCTTAAACTGATGTCGTGATTTCACTGCCTGAACTGCTGGCCTTGGCGACCGAGCACAGTGTCAGCCTGAACCTCCCGGTGGAACTGGTTCGAGTCGGCGATCGAACCTTCGACGTCGATGCCCGCCCTGCAGTGATGGGCACCCTTAACCTGTCCCGCGACTCGACGTACCGCGAAAGTGTCGCGATATCAACCGAGTCCGCCATCCGCAAGGGACGCGTGATGGCGGCGCAGGGGGCCGACTTTGTCGACATCGGTGCTGAGTCGAGCACGGCAAAGGCGAGCCGGGTGGGTGCTTCCGACC
>CAMDKQ010000069.1 GCA_945901095.1 Bifidobacterium breve
GTGGTTCGTGAACTTGCCACCGCGCATGGTGTCGCAGAAGTGGACACTCCAGCCGTCTTTGGAATTAACGTTCGCCATCGACGCGGCGATGCCGCCCTCTGCCATGACCGTGTGTGCCTTGCCGAAAAGTGACTTGCTCATGACCGCGACGGTATGACCGGCCTCGCGAGCCTCAATGGCTGCTCGAAGTCCGGCCCCGCCCGCGCCGATAACGACGATGTCGAAGGAATAACGCTCTGTGTCCGTCATGGTGTCCCTCTTAGAAGAAGTAGAAGTTGGTGATGGCGCCGGAGGCGACCTCGCGGACGTAGAAGTCCGTGAAGGCGACGAAGATGAGCGAGATCCATGCGAACTTCGGGTGGTGAACGTTGATCTTCGACACCCACGTCCATGCCTTGTACCGGACCGGGTGGGCTGAGAAGTGCTTGAGTCGGCCGCCCATGGCATGGCGGCAGGAGTGGCACGACAGCGAGTACATCCACAGGAACGAGGCGTTCATCAGCAGGATGAGCGTGCCGATGCTCATGTGGCCCCAGGCGCCCTCGGCGTTGCGGAACGCGAGGATTCCGTCGTAGGTGAGGATCACGTTGAAAACCAGCCCCGCGTAGAAGAAGTAGCGGTGACTGTTTTGGATGATTAGCGGGAAACGGGTCTCACCGGTGTAGCGCTTGTGCGGCTCGGCGACCGCGCACGCCGGCGGCGACTGCCAGAAGGAGCGGTAGTACGCCTTGCGGTAGTAGTAGCAGGTCAGCCGGAAGCCCAGCGGAAAGATGAGGATGAAGAGCGCCGGCGAGAATGCGTAGCCGGCGAAGATCCAATCCCCGAACGGGGTGAACCCGAACAGGGTCGCGCCCGGGGGGCAAGCGGTGGAAAGGCACGGAGAGTAGAACGGCGAGATGAGCGGCTCTGCGAAGTAGAACGCGTTCTCGAAGGCCCGCCAAGTCGAGTAGATGACGAACAGCACGAGCACCGCCGCGGTGATCGCCGGCTGGATCCACCATGCGTCGGTTCGCAGCGTGCGGGCCTTGATCTGCGCCCGCCGATCCGGAGCGCCTTGGCTCGGTGGTGGGCTGGTAACAGTTGCCATGCTCGGTCCTCCCACAGTGGCTTAGATCCGCGGAATTGCTCCTCGCGGTGCGTCGAATGCTACGGGAAGCGGCGAGCGCCGGCATCGGCACAGCGTGCGAGGTTCATCACACGGCTCCCGCGACACCGCCGCACGACTCCGCAAACGCCGCGCCGCCCGTGGCAATGCACGTGGCGGTGCACGTTACTGTCGTGAAACTCAACCAAATCGCGAGTTTCACGACAGTAACGTGCAGGTAGAGCGAGCGAAGGCGACTACAGATCGACGGCGAAGTACTGGGTCTCGAGGAACTCGTGGATCCCCGCGAACCCGCCCTCCCGGCCTAGCCCCGACTCCTTCATCCCGCCGAACGGCGCCGCCGGGTCGGAGGCGAGGCCGCGGTTGATCGCGACCATCCCCGACTCCATCTGACGGGCGACCTTGATGCCAGCCCCGGCATCCTTGGCGAAGACATACGAGATGAGGCCGTACTCAGTGTCGTTTGCCATGCGAACAGCATCGGCCTGATCGCTGAAGGTGACGATCGGGGCCACCGGACCGAAGATCTCGTTGCGGGTGAGCACCGATCCATGCTCGACTCCACGCACAACGTAGGGCGCGATGAAGGCACCCTCCGTGGGTGCCTTCGACGAGGCGCTGAGCACTGCGCCCTCACCCGCAGCCTCTTCAAGAAGTTCATGAATCTTGTCGCGCTCCTTCACCGAGACCATCGCACCAAGATCATTGGCATGATCGCTGGCCGGGCCGATCTTCAGCGCCGCGAACGCTCCCTCGAGCTTGGACGTGAACTCCTCAGTTACCGACTCGTGGATGTAGAAGCGGTTAGCCGCAGTGCAGGCGGCACCGCCATTGCGCATCTTCGCGATCATGGCGCCGGCAATGGCCTCATCGACGTCGGCGCCCTCTAGGACAAGGAACGGAGCATTGCCACCGAGCTCCATCGATGAAGGAAGCACCCGCTCGGCCGTCTGAACGAGGAGCATTTTGCCGACGTACGTCGAGCCAGTGAACGACAGTGTCGCAACACGCGGATCTGCGAGGATCGCCGACGACACAGCGCCGCTCGTCGAGGTCGTGATGATGTTCACGACGCCCGCAGGAACCCCCGCACGCTGGAGAACATCACCGATCCACAGGGCGGTGAGCGGGGTCTCGCCAGCCGGCTTGAGTACCGCGGTACAGCCAGCCGCCAGCGCCGGGGCCAGCTTGCGAGTCGCCATCGCCGCCGGGAAGTTCCACGGGGTGATCATGTAGGCAACACCCATGGGACGGTGGTCGGTGATGATCGTCTTGTCACGAGCCGGTGCGTATCGGAACCCGCCCTCGATGCGTGACGCCTCCTCTGAGAACCAGCGGAAGAACTCAGCCGCGTACGTGGCCTCGCCCATCGCATCGCGCCGCGCCTTGCCATTCTCCAGGCTAATGAGGAGTGCGCATGTCTCGAGCTCGGCGGACATGATCTCGAACGCCTTACGCAGGATCTCGGCTCGGACTCGGGCCGGGGTGGCTCCCCAGGACTGAAAGGCATCGTGGGCGGAGGTCACGGCGTCGATACCGTCGGCAACCGATGCATTGGAGATATCGGCGATGGATGATCCCGTCGCCGGGTCGATCACTGGCATGCGGGCAGAGGTCTGCAGCCACTCCCCAGCAATGAGCAGTCCGGTCGGCGCGATTGTCGATGACATTGGTCCTCCAACGGTCGTGTTCAGGGCTATGGCAGCCTAGTCGGCGTGTCCCGCGGGCCGCCATCGAATGGCACCGGCCTAGCATTGAATCGTCATGCGCCGACTCCTCCTTACCCTCGGACTCGCGTGCTCGCTCGCCCTCGGGGCGTCCGGAGCCGCGAACGCCGAGACCATCGGCGGCGAGCAGCTCTCCAATCGGGGCGTGCAGGTAAACCCCGGACCGGGGGCTCAGCCACTCCCTGAGATTTGGGCAGAGACCTGGATCCTCGTCGACGCGACGAACGGCACCGTGCTTGCCGCGAAGAACTCACACGACCAGCGACCACCGGCCAGCACCCTCAAGACCCTCACGGCCCTCACCGTCCTCGGGGAGCTCACGCTCGACCAGACCTACGTCGCGAAAAGAAAGGACACCTTGATCACGGGCGCTAGGGCGGGCCTGATCGCGGGCAAGCGCTACACGATCGAGGATCTTTTCTATGGCATGTTCCTGCGCAGCGGCAACGACGCGGCGCTGGCGCTCGCCCGGGCGCCGGGCAGCGTCAAAAACACCGTCGCCCGCATGAATGACGTGGCAAGGCAACTGCAGGCGAATGACACGACGGCGAAGAACCCCACTGGCCTTGACCATAAGGGACAGCGCTCGAGCTCCTATGACCTCGCACTCATTGCCCGCGCCGGGCTCGCCCGGCCCGATTTCGCGAAGTTCGTCCAAACGAAGACGCACCGGTTTCCCGGCGGCGGGGGCAGCACGTACATGATCTACAACCAAAACCGCCTGCTCATGGGCGGATTCAAAGGTGCGATCGGCGTGAAGACCGGGTACACCTCGAACGCCGGCCGTACCTTCATCGGGGCCGCTACACGCAAGGGCACGACACTCATCTTCGTTGGAATGGGCATCCACGATGGAAGCGATTCCGCAGCCAAGAAGGCCCTGAAGTGGGGCTTCAAGAACCTAGGCAAGGTGACGCCCGTCGGCGTCATGGTCGGACCAGTCGAGGCCGAAGGAGATGGCGCGATATCCCCAGGTACTCCGTCGGGCGTCTCGGATGAGGAGCTCGCAACCGCCGGACTCGGCATCCCTCCCGAGGGGGACTCCATGGCTCCCTGGTGGTTCTGGCTCATCCTTGTCCTCGCTGCTTGCGCACTCATCCTCGGTTGGTTCGGCAAGCGTCGTCAGCAGGTGGGAGGCATAGGCGCGGGAGCGCACAAGGCACCCCGCGCCAAGCGTCAGTACGAGCCCTACCGGCCGCTGTGACGCTTGCCCGAGTCGCCCGTCAGGCCTCGGGGATCGCGACGAACCCGATGGCGTCATACACCGCGGCCAGGGTAAGTCGCGCAGTCTCGCGGGCCTTGCCTGCTCCCTGGCCCATGAGCCGAAGCAACTCGTCGGGATGCTCCATGAGTTCGTTCACCCGCATACGGATCGGCCGGATGAACTCGATGACCACCGCCGCCGTGTCGGTCTTGAGGTCGCCGTAGCCGCGGCCCTCGTAGCCAGCAACGAGTGCCTCCATCGGTGTCCCTGTGAGTGCCTGCTGCATTGTGAGCAGATTCGAGACGCCTGGCTTTGCCGCTGGGTCGAATCGGATGTCGCGCTCTGAGTCGGTGACGGCGCTCTTGAACTTCTTCGCGAGCACCGCGTCGTCGTCGAGGAGGAACGCGCAGCCGGCCGGGCTGGACTTACTCATCTTGGAGGTGGGGTCCTGGAGATCGACGATCTTCGCGGTGTCCTTCACATACAGCCCCGCCGGCACTGTAAGGGTCTTGCCAAAGGTGGTGTTGAACCTCTGCGCGAGATCGCGGGTGAGTTCGAGATGCTGGCGCTGGTCCTCGCCGACAGGCACGGCATCGGCCTGGTAGATGAGAATGTCGGCGGCCTGGAGGATCGGGTATGTGAAGAGGCCAACCGTCGACCGATCGGCACCGCCCTTTTGAGACTTGTCCTTGAACTGGGTCATTCGACTCGCCTCGCCGAACCCGGTCTGACACTCGAGCACCCAGGAAAGTTGGCTGTGCTCGGGCACATGGCTTTGAACGAAGACTGTGCACTGCTGCGGATCCAGCCCGATGGCGAGCAGTTGCGCGAACGACACGAGCGTTCGCTGGCGCAGGAGTGCCGGGTCATGATCGACAGTAATGGCATGCTGATCTACCACCACGTAGTAGGCATCGTGCGTCTCCTGGACCCTCACCCACTCGCGAAGCGCCCCGAGGTAGTTGCCGATGTGGAATGCATCGGCGGTCGGCTGGATTCCGGACAGGACTCGCGGGGGCCGGGTGGCTGCGGGTGGCATGCCCCTATCCTTCCAAGCCCGGCCCATCAGTCGTCAGGCGGTTGCCATCGTCTGAATTCTCTCCTACGGGTGCGATTCGAATCCGAGCGATGCGTCGTCCATCGAGCTCGACGACCTCGAAGCGATTCCCCGCCCAGTCGAAGGAGTCACCGACAACCGGCAGGCTGCCTATTCGAGAGACGACGAAACCGGCTACCGTTTCATAGGGTCCATCGGGCAGCTCGATGCCCATCTCGTCGTGAAAGTCCTCGATGTTCATGAGGCCATCCAGCGTCGTCACACCGAACGACCTAGCCGTCTGCGGATGCTGGACAAGGTCGTACTCATCCTTAATGTCTCCGATGAGCTCCTCGACGAGATCCTCCATCGTGACGATGCCCGCGGTGCCGCCATACTCATCGACGACGACGGCGAGGTGCTGGCGCAGTCGGCGTAATTCAGTGAGCGTACTCAACACCCCATTCGTCCCAGGAAACGCAGTGACCGGACGGACAAGCTCCCCGACACGGATGGAACGCTCGGCAAGGTCTGGGTTGAAGATGTCGCGGACGTGGACGAAGCCGATGACATCGTCGGTCGAATCCCGCGCCACCGGGTAGCGGCTGTGCGGGCGCGCGGCAACCACCTTCACGGCCTTGAATATCGGGAGGTCCGCATCGAGGAACTCGACCTCGGTGCGCGGGACCATCACCTCGCGAAGCTCGCGATCCCCCGCCGCGAAGACATCGTCGATGAGCTCGCGCTCCTCGACGCTCAGATCCTCGTGGGCTGCAACGAGATCGCGAAGCTCCTCCCCGCTGATCTGCTCCTTGGCTGCGGTCGGGTCAACCCCGAATAGGCGGACGATCGCATCGGTCGCCCACGACAGCGCGATGATGAACGGCCGAAAGACTTTGGCCATGATGTCAACCGGAGCTGCAACGAAAAGTGCCACCCTTTCAACCCGCTGGAGCGCGATGCGCTTGGGCACCAACTCGCCAAGCACGAGCGACACGTATGCGATGACCACCGTCACGAGGATGAAGGCAACTGTCTCTGCCGCCCCCTTGCTCAGGCCCCAACCTTGGAGCACGGGCTCTAGGCTCGGCGCGATTCGCGAGGCGCCGAATCCCGCGGAGATGAATCCGGCGAGGGTAACGCCTACCTGGCCGGCTGCGAGGAACCGGTTCGGGTCCGATGCGAGTTGGGCGAGCCTGCGGCCACGTCGGCCCTGCTCACTGAGCCGCTGCACCTGACTGTCGCGCAGCGAGACGAGTGCTAGCTCTGCTGCTGAGAAGAATCCGCCGAGCAGGATGAAGAACAGCACGACGCCGATGTTGATCCATACGTCGCTCATGCGACCACAATAGAGGCGCCGCCTGACCTCACGCCCCTACCGGCGGATAGGTGCCTCCGTAGGATCGAACCCATGACGGACGGAACTGGCGACCACGACTTCATTGATCGCCTCACCCTCATTCCGATCGACCGCGATATTTTCACTGGCATCTGTCACTCAGGTGCGCCCATGCGTGCCTTCGGCGGACAGATTGCCGCGCAGTCGCTCATGGCCGCCGGCACCACCGTCGGCGATCCGAGCCGCCGTATCCATTCGCTCCACGGCTACTTTCTGCGCCCGGGACGCACCAAGGAGTCGATCACCTACCTCGTCGACCGACCTCGCGACGGGAGGTCCTTCTCGACCCGGTTCGTGCGCGCCGTGCAGGATGGCGAGACGATTTTCATGATGACCGCGTCATTCGCCCTGATCGATCCCGGGCCCACGCATCAGTTCACAGCGCCGACCACCTCGACCCCCTCCTCGCTTTCCGGGTCGCGCATTGCTAACACCGTCCCAACCGAGATTTGCGAGCGGCGGCGTCTGGACTACCCCGAGGAGCAGTTGTTCGAGCTTCGCTTCGTCGAGGCCGAACACGAGACTCTGCCGCTCGTCGACGACCGCTACGAGCGCACGACATGGGTTCGGATCACCCAACCACTTCCAGACGATCCACTCATTCAGGCGTGCGCGCTCACCTACCTCTCCGATCTCACGATGGTGGGGACGGCAATCGCGCCGCACCACAGTCTCCGGGAGGGTCTGCAACTCGCTTCAATAGACCATGCGATGTGGTTCCACGCTCCTGTGCGCGTCGACGAGTGGCTGCTCTTTGCCCAGGACACCCCCGTCGCGAACGGAGGTCACGGCTTGGCCCGCGGCCTGTTCTACGACACGAAGGGCGTCCTCGTCGCCTCCGTCGTCCAAGAGTCCCTCATGCGCGACCGACATCGCTGAGGCACGCAGGTCAGCCGTAGGTACAGGACGTCACCACGTTCTTGACGAGACTGACCGTGAATCGATCCCACCGGAAGTCCATCGTGAGCATTTGAGGCGCGCCATCGATGGTGCCGACGCGCATTGAGTAGCCGTTCGACGCCGCGAACGCTGCAGCCTTTTCGGAGGTCATCGCGCCATCGACCATCTGGCCGCACATGGCGACCATTTGCGCTGAACCGGTGATCTCGCCACCGCCTCCGCTCACTTGCTCAAGGCTCGAGGCGATCGAGATGAGTTGCGCATACGAGAGCCCAGTGGTCGTGATGACGATTGAGGTGCGACCCGGGTCCGTCATCGTCGATGCCGGCCGAGCGGTCATGCGGAGTACTCCACCGCTCTTGGCAACATCAGCCTTCGAGCACCGGTAGCTCCCAGGGACCTGACGTGGGTTCGCACTCGACGGTTGGTCAAAGCAGTTCGCGAACACCTGCGCCTTCACATTCACCTGAGTTCCGGGTGATCCGAGGGGAATCGTTGCGTTGCCGACCGGTGCCATACTCGTCGAGTAAGCGGGCGCCACCGCCCATCCGGTATCAGCCCACTTTTCTGCAATGGTGAATGACGGACGCGAGGCCGATGCGGCACGAAGTGCGCCGTAGGTCGCTCCGGCATAGGTGTCACCGGAACTCGCGGACCCGTTCGTGAATGTCAATCCGTCGGCGAACACATCGATCGACTTCGTCCTGCGCAGTCCAGCAGTAGTGCTCGGCTCCCACAGCGAGCCTGCGCTGCCAAGTCGCGAGGCGGCCTCCTGCCAGGATTTCGCTTTTGCCGAGGTGTCAGGCGCCGCGACGGCGATGGGGGCCACTGACGTGAGCGCTACTCCGGTGAGGCCGACCGCGAGCAGGGACCCCATCGACAACATGCGAAACAAACGCCCGTCGAAATTCATCATGTGACAACGGTACGTCACGATTCGTCACGACGGCCTCACGGGTGGGGCGCCGGATGTCATCGCAGTTTCTGCCGGCATCTACGAGGACATTGCCTTCTGCAGGTTCTCGTCGATCGACGCGAGGAAATCTTGCGTGGTCTGCCACGGCTGCTCGGGGCCGATGAGCATCGCGAGGTCCTTCGTCATCTTGCCCTCTTCGACCGTCTCAATGCAGACGCGCTCGAGGGTCTCCGCAAAGGCGGTCACCTCGGGGGTGGCGTCCATCTTGCCGCGGTGGGCAAGGCCCTGCGTCCACGCGAAGATCGACGCGATCGGGTTCGTCGAGGTCGGTTTGCCCTGCTGGTGCTGGCGGAAGTGACGCGTGACAGTGCCGTGGGCTGCCTCGGCCTCGACGGTGCGGCCGTCCGGGGTCATAAGGACCGACGTCATGAGTCCGAGGGACCCGAATCCCTGGGCAACAGTGTCGGACTGGACGTCTCCATCGTAGTTCTTGCACGCCCAAACGTAGCCCCCCTCCCACTTCATCGCCGCTGCAACCATGTCGTCGATGAGACGGTGCTCGTAGGTGATCCCAGCCGTCTCAAACTCCTTGCGGAACTCGGTCTCATAGACATCGGCGAAGATGTCCTTGAACTGGCCGTCGTATGCCTTGAGGATCGTGTTCTTCGTCGAGAGGTACACGGGGTATTCGCGGGCAAGGCCGTACCGCATTGAGGCACGCGCGAAGTCACGAATCGAGTCATCGAGGTTGTACATCCCCATCGCGACGCCCGAACTCGGAAAGTCGAAGATGTTGAATTCCATCGGCTCCGAGCCATCGGTCGGCGTGAAGGTCATGGTGAGTGTGCCGGCAGACGGGACCTTGAAGTCAGTCGCCTTGTACTGGTCACCGAAGGCGTGCCGGCCGACGATGATCGGCTTGGTCCAGCCCGGCACTAGGCGCGGAATGTTCGAGATGATGATCGGCTCACGGAAGATGACGCCGCCGAGGATGTTTCGGATTGTGCCGTTCGGTGACTTCCACATCTTCTTGAGACCGAACTCCTCGACGCGAGCCTCGTCCGGGGTGATGGTCGCGCACTTGACCCCGACCCCGTACTTTTGAATCGCGTGGGCGGAGTCGATCGTGACCTGATCATCGGTGGCATCGCGGTGCTCAATGCCGAGGTCGTAGTACTTGAGGTCGATGTCGAGGTACTTGACGATGAGCTCATCCTTGATGAACTGCCAGATGATGCGTGTCATCTCATCACCGTCAAGTTCGACAACTGGGTTCGTCACCTTGATCTTGCTCATCTGCGTTTCTCCTAAGGTTATATGTCCAGATCCCCTACCCCGTTTGTCCCATCTCATGGCTCAACCTGCAGAAATCGTCCGGATTACCTCCGAATTCTGCCGGACGCCCCATGAGATGGGACAAACGGAGGAAAGTGGTTCAGAGGTCTTTGACGTCGGCTTGCTTGGCCTTGACGGCCTCGTATGCCTCGACGAGCAGGGCCTTTTCGGCATCGGTGAGCGGAGTCTCGACGACTTTGCGAATACCCTCCTTGCCGAGCACGGCCTCGACCCCGAGGTACGCGCCCGATAGGCCGTACTCGCCATCGACCCACGCGCAGACAGGCATGACCGCACCTGAGTCCTCATGGATCGCCTTCGCCATGCGAGCCGCGGCGGCCGACGGGGCGTAGTAGGCGGAGCCGGTCTTAAGGAGCGCAACGACCTCGGCGCCACCGTTACGGGTTCGCACGACAAGCTCCTCAATCCGGTCGGCCGACATGAGGTCAGCGAGCGGCTTGCCATCGACCGTGCAGGCCGAGGCCACCGGAACCATGGTGTCGCCGTGCGAGCCGAGGGTGAGGGTCCGTACCGACGCCACAGGCACCCCCAGATCCTCGGCAACGAAGTTGGTGAAGCGGGCCGTGTCGAGCATGCCCGCCTGCCCGATGACGCGCTGGAACGGGAACCCGGTGACGATCTGGGCAAGGGCCGTCATCTCATCAAGCGGATTCGCGACATTGATGACGATCGCGCCGGGGGCGTGCTTGGCGATGTTCTCGGCGACCGAGCGCATAATCTTCGCGTTCGTCTCGATGAGGTCCATCCGACTCATGCCCGGCTTGCGGGGCAGTCCCGCCGTGATGATGACGATTTCGGAGCCCGCGATCATCTCGTAGCCCTCACCATTCGGACCCGTGGTCTGGCCGACGAGCTTCGTCTCGAAGCCCTCGATCCAGCGCGACTGGTTGAGGTCGAGTGCGAGGCCTTCGGGCTTGCCTTCGAGAACATCGGTGAGCACCACCGTCTCGAAGATGTCGTACTCGGCGAGGCGCAGCGCCGTCGTCGAGCCGTAGAAACCTGCACCAATGACTGAAACCTTGCCGCGACGAGCCATGGCAGACCAATGCCTTCCGAAAGGGTGGACGGGAAATATCTCGACGTCAAGATACCTCAGACGCCGCTCGGAGACGACACGGGCGTCGGGCCTAGCGGCTCAGGCGATGTGGGGTTCTCGGGAGAGCTTGGCAGACGTTGCCCGCCGCATGGATGAAGCGAAACGGACGGATACGCAGAAGTGGCGCATCAGGGGATCTTCCCCGCTGCGCCACCTGCGAATCTGGTGCCGGCTACCAGGGAACTGGCAGCCGGCCCCAGCCTTCAGCGTCGAGCAATTAGCACTTGGCGCGGTACTGGGCGGCCTTGCCCAGCGGTGTATCAACATTGGCCTGGGTGATGATGGTGAATCCGGTCGTGATCTTCTTGGTGGTCTTCTTGCCCGTCAGGGCGTACATGGCCTGCTGAACGCCAGCAACGCCGATCTGGTACGGCTGCTGCGCGATGAGCGCCTGAACCGTGCCAGCCTTGAGTGCCTTGACCTGATCGGGGCCTGCATCGAAGGACACGACCTTGATTACGCCTTCCTTGCCTGCCTGCTTGACGCCGGTTGCAACACCCTCAGCCGAGAACAGGTTGCTTGCGAAGACGCCGACGAGGCCGGGGGTCTTGGCAATGGCTGCAGTGGTGAGCTGAGCTGCAACTGCCGGCTCGTTGAGCGAGTACTCCTGGCTGACCAGGGTGTACTTGCCGTTGCTCGCCTTGACTGCATCCGCGAAGCCCTGGTCGCGAGCATCGGTGGTGCTGATGCCCGGCTTCACGCCCATGGCGAGGACGGGGCCACCCTGGGGTGCGAGCAGCGCGATGGCCTCGAATGCCTGCTGGCCACCCTTGTAGTTGTTCGACGAGATCTCAGACACCGCGAACGACGGCTTGTTCACCGTCGTGTCGACGAGCACGATCTTGATGCCCTTCTTTGCTGCTGCCTCAAGGGGCTTCTGCATCGCGACCTTGTCGTTCGGGGCGATGAGGATGGCGTCCGGATTCGTCGCGACCACTGCTTCGAGAATCGGCTTCTGAAGCGTTGCGTCGAACTTGGCCGGGCCATTCGTCGTGACGGTCGCGCCCATCTTCTTGGCCTGAGCGTTCACGCCACAGCCCATCGTGATGTAGAAGCCATCACCCATAACACCCTGGATGAACGCGATCTTCTCGCCGGCGGCATTTGCTCCGGGAGCCATGCCGAGGCTGAGCCCTGCCACGACACCAAGGCTCAGTGCCGTGATGGCGCTCTTCTTGACGATATTGCTTTGCTTCATCAATTTTCCCTTTCTGGACTTGCTCCAACGTGCACACCACCGACTTGGAGGTGCTTGGTCTTGCGCCCTGACCCGCGTTGCGCCTTGGTTCTGCGCGCGCCGTCCACGTAGACGGCTCCGATCAGGAATATTCCGATCACGACGCCCTGCCAGTACGACTCGACGCCGATAATGACGAAACCGGTCTGCAGCACTGCTGGGATCAGCAAACCGATAACCGTGCCAAAGATGGATCCGACGCCTCCGAAGAGGCTGGTGCCACCAATGACAACGCCTGCGATGACGGTCAGTGCCGTCATGGATTGACCACCAATGGTGGTCTGCTGGTACAGCGCGAGGCTGAGGATGCCACCGATGCCGGCGCACGCTCCCGCGATCATGTAGACGAACATCAACTGTCGATCGACCTTGATGCCGACACGTCGGCAGGCCTCCGGATTCGAACCGACGGCGTAGGTGTACATCCCGAATTTCGTCCGATGCAGGACGATGCTGCCGATGATAACGACGATGGCCGAGACGACAACGATCGTGGGAACCTCACTAAACGCGTTGCCGAAACCCACTGTGTCAACGAGCACCTCGGGGACCCCCGAGACGTCGATGCCGCCGGTCAGCACCTGCGAGAGGCCGAGGGCCATACCCAGGGTTCCGAGGGTCACGATGAATGCCGGAACCTTCGCCCGGCCGACGAGGAATCCGTTGATGAATCCCCATGCAGCACCGCAGGCGATCGCCACGAGCGTTCCGACGAACGCGGTTGCCCAGCCCTCAGCACCGAGGTTTTCCATGACTTTCGCGGCGATGACGCTGCTAAAGACGAGCACGGCGCCTACCGACAGATCGATGCCCGCCGTGATGATGACGAGGGTTGCGCCGACGCCGAGCACGGCAAAGATCGCCGTGTTCATGATGATCGACCGGAAGGTGAAGACCGTGAAGAACGCATCGGGCGACATGATCGAGAAGAAGATGAGCAATCCGACTAGGACGAGCACGATCTGGGCCGCCTGAATACGACTCAGGCGTCGAAGTAACGGCACCTTTTCCGTATCGAATAGGTCGGAGGCCCTATTCACGTGGGTCTCGGTGCTCATGCTGCTCCTTCATCGAACTTGCCGGTCATGGCTCCCACGAGTTCTTCGATGCTCGAGTCTGTAGCCCGGTAGGTCGCGACGCGGCGACCGCGGCGCATCACCTGAATCGAATCGGCGACGCTCAGAACCTCAGGCATCGAGTGACTGATGAAGACGACGCCGATGCCCTTATCGCGCACTCGCTTGATGAGGTCAAGGACGTTCTCGGTCTGGACGACGCCGAGGGCGGCTGTCGGCTCGTCGAGGAAGATGATCTTGTTCGCCCACGCGGCGGCACGGGCAACGGCAATGCTCTGCCGCTGGCCACCGGACATGTTGCCCACCGGCTCGGTGAGGGTTCGCACGGCTGCGCCGAGATCTTGGAAGGCCTCCGCACTGCGTTGCCGCATTTCCTTGCGATTCATGAAGCCCATAAGGCCGAGCACCCCGCCCGCCTTGACCTCACGGCCAAGGAACAGGTTCTTGACGGCATCCAGATGCGGGCACAGCGCAAGGTCCTGATACACGGTCTCGATCCCCCGCGCCCGGGCTTGGGCCGGGGAATTGAAATGAACTTCCTCGCCAAGGAATCTGACGGTGCCCTCCTCGGCCCGCTCGGTTCCGGAGAGCACCTTCGTGAGCGTGCTCTTGCCCGCGCCGTTGTCACCGATGAGCGCTGTGACCTCGCCTGCCTCGACGTCGAAATCACATCCATCAAGCGCCACGACCTGCCCGTACGTCCGCACGATTCCGCGCGCTTCGAGTACTCGCATCCCGCCTACCCTTCCTTTCCACTGAGAGTGCCCCTGCGCCTCATGACGCGTTCCATGGACGAGCGCGCCCGGCAATCGCCTCGCGCAGATTTGTCAGGCGCGGAACCGCCACCTCGGAGAGGAATGTCTGACGCTCTTCACCGACGAGTCCGATGGACTCCTTCCAGACCGAGCGGCCGGCGATGAAGCCGGAGGCGCCGCCGTCATCGCACGACACCCTGATGACATCGGTGAAGGTGTCAAAGTCGACCCCAGCGCTGAGAACCGCCCATGGCACTGTGAGCACATCCGCCAGTCGACGGCAGGCGGCTGCACTGCCCGGGTACTCGAGCTTGAGCAGGTCGGGGTTGAGTTCGGTGAGAAGGACGGCCGACTCGACGATGGCATCCTCGCGCTGCTGCAGGGTCATCGGCTCGCTGCCCGGCAGGGCGTAGATGAGGTTCTCGATGACCGAGGGGATGCCGACTGCGCGGCAGTCCTCGACGACCTCGCGCACGACCTGCAGCGTCTCCGCGGTGAGATCGGGCTCGCCCGCACCTATGGTGCGCGCCGGGTTCATCATGACGAGGAACTTCACTGCGTGACCGCCCATGTCGCGGACCCAGGTTGCGTTTTGCTCCGGAATACGATGCGTACGCGGTTCTCCGTTGTAGGTGCCGCGGTCGGACGGCTCTGCCGCCACGAGCAG
>CAMDKQ010000070.1 GCA_945901095.1 Bifidobacterium breve
CCCCAGATGCCCGCTGTGGGCGGATCAGTGTTGATGTCCCACGCAGTGGTCGTGAGGAAGGACAGGCCCTGGGTCTGAAGCACCGGAATCGTCTGCGCCCCGAGGAAGATCGCAATCCCGGCAAGGACGAACAACGCCGAGAACGCAGCCGTCGTGATCGTCCGGTTGAATATGCGGTCACCGCGGTGAGCAGTCGCTGAGGCAGACAGGTTTCGTCGTTCTTGAACGTCCAAGTCAGCCATGGCTTGAGTCTTGCGAAGATCGGCATCGCAGGAGGGGGCTCAGCGTTAACGCTCGTCGACAACTACATGAACGGAGGGTGAACGAGGGCGATTACGGCCGTTCCACCGCGTTTTTGACCCCCTTGGCTCCCATGCTCACCACGAGCATCCGCGCGGTCTCGACACCCGTGTTCGTGCCGTTGTGCCACACGCCGACCGCTTCGATCAGGGCCGATCCAGCCCGGAACTCCTTCACAACTCCCCCGTCGTACTCAACGGTGATGGCGCCCTCGAGCACATACACATAGGTCGGCACCGGATTCTTGATCCAGCCAGTCTCCTGTCCGGGTTCAATCACCAAAATCGAACTCGACACCTGCGCCTTGCCCTTGGTTGGGTAGCGAAGGGGCTGGTCGAGGACGGTGAGCCGTTGGGCATCAAGGAGGACTCGAGGTCCGCTGGCCGCGACACCGCCCTGGGTCGGCACGCTCACAACGGCGGGCTCATCGGACCCGCATCCCGTCACGATGACCGCGCTCGTGACCAAAGACGCGACGAGGAATACACCGGATCTCCGCACCCTTCGACGATAGCCCATGGCCCGAGCAGCACGGCGCATGTTCGCCCTGTGGTTGTTTCGTTCTGTGGTTGTATCCGCAGATGGACATCCTCAGTTGGCTCAGGCCAGCACGCACCGTTCCGGTCACCCGTTGGCGTTCCTCCTCACGCTGGCGTGCACGTCCCGGCACCCTCTCCATCCTCGCGCTGGGCCTCTATCTCTTCGGCACCGGCGACGCGATGCTCGTCCAGTCTGGGCTCGGAGTCAGCCCCTGGACCGTCCTCGCCCAGGGCCTCGCCGCCCGGCTTAGCGTCTCCATCGGCCTCGCGACATTTATCGTGAGCGTCGCCGTCCTCCTGCTCTGGATCCCGCTCCGTGAGCGACCCGGCCTCGGGACCATCTCCAACGCGGTCATCATCGCGGTCGCTCTTCAGGTCGGCGTGACGTTCCTGCCGAGCCCCACGAACATGTTCATCCAATTCGCCTTCGTGATCGGCGGGATCCTCATCATTGGGCTGGGCAGTGGCCTGTACCTCACTACCCGCATGGGCCCAGGGCCGCGCGACGGCTGGATGACCGGTATCCATCTGCGCACTGGGTGGCCGGTGAGTGCAGTCCGCCTCGGTATCGAGGTCGTCGTGCTCGCCGCGGGCTGGCTGCTCGGCGGGACCGTCGGCATTGGCACGGTAATGTTCGCCATCCTCATCGGACCTTCGGTCGGATACGGACTCATGCTCGCTGGAGCCGTCGGACGCGACCCGAACGCCGCGATTCCGGTCGAACAGGACCCCGACTTTCCAGAACTCGACGCCTAAGGTCCACCCACCTGGCATGACCAATTCTCCCGGAAACAAACTCACACACCCGGCGCAACACCACGCACACGAACGAGAGCAACAGTGATTCGCGTGCGCTCCCAGTGAGGTGTGCCGCTTCTCCGTATATCGGGTCGATCGTCACTTAATCCCTTCATTGTCACACCACGGTGGTCTACTGCATCAGGAAGCGACGGTTCACCTTGAATCGCCGCAGATAGGTCGGGGGACTTGTCATGGCGTCACAGTGGTTCAGCAGATCTCGGGCGCTTCAGCCTCGAAACGGATCGTCAAAGAGCGACCGTGCTTCGGTACTCCTCATTCCTTGGTGGCGGACGACCCTTGTTGGCGCCCTCGTTGTGGGCATCCTCACCGTCCCGTACGCGCAGTTCAGTAACGCCGCTACGGAGCTTGCAGTCGACCAGTCAGGGGCCCAGTCCATCGCTGATTGCAACGACCCTGCCGCTGAATCTTCAGAGACCAGCGGCACGGGCGCCAGTCAGGAACCATCGCCGTCCCCGTCCCCGTCTCCATCCCCGTCTCCATCCCCGTCTCCATCCCCGTCTCCATCCCCAACTCCGTCACCATCCGCCTCGAGACCTCAAGCCATTGATTGCTCTGAGCCACCGGCGCCCCCGGTGCTTGAAGCCAGCGGGTCCATCAATCGCCTCATCGTTCGCTACGAGCCGGGCGTTTCGCCGGTCGATCGAGCCAGTGTCGTCGCCGGAGCGGCGAGCGTACCCTCGGCAACACTCAAGGTGGGTGAAGACGTCGGCTTCGGCCTGCGCACCGTGAATCTCACCATGGGCGTCAGTGCGTCCGCGGCGCAGAATATTGCGGATGACCTTGAGTCCTCCCCGTTCGTCGTGTCCGCCGAACCCGACTACGCGGTGCAACTTGCCGACGACGTCAGCGGCCAAACGGTCGCGGTCGGGCCAGCCTGGGGACTCGACCGGATCGACCAGCGCTCGCCCACCCTCGACCTGCACTACGAGCACGACAGCACCGGAGCAGGCACGACTGTGTTCGTGGTGGACACCGGGATTCGAGCGACTCACTCGGAGTTCGGCTCCAGAGTAGCGTCGGGCTTCGACGCGATCGACGGCACCAATGGACGCACCGACTGCAACGGGCATGGCACCCGCACGGCCGGCGTCGTCGGCGGGACCACCTACGGGGTGGCCCCATCCTCGACCCTGGTGCCGGTGAGAGTCCTCGCCTGCGCCGGTACCGGCAGCACGTCCGACGTGATTGCTGGACTCGACTGGGTTCGCAGCAATTTTCGCAGTCCCGCCGTGGTACTCATGCCCCTGGGCGCACCTTCGAGTGCGGCCCTCGATGCCGCGGTCAGCGCCGTCATCAGTGCTGGTGTGGCCGTGGTCGTCGCCTCAGGAAACAACAGCGCCGATGCCTGCTCTTACAGCCCGGCCCGAGTCCTTGCGGCCATTACGGTGAACGCGCTCAACGTAAATGATGCGGCAGCAAGCTTCACCAACTTCGGCTCCTGCACCGACATCTACGCACCGGGGGTCGGCATCCGCTCCGCCGACACCTCCTCCGACACTGCACTGGCATCCGCCGACGGTACCTCCATGGCCGCCCCGCATGTGGCCGGAGCCTTGGCCCGGATGCTCCAGACCTCCCCTTCGCTCACCCCGGCCCAACTCGCCACCGAGTTGCTCGCCGCCGCCACCTCCGTCGACGTCCGCCCGGCGGATGCGAACGATGCCAAGAAGGTGCTCTACATTGCCCCTGGAACGGGCGTTCCAGGGATCGCTCAGGTCTCCACGGTTTCGTCCGGTGACCGCAGACTCACCGTGTTGTGGGATTGGCCAGCCACGAGCGGCGCCAGCGCCGTGACCAGTTACACCGCACGTGCCTTCTCGGCGCCTTCCGGCGGGACCCCAATCACCACCTGCACGTCTGTCACCAGGACGTGTGTGCTCACCGGCTTGACCGGTCGGGTGCCCTACTACGTCGATGTCGTTGCGGTGAACGTGGCCGGCACGAGTAGTCCCGGGCCGAGGCAGCGCGCAGTGCCCTCATCGCAGCTCGATCTTGAGTTCGCGTTCGCGATGAAGAGCGAGAACCAGATCCAGTTCGGGGTGTGCCACAACATCACCGGACCAGCCTTCAGTGGAAACGTCAACCTATCGATCACGGTCACGCAGGCAGGGGTCACGATTCCCTCTGGATTTTCGTGGGGCGCCAATCCAGGCCACAATGCTGACTGGAACGTCATCGCTCCAAATTGCCGGGCCGCGAACTCTCCGTACCAAAATGTCATGAATTGGTACAGCGTCGACCCGTTACTCCCTGGCACGACCTACACCTTCACTGGTACTTACACCCTGACTCCGATGGTGTTGAGTGGCGGTTCATGGGTCAACACCGGAGCAGCCGATCCGGCTCGCATCTATACAGCGAGCGCGATGGTCACCACAGGGGGTGGCTGCCCCGTCGGCGCTCCTGATGACACCGGGCTGAGGATGCACCCATGGTGGACCGTTGGGGTCGAGGCTGATGGCCGGGTGGTCTTCCCGGGCTACATCATCGATGCAGAGAATGTCCCGGCTTGGGCCTGGCAGCAGAACCCCACCATCGTGTCCTGGCATCCGTCATACCTCTGGAGCGGCCGCACCCTTGCAGCCACCGGCATGTACTTCGATGCCACAACCGGCGGCTTCGGCCCTCGCGTGGCCACCGGTGGATCGATCTCGACTGCATCCCTTGCCAGCCAGGTCGGCCTCTCCGGCTGCTCCGGCAATGCCACGGTCAATGTCGTGGTCCCGCCATCGTCAGGTGGCGTCTGCATGGGGACCTCGTCTGGCGTCACCGGTGTATCAACCGGTGGCTGCGAGGTGTACATCACCGCAACTCGATCCGGACAGACGGTCACGCGCTCGGCGGTCGTCTTGGTGGCGCCGGGCTCGTCCAGCGGCGGCGGCGCGGGGGGCAGTGCGGGGGGCAGTGCGGGTGGCAGTGCGGGTGGCAGTGCGGGGGGCACTGCGGATGCCATTGGGGGTGGAGGCATCTCACCCGGAACGAACCCCGTCTTGGCCGTGGCCGGGCCCCCGCCGGCTGGCAACATCGCTAATCCGGCCCTTCCGTCCTGGCTACCGAATCCAGCTGCGTTGACCTCGCAAGGTATGGCGGGCATCACTCCTTCGCAGCTCAGCACGCTCAACTCCTCAGTCTTCGCTCAATTGCCCCCCGCCGCACTGTCAGCGCTCAGCCCCAACCAGGCGCAGGCAATTCGACCCGCACAACTCGCTCTCCTGCCTGCAGCATCAGTGTCCGCACTCCGGCCAGCAACGATCGCTGCCCTCAATCCCGAGCAGTTCCGCGGCTTCTTGCCCTCCGCCGCACGCGGCATCACTCCCTCGGCGATCGCCCAACTCTCCGGCGATCAGCTTGCCGGGCTTCGGCCAGCTGCTCTGGCCAGGCTCCTGCCCAGTCAGGCCCGCGCAATTACCCCGGATGCTGCTGCTGAACTTCCAGCTGCAGCACTCAGGGCTCTGGCACCTGCGGCCCTAGCCGGTCTGCGGCCCAGCGCGCTGGCGGCAATGAGCACCCGCCAATTGTCGGCGCTCAGTCCCATGCAGATCAGTCGGCTTTCCCCAAGCCAGTTGAGGGCACTGTCACCAGCGCAGCGCGCCGCATTCATTCGTCGCTCGTGACAAGGCCAGAGCGGCGATCAACACGGCTACTTGCTCGTCGTCCGACTGAACTTGCGCACCGAGAGCGTGGCAAAGACCGCGATGATGAGCGCGCACGCCATGACGGTGTAGGGGATCGGATGCTGCAGCGGCCAGTAGTCAGGCTGGATACCGGTTGGGTTGCCGAAGAGCTCACGGGTGGCAAGAACAAGTGTCGAGACCGGATTGAATGCAGCGAATGCCTGCAGCCAATCGGGCATCGACGAGATGGGCACGAAGGCATTTGACAGGAAGGTCACGGGGAAGAGCCAAGCGAGCCCGGCGGTGCTCGCCGTCTCCGGATTCGGCATCGCCAAGCCGATCGTCGAACCTACCCATGACACGGTATACGCGAACAGCAGGAGGAGCAGATAGGCGTAGATCGCGTTCAGGAGTCCCCCGGTGATGCGCCAGCCGATGATGAACCCGGTGATGCTGAGCACGGCGAGGACGAGGATTTGTCGCGCTGCGTCGGCGAAGGTGCGGCCGATGAGCACCGCGCCGTGCGCCATCGGCAGCGCCCTGAACCGGTCAATGAGGCCCTTGCGCATGTCCTCCGCTATGCCGACAGTGCTGGCAGCCGCGGCAAACGCCACCGTCTGCCCGAAAATCCCCGGCATGAGGTAGTTGCGATAGGCATTGGCCGCCTCCTCGGCATTCGCCCCATCTCCAGGGATGGGGATCGCCCCGCCGAAGACATAGGCGAAGAGGAGCACGAAGATGACCGGCTGCACGAGGGAGAAGAACAGCGACTCAGGTACCCGGATCGATTGGATGAGGTTGCGGCGTGCGACAACAATCCCATCATGGACGGCCCAGCCCACGATCGGTCGGCTCCGGACCGGTGCAACGGTGGTCATGACTGACGCCCCCTTCGGCCACGCTTGGCTACAACTGGTGTTTCTTCCTCGGCAGCATGGCCGGTGAGCGACATAAAGACATCGTCGAGGGTGGGCCTGCGAAGCAGGAGGTCACTCACCTCGATCCCGGCAACGTCAAGGGCTCGAATCGCATTCACGAGAACGGTCGAGCCGCCCGAGACAGGAGCCGAGACGCGCCCCTCCTCGATCGCGGGCTCACCGGTGCTCACCGTTCGCAGGACATCAGCTGCCGCTCCAGCTTGGCCGATGTTCACGACCGTGACCTCGATGCGGTCGCCGCCGATCTGGTCCTTGAGAGCTTCGGCAGTGCCGTGCGCGATGACACGCCCGTGATCAATAACCACGATGTCCTGAGCAAGCTGATCAGCCTCCTCAAGGTACTGGGTCGTGAGGAGCACTGTCGTGCCCTCGGCAACGAGGCCCTCGATCACCGCCCACATTCCGAGCCGCGATCGAGGATCAAGGCCGGTGGTCGGCTCGTCAAGGAAGAGAATGGACGGCCGCGCGATGAGACTTGAAGCAAGGTCGAGCCTTCGTCTCATACCACCGGAGTAGGTGCGAACGGATCTATCGGCGGCCTCCGAAAGATCGAAGGAGTCGAGGAGCTCCTGGGAACGGCGCTTCACGTACTTGGGTTCGAGATGGTAAAGATCACCGAACATTCGCAGGTTTTCACGGCCGGTGAGGTACTCGTCAACCGCTGCGTACTGCCCCGTGAGGCCAATCGCGCGGCGCACCTCATCCGGCTGGGTCACGACATCGAATCCGGAGACTCGGGCAGTGCCCGCGGTCGGAGTGAGAAGGGTCGAGAGGATCCGGACCATCGTGGTCTTGCCTGCACCATTGGGGCCGAGCAGTCCAACCACCTGACCCCGCTCGACCGTGAGATCCATACCGTCGAGCGCGACAACGTCACCGAACTTCTTCACCACACCTTCAGCAAAGACTGCCTTGTCATCACTCATATTGGGCACCCTACCGAAGGCACACGACTCAGCCGAAATCGTGGCTGATCGACGGCGAGACCACGCGATACTCAGCTTCGAGGACCCCGAGCACCTCATCGCAGTGCTCCGCGCCGCGCGTCTCCATCTGCACCACAATGTCAACCTCATCAACCCCGAGGCCCACATCGAGTCGATCGTGTCGGACCTCGAGAACATTGGCCCGCAGGTCCTTCACCTCCGCCAGAAGCCGAGCCAAAGACCCGGGTTTGTCCGGTACCCGCACCGTGACCGTGAGGTAGCGCCCGGCGGCTGCCAAACCATGTCGAATGATCCGGAGGAGGAGCAGGGAGTCAACATTGCCGCCCGAGATGACGACGGCAACGGGCGGCTCGAAGGACTGCGGGTTCGCAAGGACTGCCGCAGTTGCCACCGCCCCAGCCGGCTCGACGAGCAGCTTTGCACGCTCAAGCAGGAGGAGCACCGCCCGAGAGATCTCCACCTCCGAGACCGTCTCAATGTCATCGACATGGTCCTGGACGATGGCGAACGGCACGGCACCAGGTCGTCCGACAGCGATGCCGTCCGCCATCGTCGCCATGCGCTCGAGGAGCAATGGTTTTCCCGCCGCCAGTGACGGCGGGTAGGCAGCGGCCTCCTGCGCCTGAACCCCCACAATGCGCACATCTGGACGTTGCGACTTCACCGCCATTGCGATGCCAGCAAGCAGGCCACCCCCGCCCGTGCACACGACGATCGTACGGACATCAGGGATCTTTCGAAGGATCTCAAGCCCGACCGTGCCCTGGCCCGCGACAATGTCAACGTGATCGAATGGATGGATGAGAACGGCGCCGGTTTCATCACCGAAGGCAATCGCCGCTGACAGCGCCTCGTCGATCGTCGATCCGGCAAATCGAACCTCTGCCCCGTAGGCACGTGTCGCCTGCACCTTGGGGATAGTCGCACCCTCAGGCATGAACACGGTCGCCCGGACACCAAGAAGCTGGGCTGCCAGCGCAACCCCCTGGGCGTGGTTTCCTGCACTCGCAGCCACGACACCTCGCCCTTGCTCCTCCTCGGACAGGAGCGAGATCCGGTTATAGGCGCCCCGGATCTTGAAGGAGCCCGCGCGTTGCAGGTTCTCGGTGATGAGATGCACCCGGCCCCCCACCCGGTCATCGAGCCATCTGGCGCCGGCGATCGGCAACTCTCGGATCACCCCCGACAGGCGCTCGGCCGCAGCTTCAATGTCACCAAGCGTCACGGTGGTTGCGCTCATGGGCTCGATCCTTGCACCGGCTTCTTGCCAGGCAGTGCTTGCTGCGCCGCAAGTCTAGCCAAGGAGGCTGCCCTTCGGCCGGCATTGCCAGAGGATCCGCCGTCACCTCGAACTCCACCCGTATACCCGGCCCAGGACCCACGAGCCTTCGAGGCGCTGCGATGAAAGTCACCGATCTCCTCCGACTTCTGACGAAGTACGAGCGACCGATCAATTCCATCGGGCTCCACCGGTGCCCGATAGGCCTGCTCCGTGGCCGCCTGGCGAGCCTCGGTCAGGCGCTCATGAATCCTTGGAACGTACGCCTGATAAAAGGCCACCCTCGCCGTCTGGGCTGTGTGCTGCTTGAGCACCTGACGGGTGCGTGCACCCTCCTTGACGACGGCGACGTATGTTTCCTGCCGCCACGGGCCAACAGCAAGCCAGCCCTGTGCCGCCGCCGTCATTTGCACTGCCAGCGATGAGAACAGCGCATTCACCACGTCTAGGTCGGAGGGCATTCCGTAGGCGATGACGAAGGTTGAATCTGACGCGACGTCGACCTTGACGTCATTCGCCTGCGACACCGCGATGAACAGCGAGATGAGGTGACGGTTGGCGCGCTTGCCCTTCTCGCCGATGATGACGGTGCGCATCTCGGGCTGCTCCCGCTGCTCCTTCTTCGCCGTGCGCGACCTCGCCATGGCCAGATCGATGCTCGCAGCGGTCGCTAGGGACTGTGCCTTCATCAGGTAGGCATCGGCCTCCTCTGCGTTGTCGGTGCGCTCCGCCTTGGCGAGCAGGGCAGCGATTCGGTCAATCGACATGGGCGGGAACCACCAGACCCTTCGACTCAAAGCAGCTCCGCAAGAGGAGAGCCGACTCTAGCGTCTGGGCGCGGCCGACGAGCTCGACCATCAAGGCGCGAAATCGGGGGCCGTGGGCCGGCTGTGGAGCATGCGAGCCCTCGCAGGAGCCCGAATTGAGGTGATGGCCGAACTCGTGCAGCAGGACCGACTCCCGGCAGGCCCAGGTCGCAGCCATCGGAATGGCGATCACCCCATTTGAGTAATGCGCTCGGGTATCGCCACGTCGATGCCGCGCCGAGACCGGCGGAATGTCCGGATACATCGTCACCAAGTTCTCGACATACTGCTGAACCGCGGGCAACGATCCGAACCGGGTCTGCACCGGTAACTGCAGGCGAGATCCGAAGAAGTCGATGACTCCGCCTCGATCAATCGCCGCGGACCACTGGTCCTCGGCCGCGTAGACCGCCGCGCGATCGACGTCCCTGCTCATCGTGGCACCTGCCATCGAACCTCCCCTCAATGTACCGAGGATAAGGTCACCGAGTGGGTCCTGTTACTCGCCTGCAGGGCGCAATCCGAAGTACGCCGATGCTTCGCGATCTTCCGCGCGAGGTCGCTGTGCTCTCCGCTGTCGCATTCTGCGTCGCCCTCGGGTTCGGAATCCTCGCACCCGCCCTTCCCGTTTTCGCCCGCACCTTCGACGTCACCGCCCTTCAGGCAAGTGCCGTCATCTCGGTTTTCGCCCTCGTCCGCTTCGTCACGTCACCAATCTCGGGTGTCATGGTCGATCGATGGGGCGAACGAGTCGTGCTCACGAGCGGACTCACTATTGTTGCAGTCTCAAGTGCCGCAGCGGGATTTTCACAGTCGTACCATCAACTCCTAGTCCTACGCGGCATCGGCGGACTTGGATCGTCCATGTTCACGGTCTCGGCCCTCGCGCTGCTCCTACGCGTCGTCCACTCCTCCCAGCGCGGCCGTGCTGCAGGCGCCTTCCAAGGTGGATTCCTCCTCGGTGGGGTCACAGGTCCCGCTGTCGGCGGTCTCGTCGTCGCCTGGTCCATCAGGGCGCCCTTCTTCGTCTACGCAGCCACCCTTGGGCTCGCCGCTGTCGTCGCTGTCGTATTCCTCGCCAAGGCGCACCTTGCAGAACGGGAACAGGAGGTATCACACGGGGAGGCAGGCAAGTTCGAGCGGCTTCGCGAGGCCCTCCGGGATCGCGGTTACCGGGCAGCCCTCGGTGTGAGCCTCGTCACGGGGTTCGTCGTCTTCGGGATGCGGGCCTCCATCGTTCCGCTGTTCATCACGGAGGGCATGGATAAGAGTGCGTCCCTCGTCGGGATCGGTTTTCTCATCGCTGCTGCATGCCAAGCCGTCCTCCTCCTCCCTGCCGGGCGAATGGCCGACACAGAGGGCAGGCGCAAGGCAATGCTCATCGGCACCGTCGCCACGTCCATCGGGATGGTAGTTCTCACAGCGGCCGACGTGGTCACCAACGGTTGGGGCACTACCGCGGTTGCTGCCACGGCCCTGTTCCTGCTCGCCATGGCGATCCAGGGAGCCGCAGGAGCGTTCCTTGCCTCCGCTCCCGCAGCGGTCGTCGGCGACGTCGTTGGCGGAAGGAAGGGTGGTGTCGTCGTCGCGACCTTTCAGATGATGTCTGATCTCGGGGCCGTGCTCGGGCCCCTCATCGCCGGAGTGCTCGTCGACATGTTCGATTTCGACTGGGCCTTTGCAGCGGGTTCGGCTTTAAGCGTCGGAGCGGTAATCTTGGTTCTAGTGATGCCTGAGACGTTGCATCGCAAAACCGCATCAAATGACAATCACTCCGAGGAGAATGCTTCGTGACTGCCATGCCCCCACGCAAGTTGTGGATCGTCGCCGTGACGGCAGGCGTGACCTCCGTAGGGATCATTGCAGCGGCCGGGATCTTCTCAGCGAGCGCCTGGTCGACACCGCACCGCGAGATCACCGCCGGAAACGGTGCGATGACTGCACTCAATCCCGGACTCGGTCCCCTGCCGGAGCAAGCAGTCGTCACCGATGAGCAATTTCAGTCTACGATCGACAACATCGTCTTCATCCTCGCTGATGATCTCGACTGGGCCACCTTCCGCCAAGTCCCACGACTCAATGCTCTGCAGGCCAAGGCGACTACCTTCACGAATGCCACGGTCACCGACTCCCTCTGCTGCCCGTCTCGCGTCTCGATTCTGCGCGGGCAATATGTCCACAATCACAAGGTTTTCTCCAATGAACCAGCCTCTGGCGGCGGCTGGCCCACCTTTTATCGCCTCGGCGAGGAGAAGGACTGCCTGCCGGTTTGGCTCTCATCCGTCGGCGTGCAGACGGCATTTATGGGCAAGTACCTGAATGCCTACCCCGACGGCGCGAAGAATCCCGCGTACGTCCCGCCGGGCTGGGATCGCTGGGTCGTTCCGGTGACCCAGCCCGAGATGTACCGCGGCTACGGCTACACGCTCAATGTCGACGGAACCCTCAAGACCTACGGCACAAATTCCAAGGACTTCCTCAGTGACGTCCTCGTCGGCGAGGCCGCCAAGTACATCGTTTCCGCACGGGAGCCTTTCTACCTGCAACTGAGCCTCACGAACCCGCACCGGCCATCCCCGGTCGCCACCCGGCACCTCGCGAGCAGCAAGTCTGCGACCGTGCCGAGGTCAAAGGGCTACAACGCAACGGGACTCAATGAGCCCTCATGGCGCAGCACCCTGCAGGCGATCAGCCCCAGACGACTGGCCACCTATGACGGGCGCTGGCGCGAGCGAGTTCAATCCTCCGAGTCCATCGCCGACGCCTACGACTCCGTCGTCGCTGCCCTAGCGAAGGCCGGCAAACTGGATAGGACCCTCATCGTGATCGGATCCGACAATGGGTACCACTCGGTCGTTCGACGACTCCCCCCTGGTAAGCGCACTCCCTACCTCGAGGACACCGTCGTGCCCTACCTGTTCATCGGGCCGGGCGTGGAGGCGGGGGCCAAGGTGGCCTCCATGACCTCGACGATCGACCTAGGGCCGACCTTCGCGGCTCTCCTTAATGCCAAGGCCCCCGAGTGGACCGACGGCCGCTCCCTCGTCCCGTTCCTTGCCCGCGGCGCGGTTGAGGACTGGCGCACCGGGGTCATCTCCGAGAGCCTGTCTCAAGCTAGGCCGGGCGACCCGGATTACGAGACCCTCAAGCCGCCTCGGTTCACGGCCCTGCGGACCGAGCAATGGGTGTACGTCGAGTACGAGGACGGTACAAAGGAGTTGTACAACCGCCTCACCGACCCCGACGAACTCGACAACGTCCTGCCAACGGCTGATCCGGACCTCGTCAAGGCCCTCAATCGCCAACTCCTCGCCCTGCGCACCTGCGCTGGCCCAACCTGCCGAGTAGCTGACTCCCTACCCGACTAACCCACCCCCGCAACGACCCCCCCCCCCCCGTTACCCCCCCTTCATCTGGCCCACAATCTGGGTGAGATGAACGATCTGAGCCGTATTTCGCGCCGATTCGTTCATCTGGCCCGGATTCCGGGCCAGATGAACAGGGGGTTAGGCGAGGGCTTGTTGTAGGTCGGCTGCCAAGTCTTCGAGGGTTTCTATCCCTACCGATAGCCGGATCAGGTCTGACGGAACTTCTAGCGGACTGCCCGCCGCCGATGCATGCGTCATCCGCCCGGGATGCTCGATAAGGGACTCCACCCCGCCCAGCGACTCACCCAACGTGAACACCTTGGTTCGGCCGCACACATCGACCGCGTGCTGCTCCCCACCGTTCACCCGAAACGAGATCATCCCGCCGAAGTCGCGCATCTGGCGCTTCGCGACCTCATGCCCCGGGTGCATGGCCAGGCCCGGCCACATGACCTGGACAACCGATGGGTGGTTGATGAGGACATCGACGATCGCTCGCGCATTAGCGCAGTGACGGTCCATGCGGACGCCAAGCGTCTTGATGCCGCGCAGGACGAGCCAGCTGTCGAATGGGCCGGCGATTGCACCCATGGCGTTCTGGTGGAATCGCAGCCGCTCGACAAGCGCCGCGTCCGTGGCTACGAGCGCACCCCCGATGACGTCACTGTGCCCGCCGAGGTACTTCGTCGTGCTGTGCACCACGATGTCGGCCCCGAGCGCGATCGGCTGCTGCAGGTAGGGCGAGGCGAAGGTGCTGTCGACCACGAGCAGCGCACCCGCAGCGTGCGCCACCCCCGCCAGCGCGGCGATATCGGCGATATTGAGGAGCGGATTGGTCGGCGTCTCGATCCAGACCAGCTTGGTGCGTCCGGGGACGATGGCCGCGGCGACGGCAGTTGGGTCGGTGACGTCGGCCGGGGTGTGATCGACCCCCCAAGGGCCGGCGACTTTCGAGAAGAGCCGGTAGGTGCCTCCGTAGGCGTCGTTCGGGATGACTGCGTGGTCGCCTGGTCGGCAGACGGTACGGATGACGGTGTCCTCGGCCGCGAGTCCCGAGGCGAACGCCAGACCGGCAGCGCCGAGCACCCCGGGCGCCTCCAGCGCTGCAAGGCACTCCTCGAGCGCCGTGCGGGTCGGGTTGCCGCTGCGTGAGTACTCATACCCCCCGCGCAGTCCACCAACACCGTCCTGGGCGTACGTCGAGACCTGGTAGATCGGGGGCACGACGGCCCCTGTCAGCGGGTCTGGTTCCTGGCCTGCATGTATCGCGCGTGTGTCGAATCCAGTCATGCGTCGTACCCTACGGGGATGAGCATCTTCGGCTTCTCCAAGTCATCCATGATCACTCCAGACAAGGCGCTGCCTGGCCATTCGACCCGGCCATTCTCAGTGGGCGACACCCACGCGGTGCTCGGCAGCTCGTTGTCCGGTCCATGGTCTGCTACGGCCGTCTCGATCTACCTCGCGATGGGCTGTTTTTGGGGCGCCGAGGAGATCTACTGGCGCATCCCCGGCGTCGTGTCGACAAGCGTCGGTTACATGGGTGGATTCAGCCCGAACCCCACCTACGAGGAGGTCTGCACCGGCCTCACCGGCCACACCGAGGCCGTGCGCGTCGTCTACGAGCCAGCGAACCTCACCACCTACGACGTCCTGAAGACCTTCTGGGAGAACCACGATCCGACCCAGGGCTACCGACAGGGCAACGACATGGGGACGCAGTATCGAAGCGCCCTGCTCTACACGACCGACGAGCAACGCGACATGGCTGA
>CAMDKQ010000071.1 GCA_945901095.1 Bifidobacterium breve
ACCTCACGACCATCCTTGCCGATCCGAAGGCCGCGGAGTAGCGCGTGGCCGACCTCCACCGGGCCATCACCGCGCTGACCTGGGACGGCTTTGCCAGCGCACTCATCGACTTCTTCCAGCATGTGATCGGCCTGCCGACAGTGGCGACAAGCACGGTGAGCAGCACGGCGTCGACGGAGGCAGCGCTCGCAGCGATCCTGTCGAGCCGTACATGGCGGGCGACCGAAAAACTGCGTCAGGCCAAGCGAAAGCTGCGCCGCAGCTAGCGCGGACCTGAAACAGCATGGCCTCACGTTTTGCAAGTCTAGCCCCTCATATTTTGCAAGTTTAGCCCCCTCACGTTTTATAAGTTTGAGTGCTGCAACTCTGGTATCCTGCACACATGAGTGGACTCTCCGAGGGCATGGCCCGTCGCAGACTTCACGATGTCATCGAAGCACGTTCGGCCGAGGAGCCAGTGATCGCGCTCCACGGGCCGAGGTCGGTAGGCAAGTCCACACTACTGCGCGATTTTGCCGCTCGTCACAAGGTCGGGGTCATCGACCTAGACGACCCAGCGACTCTGGACGCTGCACGGGCCAACCCAACGCAGATGGTGGCCGGAGAACGGCCAGTGTGCCTAGACGAGTACCAGAAGGCGCCTGAGTTGCTCGACGCCCTCAAGACCCGCATGAGCCGGGACGGGGCGCTCCCCGGGACCGCCGTTCTGACGGGATCTACGAGGCACGAAGCCCTCCCTGTCACGGCCCAGGCCCTGACCGGCCGGCTCCACACCCTCAACGTCCTCCCGCTCTCCCAGGGCGAGATCGCTGGCGACATCGAGGACCTGGTCGTGGCTCTTTTTTACGATCCCGACGCTGCTGTGGCGGCCCATCCCACGTCCACGACGACACGGGAGGAGTATGTCGAACGGCTTTGTGCAGGAGGGTTTCCCTTGGCTCTGCGCCGGGAGGGCAGCGCACGCAACCGGTGGTTCGACGACTTCGTCAAGCATTCACTCGAGCGGGACGCACTCGAACTGCAGAAGGTCAGGCAGCGGGCAGTTCTCCGGTCCCTGCTGAACCGCCTCGCGGGCCAGACGGCGCAGATCCTCAACGTCTCGACCGCCATGGCAGGCCTAGATACGACCCGGCCGACAGCTGACGGCTATGTGCGCCTGCTCGAGGACTTGTTCCTCGTCGTGCAACTGCCCGCCTGGGGCAAGACACTGCGAGCACGGGCAGCAGCGAGGCCGAAGATCCATGTTGTCGACTCGGGGCTCGCCGCACGGCTGATGCGGATCAGCACGCAGAAGCTGGCGTCCCTAGACCCGACTGTGCTGACGGAGTTCGGAAACCTGCTCGAGACGTTCGTGGTGGGCGAGTTGACCAAGCAGGTGTCCTGGCTGCCCGAGGCTCCGATCCTCGGGTACTGGCGTACAGGCGACGATCATGAAGTCGACTTCGTGATCGAGGCCCACGACGGCCGTGTCCTGGCATTCGAGGTCAAGGCCAACGAGCGCGTGCCCGGATCGGACCTCAAGGGTCTGCGCAAACTGCGAGAGGCACTGGGGGACAACTTTGTTGCGGGAGTGGCCCTCTCGACTGGGGCACGCTCGTACACCCACGAAGACCGGCTGCACGTCATGCCAATCGACAGACTTTGGCGACCGTGCTCACAGCCAGCTGAGTTTGGCAGCGGACTGTGACAGGGGTCTGATAGCTCGCTACGTGGGGACGTGACGACCAGATACGTGCGAAAGCTGGTGTGACTCAGATCCAGGCCGTAGGGCAAGCCGGGACGACGCAAGCAATGATCGCGCGGACTGCTTCCGCTCGCCCATCTTGGTGGCGAGATCTCCCGACTGATCGGGGTGAACGTTGATGTTGCCGCCTCGGAAGCCATGACGCCGTCCGTTGCCTCAACCGCCCTCCACGACGAAGTGTTTCTGTGAGTCGGTCGGCTACGGAACGAATCGATGACATCGAGGACGCAGTCAGGCGCATCCTCTCCGCGGAACTCAAACTCGACGAAGCAGATGGTACGGATGACTCCGGTCTTTTCTTTGATGCGATCCTGTACCGACATCTGCAGGTTGCGAGACCTGCTTGCGCACCAGTACCACCGGGCGCGCTGATTGCGGACGAACTGATGTTGGACGAGTGAGAAGACGTGAAGTCGAGATTGCCCAAACGACGAAGGGCGCCTCGTTGTAGGGCAGGTACGAGATGCCCAGGTCAAGGGTCTCCCAGAACTGGTCACCGCCAGTCACCGTGAGATTCAAGCGCTCGGTCACCGGTATGCAGGAGCCGTCGCCGTCACAGTCCAAGGGATTCGAAAAGGCGCACCGCGGATCCCATGTTCAACGAGGACGTCTCGGTGCACGACACCCTCGAGCTGCCGAGCCGGATCGCGCGGCACTCCGCTGAGCAGTACGCCCAGGCCCATGTCGCTCCTCCGACCGCGATGGAGGTGGCAAAGCGCTTCTCAACCTTGGCGCTCCCCACCAGTGTGAACAACCCCACGGTTGAACTGCTGAAACCCTTCTGGTCCAGCGCCAAGCTCCAGCAGGAGTTCAAGGCGTCGCGTCAGGCGTTGGACTCGCGGATGCGGGTCGGGTCCCTGCTCGGCCTGAAGACCGGCGTCGGGCAGCCTGTCTTTCCCGCCTTTTAGTTCATCAGGGACACCAAGGGCGGGTTGAAGGTGCGTCCGGGGGTCATCGACATGCTCAAGATCGTTCGCACCAGCGAAGGCTATGAGCCGTGGACGTTCGCGACCCCGCTCCACACTGGCAGCCGGCCGCTCGCTGACTCGTCACATGCGTCCGCCGCTGCACTAGGAGCGACGAGAGAACTCTCGGCCGCGACGGGCTACGGCCTGACCAACCACGGTTCAGCACAGGCACCGAGGGCGCGTTGAGTGAGCCCCATCGGAATTCGTGTGGTCGCCTGGCCAACTGAAGTCGCGAACGCAGTTTTCCACAGCCGTGAAGGGTGGCACACCGATTGCTGATTCCAGCATTCCCAGCCAGCGTCGTGAGGTGTCAGAATCAATGAGTGCCGCACTTCCCGTCCTTGAAGGCTCGGGAATTGGAGCGGGTCCTTCTTCGAGCACCGTTGAACTACAGCGTGGCCCGCCAGACCGGGTCACATCGCCGTTTTCGTACCATGGTGGTTCCACCTTTCCTCCTGGAGTGGTGCGCAAGATCCTCGTGAAGGAGGTAGGACTGACCGAAGAACAGGCTCTGAAACTACTGGGCAAGGAGACGTCATGAGACACACCCACGTCGTCATGCATTACGAGGACGGCTCATGGTGGGCGGATAGCCCCGACCTCGAGGGCTTTACAGTGGTGGCCCCGACCCTCGCTGCACTGCAGGTTGCAGCGCGCGGTGCGCTCGCATTTCACCTGGATACCGACAAGCCAGTGCTCGTCGCCGAGTCCATGGCCGGTGCTCAATCGGCTGGTGACGCGACCTGGGTGCCTCGAAGCGGGGGATCCTCGGATCAGCGAATGGAAACCAGAGCTCCCCGTGCAACGATGCGCGAGAAGTCGACCGCATGACGGAGAACTCGAACGCGCTGTCCGGCTTCGATGTGCAGTTGTTGCTATGTGACTTCGTTTCCATCGCCGACAGCAAGCTCTTCATCAACGGCGCCGGTTGGACCTGGATTGATCCGGGGGTCCCCTTCGGGATCGCCGCACTCATCCACGTCCCTTGGACGAGTACGAATCGTGGGATCCCATTCGAGTTGCGGCTATTGCAGGCCGATGGCGAGCCCGTTTTCCAGCAGGGGCCAGCGGGGATGCAGCCGGTGGCTATTGCTGGCGAGTTTGAAGTTGGACGCCCTGAGGGCCACACCGCGGGGGCACCAATCGCGTTCCCGATGGCCTTCAATTTTGGCCCGCTTCCGCTCCCTCCCAGCCAGCGGTTGCGATGGGAGCTCTGGATCGATGGAGTCAGGGAAGGCGATGTGGCGTTTGAGTCGAAGGGTACGACTCATCAGCCTGGCTGACGAGTACGGACACAGGCCCAGTCTCTGATCGCCTACCGGATGAGTCCGTGCAGGTACCCGCCGTACCCGGACTTCGCGAGCGCCTCGGCATGCACGAGCAGCTGCGCATCGTCGATCCACCCGTTGCGCCAGGCGATCTCCTCGATGCACCCGATCTTCGTCCCCTGACGGTCCTCGATGACGCGGACGAACTCGCCGGCGTCTTGCAGCGACCTGAAGGTGCCGGTGTCGAGCCAGGCGGTGCCTCGTTCGAGTACGGTCACAGTGAGCGTGCCGGCGCGCAGGTAGTGGTCGTTGACCGTGGTGATCTCGAGCTCGCCTCGGGCGCTCGGCTTGATGGTCTTCACGACATCGACGACGGTCTCGTCGTAGAAATACAGGCCCGGGATCGCGTAATTGCTCTTGGGGTTCGAGGGCTTCTCCTCGACAGAGAGCGCCTTGCCGCCGGCGTCGAACTGCACGACACCGTACTCGCTCGGGTTCGCGACCTCGTAGGCGAACACGTGGGCACCGCTCTGGTGGGTGAGTGCCGACAGCTTGCGCCCGAGGCCCTGCCCGTAGAAGAGGTTGTCGCCGAGAATGAGGGCAGCCTGGTCGCCGGCGAGGAACTCCTCTCCGATGAGGAAGGCCTGGGCGAGACCCTCGGGCTTCGGCTGCACCGCATATGCAATCCTCATGCCGAGGTCGGAGCCGTCTCCGAGCAGGCGCGAGAAACTCTCTGAGTCGTCCGGGGTCGTGATGATGAGCACCTCGCGCAAACCGGCGGCCATGAGGGTCGACAGCGGGTAGTGGATCATCGGCTTGTCGTAGACGGGGAGCAGTTGCTTGCTCACGCCCTTGGTGATCGGCCAAAGTCGGCTGCCGGTCCCGCCGGCCAGGATGATGCCCTTCACGATATGCCCCTCTCGATGACTCGCAAGGCTAACGGCTCGCGCGCGGCCATAGGCCCTTGATGGTCCCCTTGGTCTTCGCCCATCGGTTCTCCTCGACGGTGGCACCGAGGACGGCGTTGACTCCGACTCGCCTGAGCGTGCGAAGGGCGTGCTTCGGCGACTGCTTGAATTCGGCGGGGGCGAGGAGCAGCCTGTTGCGCACCATGGTGGTGCGGCGCTCGGGGCTGTGACCGGTTGCGACCACCTTGCGGCCGAGAAGGGTGACCTGACGTGCCGCGCCCACGCGATGTTCGAGCCGCACGCCGGGGGCGAGGGTCACGATGAACCCGCGCTCGCGCAGACGAAGGCACGCAGCGGCGTCCACCGCATCGATGCCGAGCAACTCATCGAACCCGCCGATGGCGGTCAGAGCGGCCACCGACCAGAGCGAGCCGGTCTGGAAGACCTCCTCGGTCGTGAGGTGGCCATCGCTTTGGGTCGTTGGATATCGGACGTCGCCGCTGGCGTCGCCGATAATCTCGGCACCGATGACACCGACCCGATCGGTCGCGGCGGCGAGTAGGGCCGACACATAGTCGGCGGGTAGGGACGAGTCCTGATCGACGGTGAGCAGCCAGGTCGCCCCGCGAGCGAAGGCGAAGGCGAGGCCATCGTTCAGGCCGCGGGCAATCCCGCGGTTGTGGCGATGCCGGACGACGTCGACCCCGAGGGATTGGATTTCGCGCAGCGCTCGGTCTGCGGTGCAGGGGGAGGCGTCGTCCGTGACGAGCACCGCGAGGCCATCAGCGGTGAGCGACGTCACGAGGGCGAGGAGTTCCGCTGCGTCCGGACGGTATGTCGGAACGACCGCGACTATCGACACGTCCACGCTCCGGAGTCTAGGCCGCCAGACTGAGCCGACCCTGAAACGTCCTCGGGCGACGTGCGGGCAGACCCTCAAGAAACATGGTTTAATTCAACGAAATTTAACGTTATAAACTATAAATAACCGATGAACGGAGGTATGCACGTGTTGTTCATGGCGCCGACCCTCACAGATACCGACCTGGCCCTCCTCGAGGAGATCGGCGAATACCGCAGTCGCCTGCGGTGGCAGTTGCACGAACCGAAGCGCTGGACCGGATCCCTGCGGCGGCTGTCGTTCGCCCGCAATATCCAAGGATCAAACAGCATCGAAGGGTTCGTCGCCAGCCTCGACGACGCGGCTGCGGTCGTTGCCCGGCAAGACCCGATCAGCGTGGACGAGGGAACGCGCCGGGCGCTCGTCGGTTACCGCGAGGCAATGACATACGTGCTGCAGATGTCAGACGACGATGACTTTGACTATGACGAGCGGCTCTTGAAGAGCCTGCACTTCATGATGACGAGCGATTCGCTCGCCAACCGGCCGGGCCTGTGGCGCACCGGAGCGATCTTCGTGCGGCGCGACGTCGATGGCTCAATCGTCTACGAGGGTCCGGAAATCGGCGAGGTCCCGCACCTCATCCGCGAACTGTGCGGCTCCTTAAATGAGTCGTCCACCGAGCCGCCCCTTGTTCGAGCGGCCCTTGCCCACCTCAACCTAGTGATGGTGCACCCCTTCCGTGACGGCAATGGCCGAGCGGCACGCTGCCTGCAGAGCCTCGTCCTCGCGCGCACCGGCGTGCTTTCTCCGGTCTTCATGAGCATCGAGGAGTACCTCGGCCAGCACACGCAGGAGTACTATGGCGAGCTTGCCACCGTCGGCGGCGGAAGCTGGCAGCCAGCCCGCGATACGAGGCCTTGGGTGGAGTTCATGCTGACCGCACACGTGCGCCAGGCGCAGACACTGCTGGAACGCGTGCGTGAGAGCGAGCACCTTTGGCTCGCGCTCTCTGAGCTCGTCGCTGACCTCCGGCTGCCCGAGCGGTCGTTGTCCGCCCTCTTCGATGCGACACAAGGTCTGCGTGTGCGCAATGGCACGTATCGAGCGAGCTTCGAGATTGCCTCCGAGCAAATCTCGGAGCAGACAGCGGGAGGCGACCTACGCCGGCTCGTCGAAGCGGGCCTGCTCGAGACACGAGGTGAAAGAAGGGGACGTCACTACGTGGCGGGTGCGCCGCTCGTCGAGTTGATGGATCGAATCCGAGGGGGTCGGTCAATCTCAGCCCCTTCGGTGAACTAGCCGGCTCCGGCTCCGGCTCCGCCAGCGTCGCGCGGATGCTCCCGTGTAGGCCACGGCGAGCGTCGATCGAGCCGGTAGGCTGCGGTCATTGACGTCCCCCGGGTTGAGCGCCACGCGCTCGGCCCAAGAACGCTCGGAGGAACCCTTGTCTGAAGCCAAGCGCGCGCTCATCACGGGCGTCACCGGTCAGGACGGCTCGTACATGGCCGAGCAGTTGCTCGACAAGGGCTACGAGGTGCACGGCGTCGTGCGTAGGTCGTCGACTTTCAATCGTTCGCGCATCGACCACCTACACAAGGACGACCACACCCCCGGAAAGAACCTTCACCTTCACTACGGAGATGTCACCGACGCTGCCCGCATGTCGGCGTTGGTCCACGACATCCACCCGCACGAGGTCTACAACCTCGCGGCTCAGTCGCATGTGCGGGTGAGCTTCGATGAGCCGGTGTTCACTGCGCAGGCAACGGGCGTGAGCACGATCAACATGCTCGAGGCGATCCGCAGCACTGATACGTCGATCCGGTTCTACCAGGCGAGCACGAGCGAGATGTTCGGCGCCAGCCCGCCCCCGCAGAACGAGGACACCCCCTTTTACCCGCGCAGCCCGTACGGCGCCGCGAAGGTCTACAGCTACTGGATCACCAAGAACTACCGCGAGGCCTACGACATGTTCGCGGTGAACGGCCAGCTCTTCAACCACGAGTCGCCCCGCCGCGGCGAGACCTTCGTGACCCGCAAGATCACCCTCGCCGTTGCGAACATCGTTAAGGGCCTCCAGAAGGAACTGTGGATGGGCAATCTCGACTCCATTCGCGACTGGGGCTACGCCCGTGAGTACACCGACGGTATGTGGCGCATGCTGCAGGCCGACGAGCCCGAGGACTTCGTGCTCGCCACCGGCACCGCCTACACGATCCGCGACTTCCTCACCCTCGCCTTCGAGCATGCTGGCCTGAACTGGGAGGACTACGTCAAGTTCGATCCCAAGTTCCTGCGTCCGACCGAGGTCGACGAGCTCATCGGCGATGCGAGCAAGGCGAAGGCCAAGCTCGGCTGGGAAGCCAAGGTTCTGCCTCCCGAGCTCGCACGCATCATGGTCGACGCTGACATCGCCCGCCTCGAGGGCGCCAAAGAAGGCTCGTTCTAGGCCCTGAATGCGCGCTCTCATCACCGGCGCTGCCGGACAGGACGGCATCCTGCTGTCGCAGGACCTGCTTGCCTCGGGCGCCGAAGTCGTCGGCCTCGTCAAGCCGGGCACTGATGCGTCCTTCCTCCGGCGTTACGCGCCTGCCGTTCAGGTGATCGAATGCGACCTGAGTGATTCGGCGCTGCTTCGCACGGCGCTCTCCGACACGTCGGCGGACGAGATCTACAACCTCGGCGGCATCAGCTCGATCGTCGAGTCCTTCAATGACCCGGTCGGCACCCATGCGGTCAATGTCGGAGCAGTGCGGACGATTCTGGAAGCACTCGCAGAGAACCCGGGCCACGGCCGGCTTGTGCAGGCCTCATCCGGAACCATCTTCGAGAAGACCGACGTCGCCCCGCAAAACGAAGCGACCCCCCGCGCGCCGCACAGTCCCTACGCCAAGGCGAAGGCCGAGGCGATGGATCTCATCGCGCGGTACCGTGCAGATCACGGCGTGCATGCCTCAGCAGCGATCCTCTACAACCACGAATCCCCTTTGCGTGGCAGCGGTTTCGTGACCAGGCGTATCACCGAGGGCGTGGCCCGGATCGCCGCCGGTCAGCAGCAGGGCCTCGAGCTGGGCAACCTGGATGTGTGTCGCGACTGGGGCTGGGCGCCCGACTATGTGCGCGGCATGCAGCTCATGATGCGCACCGCAGAGCCGCGCGACTACATCCTCGCCACCGGGCAGACCCACCAGCTCAGCGAATTCCTGCAACTCGCGTTCGCCGCGGTCGGCATCGACAACTGGGCCGAGCACGTGACCGTCCGCGAGGACCTCAAGCGCGACAGCGACCCGGTCGTCCTCAAGGGCGACGGCAGCGCCGCCTACCGCGACCTAGGCTGGCAGCACACCAAGTCATTCGCCGAGATGGTGCAGGCGATGGTCGACTTTGATCGAGAACTCCTCGCGAACCCCAATGCCCTCTGGCGCGAGACGTAGGCGAACGCCGACAAATCCGCTCTTGACGGCGAACGCCGACATCGGCCGGGTTCTCCACTCGGCGCGCAAGGAGCGGGGTTGGACCCAGCAGCAGCTGGCCGATGCAGCCGGAGTGAGTCGTCACTGGGTCGTGTGAGTCGAGCAGGGCAGCGGCCGCGTCACGATCCCCGATCGACCTCGCCGCGATCGTTGAGCGGCATCGCGGAGGCGAGTCGGTTGCCTGAAGAGATGCTCGTTCTCCTTGGCGGTGACGAGGCGGCGGCGCTCGGCAGATGATCGGATGGGGCCCTGAGCCTTGCCTACGTTCCCGAATACGCGGGCCGATCCGATGCGACCCCGCTCTCGCGGTCGCTGCCGTTAACGGCGCTGCGCCATCAATCCGGAGGTACTTGCAGGGTTGGCCTTGGAGGCATGCACGTCGACCCTGATTTCGCTGTGAGTGTGTATCGAATGTGTGAGATACAGCGATATCCATAGTCTTAAGCGCAATAATTACACATAAATATGTGCAATTATTGCCTCCTAAGCAGCGCTGAGCGTCGTATCAACAACACTAATTGCACTGGAGTCAAACCATGAGTAAGCAGAGCTTGGTCGAGAGGGTGCCACCACGGCACCTAGCTGACCGACTGCTGTCCCATGGCCAGTCGTGGGTGGATCTGCCGGCGGCGAGTTCACTCATGGGGCTCGACGCGAAGGCAGCCGCTGCTGCCCTTGTGCGCCTGCGGCGAAGCGGCCAGCTGTTCAGTCCTTCACCCGGCTTCTACGTGCCCATCCCGCCCGAGTTCAGGACGTGGGGGGTCATCCCGGCCCTCGACTTCATCGACCCGCTGATGAAGGTGCTCGCAGCGAACTACTACGTGGCGCTGCTGAGCGCGGCTGAGATTCATGGTGCTGCGCACCAACGGCCGCAGGCATTCCAGGTGGCCGTCGACAAACGCATCAAGGATCGTGACCTCGGTCGAGTCAAGCTGCGCTTCTACTACCGGTCGAAGGCCGCCGACGTGCCGTTTGTGCTGAAGAACTCAGCTTCGGGTGTCGTGAGGGTGTCGTCTCCTGCAGCCACGGCCCTGGATCTGGCCCACTACCCGAAGGACGGAGGCGGGCTCAGCAACGTCGCCACAGTGGTCGCCGAACTGGTTGAGGCGGCGCATATGACGGCGCCAGACCTCATCGGTGCATCTCGTCACTTCCCCGGGTCCAGTCTTCGCCGGCTGGGTTGGGTCCTTGACTGCGTCGATGCGGCCGTTGACCGGGATTCCCTCGCCGGGCATCTGGAGGGACAGTCCGACGGTCGGCCAACGGTGCTGTTGGATCCGCGCGGCCCGCGTAGAGGCCCCACTGACAAGCGCTGGGGTCTTGTGATCAACACGGAAGTCGAACCTGACCTGTGATACCTGCAGCAGCGATCACCCAGTGGGGCGTGACCCGCCCTTGGCCTACCCGCGACCAAATCGAGCAGGACCTCCTGCTCGCTCGGACGATTATCGCCATCTATGAGCACCCCCTCCTCAAGGAAGAACTGGTATTCCGTGGAGGCACGTGCCTGCATCAGGTACACCTCAGCGCACCCCTGCGCTACAGCGAGGACCTCGACTTCGTGCGAACAACCCACACACCGATCGGCCCGATCATCGACGCTCTGCGCGAAGTGGCTCAAGAGATCGGGCTCAACGTTGCTCAGGTAGCGGTCGGCAAGTACCCCAAGGCCAAGTTCAGGGCACCCGCCGCCAGTGGTGGGCCAGATCTGCGCATCAAGGTCGAGATCAACACCTTCGAGACCTCTCCCGCGCGGCCGCTGTTCGACCTGCCGTTCGCAGTGGCGTCAAGCTGGTTCTCTGGGGCGTGCAGCCTGCAGACGTTCACAGTCGCTGAATTGTTGTCGACGAAGTTGCGAGCGCTATACCAGCGAAAGAAGGGTCGTGACGTGTTCGACCTGTGGCTTGGCCTTGACCAATTGGGCCTCGACCCGACCGAAATCGTCGCGTGTTTCGAGCCGTATCGCCCATCGGGATACACCTCCGCCCTGGCCGTCGCCAACCTGCGGGAGAAGCTGCAGAGTCCCGATTTCGTCGGTGACCTGAGCCTGCTCGTCGCTAACCCGCCGGCGAACTACGACATCGACGTCGCGGTCGCCCGCATCGAGAAGGACCTCTTGAGCAAGGTCTAGGTCGTGTCTGCGAATTCATGCGGGGAGCCACAGGACGATTGCGGCGAAGAGGATGCCTCTTCGCTCCTGCCGCCTGCTGAATGGGTTGGCGACTGGTCGGCATCGTTATCAGGTGAGGCTGAGAGCGGCCTTCAATCCCTCGTTGATTGCCGCCATCGTCTTGGCGCTCAGCGCGCCAATGTCGGCCTTCACTTCGTCCTCGTATAGGTCGTAGATGTCGTCGCAGACCACCCGACCACCCGGCAGCACCTCAGTGGAAGGAATCTCGACGATGCTGGCAATTGCCGGCTTGGCCGACGTCGTGAATCTGACCACGAGCACGCTCTCGAGGCTTCGGTTGCGGTTGTTGTTCGAGACGACGACGAAGAACTTGTCGTCGGTGAATCCTGATGGGCGGGCGCGGTAGACCCGACCGCGAACGAGGGTGGTCACGGCTCGTCGATCCACGTGGGCGTGCGCCGGCGTGACATGCGGCGGCGCTGCTCGGCCTGGCCGGCGTACTGGACAGCTATCTCCGCGTAGCCGTCGGCTTCGGCCATCGCGCGGATCGCGGCGAGCCCGGCCTCGAGGACGGAGTGGAGGAGCACCGCCTCGCTCACGGCTTCGACGGCACTGGGCCCAGTGGGCGCGAGGTGCTCGAGTGCCTTGCGGAAGGTGGGGGAGGTGCGGAGCAGGGCGAGTTCTGCCTCGTCCTTGGCGGTGAGCGGCACGCTTGGGCGCCGAACCACGGCCTGGGTCATCCGATTGCTCATGCTTCTCATTCTGCAGAGTGAACTGCGGCATGTCAATGCAGCACTATCTGCAGCATAAATTGCTTCACTCATTCCCGACGGAGTGACGCCGCGCGGAGCCGTGAGGCTGGGCTTCGTTGCCGTCTACTCTTGGCGACGTGGAGTCGAAGGTGTCGTACGCGCAGAATGCCGAAGACATCCGCGTCTGGCGCGCCTTCCATGCTCAGCAAAATCCGCCGCTCGAGAAGGGCGATGGCCTCACCTATGTCGATGTCGGTGCGAACGAGGCGCGCCACCTGTCGATCACCGCGAGTCTGTACGACCTCGGCTGGCGCGGCCTGCTCATTGAGGCCGACCCAGCCCTCGCTCGCGACCTTCGAACCCTCCGGCCGAGTGACACGGTCGTCGAGTGCGCGGCGAGCGACTCCGACGGCACGCTCACGTTCAATACTGTCCCGGGCACGGGCCTCGGAACGCTGAACACGGGCGAGGCGGAGGCGGCTGCGAGCCGCGGCTTCGAGACCGTCGCGGTCACGGTGGAGGCCCGCCGACTCGACTCCATCCTCGACGAATACCTGAGCGCCAATGAGATCCACTTCATGTCGATCGATGTCGAGGGCGCCGAGGCCTTGGTTCTCGACGGGTTCTCGCTGCGCGCCTACCGGCCGTGGGTCATGTGCATCGAGGCGGTGCACGCGGGCACGGAGGAGCCCAGCCATCAGGCGTGGGAGCCGCAGTTGCTGCGCCGTGGCTACGTGCTTGCCGCCTTCGACGGCGTGAACCGCTGGTACGTGGCCTCCGAGCATGATGACTTGGTCGCGGCTGTCGCTACCCCGTTCAATTCACTGGACGCCGGCATGCACGGCTGGGTGCAGGCCGATCAATCCGACCTCGCGAAAGCCCGCGATCGCGCGCATGCCCGGCGTGCCTGGCAGCGCGAGCTCATCCTCAACGACATCCGCGGCGCCGTGCCGGTTACCGAGTACGAGAAGCAGATCCTTGAACTGCGCACGGCACTTGCGAGCGTTGAGGGATCGAGGAGTTGGCGCTATACCCGGAAGGCAGGCAAGGTCGTTCGGCTTGCCCAGCACGCGGTGCGCCTGGCAATCCTCAAGACTCCCGGCCCCCTGCAGCGCGCGGTCATCCGTGAGCGTCACCTACGTCACGTCACCGCGAACTTCCCGAATCTCGTTGACCCGGGCTACCTCGGCAAGGCCCCGGCCGAAACGGTCGACTGGATCACCCCCGAGGGCATGCCCACTCTTCCGGGCGCGCGCGGCGGCAAGACCGACCCGACACGTGGTGGCTTCGGTCTAGCTCCACTCTCCTCGAACGACAAGCAGGACGTCGCAGCCTGGCTCGAGGCTGGCCCGTATGACGATGACGAGACCCTCGATCGACGCACTGACAACCATGACGATGAACTCGGACGTCTCATGGCGGCCCTGCGCACCCGCATGCGCCTCGCCTCACCGCCCGATTCGCCCACGCCGGCCAACGGCAACCGGGTGCTCTTCGATGCCCGCAGCCTGCAAAGCGCCGCCTTTGGCGCCCGCGGCATCGGCCGGTTCGCGAGCAGTGCACTCCTTGGCATTCGCGCGGCTGTTGGAGACGAGAAGGTCGTGCTCCTCGTTGATAGAGGACTTGAGCGTCTACCCGATGATCTCGCGGGTTCCTGCCAGCAGATCACTCGTGTGACCGAGGCGAACGTGCCGGGATTTTCGGTGCTCATCGAGCCGTCGCCGCTTACGGCGAGCCCTGAACCGCTCATCCCGATACTGCAGAGCACGGCCCACAAGATCGCCATCGTCTTCGACTTCATCCCGATGCATTACCCGACCATCTACCTGCGTCATGCCGCAGCGCGCGTGGAGTACGCCGCCGGCCTTGACGCCCTGCGGGGCTACGACGAGTTCATCTGCATCTCGCATCT
>CAMDKQ010000072.1 GCA_945901095.1 Bifidobacterium breve
GGTGGTCTGCTCGGTGGTGACCGGGTGCGGTGCCGGGAGGCAGGACACTGAGGTGGCGGCCCGGGGCGCGAGACCTGACGCGGCCTCGACCGGTGCTGTGACCCCTGCGCCCAGGGCAACGAGGGTGACGAAGATCCCCAGCAGGCCCAAGAAGCGCTGGCGGGTCACCCCACCGCCGTCAGCAGGATCTTTCCGGTGACGGCCCCGGACTCGAGGAGGCGGTGAGCATCGCCTGCCTCGTTCATGGGCAGACGGGCACCGATGACTGCGGTGATGAGTCCGGCTCCGATCCACGGCCAGATATTGCGCTCGACCTCGGCGCAGATGGCGGCCTTCTCCGCTGGAGGCCGGGCGCGCAGTGAGCGAGCGTTCACGGTGGCGTTCTTGCGGAGCATCGCACCTAGGTTGACCTCGGCCTTGATGCCGCCCTGCAGGCCGATCACCGCAAGGCGGCCACCAAAGGTGAGGGCGGTGAGGTTTCGGTCGAGATAGGAGGCGCCCATGTTGTCGAGGATGACGTCGACGCCACGTCCGCCCGTCGCCTTCGTCATGACCTCAACAAAGTCCTCGCGCTGGTAGTTGATGAGCACTTCGGCCCCGAGGGCTGCGCAGGCATCGAGTTTGGCGGCGCTACCCGCGGTGACGGCAACACGGGCACCGAGCGCCCGAGCGACCTGAATCGCCATCGTGCCAATGCCAGACCCACCACCGTGAATGAGGACCCACTCGCCCTGCTTCAGGTTCGCGGTCATGACGAGGTTGCTCCACACCGTGCAGGCGACCTCGGGGAGCGACGCCGCCTCGACGAGCGACACCGGCTCGGGCACGCTCATCAATTGGCCGACGGGAACGGCGACCTGCTCGGCGTACCCACCGCCCGCGAGCAGGGCGGTCACGTGATCGCCGACCGCCCGCGAGGTCACGCCGGCACCGAGTGCTGTGATGGTGCCTGAGCACTCAAGGCCGAGGATGTCACTGCCGCCGGGTGGCGGCGGGTAGTGGCCCTGCCGTTGCAGCAGATCGGCCCGGTTCACGGCGGAGGCGGCAATGTCAAGGAGGACCTCGCCCGGGCGTGGCTCGGGGGATGGGGTCTGCGCCCATGACAGGACGCTTGGATCACCGGGCTCCGAGATGACGATGGCGCGCATGGTGCCCACTAGCGGTCCGACTTGCCCGGGTGACCGTCACCCGAGCGGATGACGACGAGCCGATCGCCCTGCTCGAGGATCGTCACTCCGCTCTTGTCGAATCGGTGGACCTCACCTCGCCGCACGACCGCCAGCACTATCTGGCCCTGCGCGTCGATATCCGAGGGCGCGAGGCCGAGTTCAGCTCGCGTGATGTCTCGTTCGACGATCTCTAGGCCCCTGCCGGAGTCGAGGAGATCCTCCATGAGGTCGCCGGCGACGGGGGACACGAGCGAGAGTCCCATGAGGCGTCCGGCTGCCTCGGCGGTGGGGATGACCGTGTCGGCGCCAGACTGTCGAAGGATGTCGGCGTTCTGCGACTCGCGCACGGCGGCAACGATCATGGCCGTGGGGGCGAGGCGCCGGGCAGTAAGCGTGACGAGGACCGAGGTGTCGTCCTCGTTCGTGGCAACAATGATCTTTGCGGCCTTCTCGACCGCTGCGTCGCGCAGAACGTCTTCTCGGCGCGCATCCCCGAGGACCCCGACGAGGCCGTCACGGCTCGCCTCGTCGACCGCCGCCCTGTCCGGGGTGACGATGACGATGTGGCTGCCCGCAACTCCGTTCTCGGTGAGGGAACGCGCAGCTGACCTGCCCTTTACCCCGTAGCCGATGATGACGATGTGATCCTTCACGGTCTTCCTCCAGCGGGCTGAGCGGAACTCTTCGCGGGTGCGCTGGGTAAGGACCTCGACGGTCGTGCCGACAAGCACGATGAGGAAGAGGAAGCGCAGTGGGGTGATGATGAAAATGTTCGCGAGCCGGGAGGATTCGCACACCGGGACGATGTCGCCGTATCCGGTCGTCGAAAGCGAGACAGTGGCGTAGTAGAGCGCGTCAATCGGTGTGAGGGTCCCGGTAAGCCCGCGGTCGGCGTAGCAACCCTTTTCGAGGTACACGATGATCGCCGTGATGACGAGCGCCGCTAGGGCGACAAGGAGTCGGACGGTGATGTTCCGGACGGGGCTGAAGCGCCGGCTGGCAAAGTGGAGAGGGCCGCGACCGGTGGCTGCCTGCTCGCGGGATTTCACTTGACGCTTTCCGTTAATCCGGTGATCCCGGTGGCGGCACCAGAGGCGCGTCGTCGATCGCGGATCATCAGGCCTCCCACGATGAGCACCCCAACAATCGCTATCACACCTGAGAGCAGGCTTGGTGCACCGAGGAGTTTCAGTGCCGTCGCAGCGAGGATAACCATAAGGAGCCACCGGAGCAGGTGTCCGTCGTACCGTGTCGAAAGTCGCGCACCGATGATCACCCCGGGAATCTGCCCGATGAGGAGCGAGACGACGACCGCGATGCTGATCTCACCGAGCCCCGCGTGGGCGATTGCACCTGCGACAAGCATCGGGACAGCCTGGGTGAGGTCGGTTCCGACGAGGACCGATGGCCGCAGCAGCGGGTAGAGGAGGATGAGGATGGTGACCATGAGCGAGCCGGAGCCGACGCTCGTCATCCCGACGATAAGCCCGACGATGAGCCCGAGGATGACCGTGCGCACGACCTTCACCTCAGTGTCGATGCCGGTCGACTGCTGGTCGGCTCCTCGCAGCCGTGCCCTCCGCGTGAGGTAGCCCTTCGCAAGCATCGCGATGAGAGCAAGGACCAGGACTCCGCCGATCCACGCGCGGATGGTTTCGTCGGCCCCGGAGGTTGCGAGGACGGCCGAGAAGATCCACGAGCCGACAAGGACACCGGGTATCGAGCCGGCGGAGAGCCAGCCGACGAGGCCCCAGTGGACGGTGTGATTGCGGATATGGACCCATGAGCCGACCGGCTTCATGATCGCGGCTGCGACGACGTCGCTCGATACAGCGGCGGCTGGTGATACTCCGAAGAGCAGGACGAGCATGGGCGTGACGAGCGCCGCACCCCCCATGCCGGTGAGGCCGACCATGATTCCGGCGAAGAGACCGCCGAGGGCTAGAGCGAGGTCGATGTCGGTGATGGACATCTGCACAACATACCCTACTAAACAAGTAGGAAAAGACGGAATGACTGCGTGTCAGCGGAAATGGGCGATCCCTACCCCTCCTTACCGCGAGTTGGCCCTCACTTCACGCATCGTTAAGCGGCAGCAGGGCACCATGGTGGTATGTCTACCCATCGTCTGCTCCCGATCGATCCGCAGACGGGCCGGGCCCGTGATCTGCGATCCCTTGCATCCCACGCCGCCGCCTTCGGCCCGCTTCCGATATTGCCGCCCTCGGCGGACGGGCACCCCGGTCCCCTCATTGAAGCGATTGCCGAGTCACGCCTATGTGGTCGTGGCGGTGGATGGTTCCCGACGGCCCGCAAGATGCAGGCGGTCGTCGACAGCGCCGCAGGTCGGCGAAAGCGGTCCCCCGGGAGTCGGCCCGTCGTCATCGCCAATGCAATGGAGGGCGAGCCGGCGAGCGGCAAGGACGCTGTCCTCCTCGCACACGTCCCGCACCTCATCCTTGATGGCATTCAGGCAGCGGCGGCGACCGTCGGCGCGACCGATGCCTATCTCGCCGTGCACCGTGGCACCCCGTCGATAGATGACCTCGAAAGGGCGATCGCCGAACGCCGATCCGATCTGGTCCGAGTTGAGCTCATCACGCCCCCGGCCCGCTACGTCGCGAGCGAGGAGAGCGCGCTTTCCCACTGGGCCGGCGATGACACTGCAACCCCCGTCTACGGAGATCGGCCCTTCGAGCGCGGCATGAACGGTCGGCCCACGCTCGTCCAAAATGTCGAGACCCTCGCCCACCTCGGGCTCATCGCCCGCCACGGGGGGTCATGGTTTGCGGAGGTCGGCGATGCCCAAGCGCCCGGAACCACTCTCGTCACCGTCGGAGGCCGGGTCCGGCAGCCCGGCGTCATCGAGGTCCCGACCGGCACTCCCGTCTCGGACATCCTCGCCCGCTGTGGAGGCGTGGACGGCCCGGTCGAGGGATTCCTCACCGGTGGCTACGGCGGCGCCTGGGTGGCGAGCGAGGCCCTGTGGTCGGCTGAATGGGCCCCGGCTCAGGTGCGAGAGGCTGGCGGGGTCATCGGTGCTGGCATCCTGTGGGCCCTCGACGCCGCGATCTGCCCGCTCCACGAGATGGCCAGGGTCGCCACCTACATGGCGGGTGAGAGCGCTGGCCAGTGCGGACCCTGCCGATTCGGCCTCCCGTCGGTTGCCGATGACCTGACCGACCTCGCGCGCGCAGCAAGCACGAGGGAGGATCTTGCCCGCATTAATGCCAGGCTTGCCCTCGTGGTGAACCGCGGCGGATGCAAGCATCCGGATGGCACCGCACGCTTCATCGGGACAGGCCTCACGGTGTTCAGCGCGGAGGTGGCCGAGCACCTCGGGGGTGGTTGCAGCGCGAGCCGTTCCGGCGCGTCGCTGCCGATTCCCAAGATTCGAAAGACCCCCGTGAAGCGCGCAGGAAAGGACTTCCGATGAGCAAGCAAGTGCGGCGTCAACTCCACCTCGACCCGACCCTGTGCGACGCGCACGGGTTCTGCGCTGAACTCCTGCCCGAACTCATTGACCTTGATGAATGGGGCTACCCGGTCTTCATCGCCGGGGGACTCGTTACCGACGTGCCGGAGGTCTTGGCCGGCGAGGCGAAGCGCGCGGTCACCACCTGCCCGGTGGGCGCCCTGCGGCTGACGAAGAACGAATAAATCGCTGCGCAGCCCTTGCCTTCCCTTTACCTTTCCTTGTCAGATCCTTGGTGGCTCGTTCCTTAACCTTTTGGAGTAGGTAAGAGCCGTAAGGGATCACAAAGAAATAAGGAGAACAGGCCATGAGGACGAAGACCAACGACAAGCGCCGCCCCAGCCGTCGAACCAACTCCACGGCGAGCAAGATCGTGTCGGCAGGGCTCGCGACCGCGACATGTGTAGGACTCGTCGGCGTGATCGGTGTTCGCACAGCGCAGGACAGCGCCGCCGCCGATTCGAGTTCGGCAACCGAAGCGCAGGCAAGTGCTGTCGCGGCCCTCACGTCAACCGATGGGTACACGCAGGCGGAACTCGATGCCTACGCCGCACAACTCGCGGCCGAAGCGCAGCGCCTCACCGACTACCGCGCCCAGCTCGCTGAGGCCGCGCTCACGCTGCAGGTGTCCGCGGGCGGCAACGTGAGCGTCACCGAGCCCATTCCCTCGGTGAGTAAGCCCACGGTAAGCAAGCCGGCTGCCCAGGCCGCTCCAAAGCCGCAGCCGCAGTCAAACACGAAGAGCAGCTGAGCGATGCCCGCCGTCATCCGGAACCTGCGAGCGATGGGCACTGACTGCTCGGTGATCTGCTACGCACCCGCTGACGCCGGGCAGCTCCTCGCGGACGCCGCCGAGACGCGGATCGAACTGCTCGAGGACTGCTGGTCTCGGTTTCGCTCCGGGAGTGAGCTGAATCGGCTCAATCACCGGGCCGGAACCGGGCCGGTGCAGTGCTCCGCGGACCTCGTCCGACTTGTTTCCACCATGAAGGCGGCATGGGAGATGACCGGCGGGCTCTTCGACCCGACGATCCTCCCCTCGATCAAGGCGGCCGGCTATGACGCCGACTTCGCCACCGTCATCGCCCGGGGGGCGATCGCCGCATCGAGCGGATCATTGGTCGTCGAGCCCTCCCCCGGTATGGAGCGGGTGATCGTCGATGAGGCCCACGGCACGGTGGACCTGCCAGCAGGACTCGGCATCGACCCCGGTGCGATCGGCAAGGGCCTCGCGGCAGACATCATTGTTGACGAACTGATGGGCGCCGGCGCTGATGGCGTGCTTGTCAACCTCGGCGGCGACATCGTCTTCGCGGGCACCCCCGGCGACGACCCCGCATGGATCCTCGCGATCGAGGACGAGCGCGCGGCCATCGACCACCCCGACCGCGTGATCCGTCACCTTGAGTTCGAACCCGGAATCGCCCGCGGAGCCGTGGCGACGTCGACCACCCTCAAGCGCGTCTGGGGTAGTGGCCGCCACCACCTCATCGACCCTCGCACGGGTGACATCGCCCGCGGCGACCTAGTGCAGGCGACCGTGGTCGCTGACATGGGCTGGCGGGCCGAGGCCGCAGCTACCGCGGCTCTGCTCATGGGAGCCGGTCGCGCGCCCCAATGGCTAAGCGACCATGATTTTGTTTCAGTCCTGCTCACCAGCGAGCAAATACTCACCGACGACACGCGCATAGGAGCCCCCATTGACTGAGATTCCGTGGACCTGGCTCGCGATTCGTGCGAGCGGTATCACCGCGTGGGGCCTCCTCACCGCGGTCGTGCTGTGGGGGATCCTGCTACGCACCCGGCTGCTTGGCCGCCTCGCCTCACCGATGCGCCTGCTCGACCTGCACCGCTGGCTCGGCGCTACCGCGCTCGCATTCCTGCTCATCCACATGATCCTGCTCCTCGTCGACCCGGCCGTGAAGTTCACCGTGGCTCAGCTCCTCATTCCGGGCCTGGCACCCTGGCAGCCACTCGCTGTGTCCCTCGGAATCATCGCCTTTTGGCTTCTCATACCCGTCTCGATCATGGGCCGTTTGCGTCCCCGCCTGGGGAAGGTTGGCAACACCTGGTTCAAGCAGAGCCACCTCATCGCCTACGCGGCTTGGCCCTTCGCGACCGCCCACTACGTGCTCGCCGGCACCGATGCGCTTTCTGAGTGGTCCATCGCGCTGATTATCGCGGGCTCCGCACTGCTTGTGTTTGGGCTCCTCGCACGAGGGTTCGTGCCCGCACCGGCGCCCGCTCGCCCAGTCCGGAGCTAGCAGCCCGGAGCTAGATGAACATCACAGCCATCGAGACGAAGAGTCCGGTGGCTGTGATGACGGCGACGACAACAACGAGGGTGCGCGATCGGAAGAAGGCCATGGCCTTCATTCTGCGGCACCGATGCTCCTGAGGTCATTGCGGTCCCGATATCCGCTGCGTCAGCGCTGATCCTTGCGGTCGGGTCACAGCATGATGAACGAGATTGTGTCGCCCTTAATCCCGGTGCCAGGAGGCACAATCGCAATGGCGTCAGCATTCCCCCAGCCGATGAGCCCTGCCGGCCCACTGTCGAGCATCGGCCTAGCGAGGAGTCCGTCGGCGCCATCGTCCTCGAGCCGAACGGGAGCAAGGCGCGTGTCGTCGGCGAAGTCGGCCCGAGGCGCGTCATCGACGAGCACCGCAGTCGGGTAGTCCTCGCGAGGCACTCCCCTCAGTGAACGGATGATCGGGGAGACGAGCGTGACGAGCCCGGCGAATGCTGACTGGGGACTGCCCGGGAGCCCCACGATCAGGCGGCCATCTGGGAGTCGGGCTAGGAGCATCTGTGCCCCGGGGGTCACGGCCACGCCATCGATGAGCCAACGGGCATCAAGGTCACGAAGCACGTGCCTCACGCTGTTGTCGGAGTCAGGGGCGGTGGAACCGGTCGTGATGAGGACGTCGACATTCGCATCCTCGATCTCAGCCCGGATCACCTCGTGCATGTCGGGTGCGCGAACCGCAGGGTTGGCCCTGGCTCCAAGCGCAGCGACGAATGCGGGGACGCTGTCACCGAGTGCGTCGCGCGCCCGTCCCAGCCGGGAGCCACCCGAGGTGAGGAGCGAACTGCCGAGCACGAGGGTGCCAACAATTGGGGGCCTCGTGATGGGTACGTCGTCGTGGCCGGCTGCCGCCATCAGGGCGAGCACTGAGGCCGTGACGAGCCGGCCGGCAGGCAGGATCTGCGTGCCCTGCGGAGTGCGGCTGCCCCGGAGCATCACTCCGTCGCCGAAGGCCGGCCTCACCCGCTCGTCGGCGAGGCCAGAGAGGATGTCGCGGCCAGTGACGGTGATGATGTTGCCGCGCCCCTGCTCAGAAACCGCCTGCTCAAGGGGCATGACCGCATCGGCATGTTCGGGCATTGGCGTGCCCGCTCGCACCATGAAGCACTCGCCCGGGGCGAGGGTCTCCTCCGGGGTGCGACGCCACGGACCTTGACCACACAGGGCGTAGCCGTTGACGGCGGCGATGTTCTCGGCCGGATCGTCGTCGAGCATGAGGATCGATGAGGCGAGCAGACTTCCGCTCGCCTCATCGAGCCTCGCGCGCACCGCAGGCAGGGGCTGCGCGCACGTGCTAGCGATCTGGTGGGCAGCCGACCAAGGGAGCACGCCCTCAAGACCCTCGGTGCTCACAGTGGGGTACCCCGCCTTCCGTGCCCGTCGCGCGCGCTGGCGATGGGGAGAAGGATACGCAGCGACTAGTCGTCGTCCCCGTCATGGTCGCTTTCCTCGTACTCTGACCCCTCCTCTTCCTCTTCCTCTTCGTATTCCTCGTCGTTGTAGGCGGGGGCAGGTGCGGCCGTCTGGGTCCAGTCATGGATGACGCCGTCTGTCTGATCGACGTAGCCGGTCACGGTCGAGCCGTCGGCCCGTTTCACCGTCACAGCGAAGGACGGGAATTCGCCGCGGGTCGCCTTGGCCACGGAGACGAATGTCCCGGGAACCTCGGCGAGGACCAGACGCTTGGCAGTCGCCGCCGAGATAGACGCCGCCGAGTTAGACGAGGTGGCCTCGGGGACGGTACTCGCGATGACAATCTCGGGCAGTGGTCCCGGCTCGAATATCGGAGCGGCGGCGATGGCGTCCGCACTCGCGGCGGAGGCATCGACCACCAGGGTGATGGCCTCTGGCTCGGGCACGGCCTGCGACGCGCTGAACACGGCGACACTTGCGGTGGCACCGGCGATGAGAATGCCGGCCGCCGCGGCTGCGACGCCGATTGATCCCTTGCGATTCATAATGCTGCCTCCTAGCAATAGATGAGTATTGATGTCACGGTACGGAGCCGGTGGACAATTGCGACCCAAGGCAGGGTTAAGTGCGGGTAAGGAACGCTGGCCAAGTCGGCATCATTGAGGCGCTGATAGCGGTGCCGTGCAACGATGCCTATATGCGAGTACTCGTGGTGGAGGATGATCCCGCTGTTGCCGAGCCCTTGATCGAGGGCCTGCGCCGCAACGGATTCGAGACCGAGCATGTGGTCTACGCCTCGCAGGTGGTGCCTGCGGTGATGTCGAGCGCCGGGGTCGATGTCGTCCTCCTCGACCTCGGTCTGCCTGATGGCGATGGCCTCGATGTGCTTCGCGAGTTGCGTCGAACGTCCGATATCCCGGTGATTATCGCGACGGCGCGGGGCGACGAGACCGATCGCATCGTTGGCCTCGAACTTGGAGCCGATGACTATGTCGTCAAGCCGTTCAGCGTGCGCGAACTCGCTGCCCGAGTGAGGGCCGTCGGGCGCCGTCGTCGGGTTGAGACGACGATCGAGTCGGGGCGCGTCGTCGTCGACCGGACGCGTCACATAGCGCTGGTCGACGGGGCCGTTGTCGATCTCACCGCCAAGGAATTCGACCTGCTCGCCGTGCTCGCCGAGGAGCCGGGTCGAGCGGTGACCAGACAGGAGCTGTTCTCGCGGGTCTGGGACCCGGTGTGGATCGGCACCGGAAAGACGCTCGACGTCCATGTCGCGTCACTGCGCAAGAAGCTTGGCGATCCGGCCCTCGTCGAGACCGTCCGTGGGGTCGGCTACCGACTGGCCGAGACGGGCGCATGACCCGTCGTCTGGTCTTTGCAATGACGCTCGTGGCCGGACTCGTGGCGATGACGCTTGCCGTTCCCCTCGCATCGATTGCTGCGACGAATGTGCGTTCGGCCTTCATCTCGCAGTTGGAGATCGATGCCCTCAGCACCGCATCCGTCCTTGCATCACAGCCTGAGTCGGGGTGGGGCGCGACCATCGAGGCTGCGGCCGTCGGTACCGGAGCCCGGGTCGTCGTCGTCGATGCGGGTCGCGGGCTCGTCGCAGACAGCGACGAGACAGCACTTGACCGCTCATTCGATCGCCCGGAGATCGACCTAGCGCTGCAGGGGAGCCTCAATTCCGATGTTCGCCCCTCCCAGACAATGGGCGCTGATCTTCGATTCGTGGCAGCCCCTGTCGTGCAGGGCATGGATGTCGTTGCTGCCGTGCGCTTTTCCCTTCCCGAGGACGAGGTGGATGCGCAGGTCTTCCGCACCCAGGCGTGGCTCGCCGTGTTCGTCCTCGCCGTGATGGTCGCGGCCGGCCTGCTCGCGTGGCTCATCGCCCGATCGATTGCTGGGCCGCTTAACCGCTTGTCGAAGGTCGCCGCAGGCCTGGCCGAGAATCTCGAACTTCGCGCCTCTGAGTCTGACGGCCCGGCGGAGGTCCGGTCGGTCGCGCGGGTGCTCAATGCCACCGCGGAGCGACTTGCCGGGATCCTCAGCCGCACGGAGCGGGTCGCGGCCGACGCCTCCCATCACCTGCGAACGCCCCTCACCGGAGTTAGGCTGCGCCTCGAGGCGATCGAGGAGACGACGTCCCAACCCGACGTCCGCCGTCAGGCGATCGCTGCGACATCGGAGGTCGACCGTCTCACGCGTCGCATTGAGCAGGTTCTCGCCCTCGCACGCAGCGATGCAAATGCCGGGCTCATCGAGGCGACCGACGCGTCCGCCGTGGCGCAGGATCGAGTGGGGCATGCGCAGATCATCGCCGAAGAGCGGCGTCTGGATCTTGACGCACGCATCGAAGCCGGTGTGGCGGTCATGTGCAGTGTCGGGACCTTCGCCCGGGTGCTCGACGAACTCCTCTCGAACGCATTCGCGTACGCGCGGTCGCGTGCTCGGGTCTCACTCACGCGCGGCAGCGAGTGGGTCACGTTGACCGTCGAAGACGATGGCCCCGGCATCACCGACGAGGAACGCGACGTCATCTTCGATCGGTTCGCCCGGGGCAGCGGATCGGTGCCAGGCGGATCAGGGCTTGGCCTTGCACTGGTCCGGGAGGCGGCGCGGGGCGCAGGGGGTGACGCGATGGCCACCCGGTCGGACCTCGGCGGCCTACGGGTCGAGGTGACCTGGCCGCTCTCGCAGTAGCCTGTCATCGTGCCGTTCACCGCAGATGTTGCCGTCATCGGTGGAGGGGTCATCGGACTGGCCCTCGCCGATGCCTGGCTCGCTCGTAACCCGTCCTCGTCCGTCGTGGTCCTCGATAAGGAGGACAAACTCGCCGAGCATGCATCAGGGCGCAACAGCGGCGTCCTGCATGCCGGCTTCTACTATGCGCCCGACTCGCTTAAGGCGCAGCTCACCAGGCAAGGCAATGAACGGCTTCGCGCCTTCTGCGCCGAGCGGGGGGTTGAGGTTCGCGAGACCGGCAAGGTGGTGGTCACCCGAAGCGACAGTGAGAGGCCCGCGCTTCAGGAGCTGTTTCGTAGGGGTGCGGCCAATGGTGTCGAGCTCGAGATGATCGACGAGGACCAGTTGCGCGAGCTCGAACCGCTCGCCCGCACCTGTGGGTCTGCCCTGTGGTCGCCGACGACAGCCGTGGCGAGTCCGGCCGCTGTCGTGATGGCGCTCGCCGACCGGGTCCGCGAGCGGGGTGGCGATATCCGGCTCGGGACCCGTGTGATCGGAGCCGGCCCGGGTTGGGTCACCACCGATCGCGATGGACGATGCTCGGTGGGGCACATCATTAACGCCGCGGGCCTTTACGCCGACACGGTCGCCCACTGGTTCGGGGTCGGCGAGGAGTACCGGATGCTCCCGTTCAAGGGCCTGTACTGGTACGGCTCATGGGAGCCGGGTCGCCTGCAGCGTCATGTCTATCCGGTACCGGATCCGCGCAACCCGTTCCTCGGGGTCCACCTCACCGTCACGGTCGATGGCCGGGCCAAGATCGGGCCGACCGCGATCCCATCGCTCTGGCGTGAGGACTATGGCGGCGTCGGCGGCTTCTCGCTCGGCGAGACCTGGGACATCGCGCGCACCTATCCGTCATTCCTCGGGAGCTCGCACCATGACGTTCCCGGGCTCATCCGAACCGAGTTGCCGAAATACTCGCGCAAACACCTCGTTCGTCAGAGCCAGTCGCTGGTCCCTTCCGTTCGACCGGCGGACTTCACGACGAAGGGACGTCCCGGGGTGCGTGCTCAACTGCTCAACGTGCGCGAGGGAAAGCTGGAGATGGATTTCGTCGTGCGCCCGGGCCAGCGATCAACACACGTGCTCAATGCGGTGTCGCCGGCGTGGACGAGTTCGCTCGCCGTGGCCGAGTATGTCGTGGAACGAATCGTGGTGTAGCCCGCCTGCCGGCTGATGCTCAGGCGCGATGCCCCTGGGTTCGCGCGCAATTGCTGGATGGGGTGGTAGCCACCCAATTTCACCACCGACCCGCGAGGGGATTCTTCGCCCGTAGGTGATGGGTTGATCCTCCATTACATTGTGGTTCATGAGAATGAACACCGCAGGGAGATCGACTCGGCGCGTCGTCGTTACGGCGGCACTGTCCGTCGGAGTGGCCTTCTGTTATGGCTGGCCCGCCCCGGCGGTCATGGCGAGTCCAGGGCAGCCAGGGCTCGTGGCGTCGGTCGCGCTCCCGGGAGGGGTCAGTGCGGTGGCTGTTCAGGGGAGCATTGTGGCTGCGACCAGCGCGAGCAGCATCAGCATCATCGACGCGAATTCGTTGGCGGTGCGATCGACGGTGAAGCTGCCGCAAGCTCCGAATCCCGACTCCAAGGCACCGCCTGAGGTCGTGCTCACCTCGGACGGGGCGCTTGCGTACGTCTTGGCCGGGCAAGGCCTCTTCGTCGTCGACACCGCTGCCGGAACACTCATTCGCTGGGTTGAGATACCCCTCGCCTGCCTCTCTGGAATGACGATCAGCCCTGATGGCGGCAGGCTGAACGTCATTGCGGATTGCAACAGCACCGATAGTGCGATCTGGGCAATTGACCCGGTGACCTTGCTGGTCGTGGAGAAGAACGTCACGCTCACAGGGTTCTCTCAAGGGCTCGGTCGCCCGTACGGGCGGCTTGCGTCGTCCTCGGATCGGACGTTTGCCATGGCCTTCCAACCAGTCTTCAAATGCCCGGACATGAATGGATGCCCGGTGCCGGACGCGATCATCTCGGTCAAGGGAGCCAGCGCGACCTCCCTGGCGTCCGGTCCGGTGGAGACCGGCGTTGCACTGATCCGCGACCCGTCTGACGGCACCCTGCTCGCTCTCACGCCGCAACTAACGTGGATGGAATTCACCGGGCTGCCGGCCGATCAGTCCCTCATCCGCATTGATCCGGATTCGGGTGCCCAGTTGGGCCAGATCAATGGCTTGGGGTCGCAGACTGGATCCCTGCGCGAACCGACCTCGAACGGCGATTCGTCCTACGCTGGCGGAGAGCTTCCATCGCAGGTCGCGGCCCTGAACCTCGATCCGGTGGCCAGACGTGTGTACGGCCTGCGTAGTTCGATGAATTCCTTCGTGGTGGTGGACCTCGTCTCCAACTCCGTGCTGGGCGAGGTGAAGGTTCGGGTGAAGGGGCAGTACGGGGTCGCGTTCTCAGATGGACGTGGCTACGTCGCGACCGACGCCGGCATCAGCGTGATCGACCCGCAGAAGATGCTCGCGCCATCTGCGCCGCAATCGGTGTCCTTGAAGATTCGGCCTGC
>CAMDKQ010000073.1 GCA_945901095.1 Bifidobacterium breve
TGGTGAGGTTGGCCTTGCTCAGGTGAGGAGGCTGGCGCAGTGGCTCGAGGGGGAGCGAATCGACGCGGTCTACTCAAGCCACCTCAAGCGAGCGATCCAGACCGCTGAGCCGATTGCTGCAGCGCGGGGGCTCTCGGTGACGATTGACGAGGGCTTGCGGGAATGGATCTCTGATGCTCCGAGTTACCAGCAGGTCGAGCAACTCGACCACCCGGAGCGCGCCGCAGCCTGGAATGAGGGACGCTTCGAGGACTTCCTGCCCGAGCATGATGCAGACGACCTGCGAGCCAACATGATTCGCACGATGCGCCGGATCGGGCTTGACCATCAGGGGCAGCGGATCGTGGCCGCCAGTCATGGGGGAGCATCCAATACGTTCCTGGCTGACGTGGTCGGCAGCCCGAGGCGGTTCTTCTTCAACCCGGGGTACACCTCGATCTCGCGTGTCCATGTGCATCCGGATGGTCGATTCGTTCTCGTCTCCCTTAACGAGACGGCCCATACGCGTTGACAGCGCCGAGGTTGGGACTCATAGTTGTCTACACAACTACGGAATAGGAGCAGGCAATGACCGAACTCGCTGATGCCGTTGAGGCAGATGCCGTCCCCGCGTACCTGCCGAGCGCCGTGCTTGATGGTGCCGCCCGTGAGGACGCCATTGCAATGATGCGCCGTCTCATTGCCCATACCCGAAACAAGACGACCGACCAGGCCGAGTCGACCTTCGAGGAGCCCGTCGACAACTACCTCGACGAGGAACTCTTCGCCGCCGAGATCGAACTCATCTTCAAGCGGATCCCTCTCCCGCTCGCCCTCTCGTGCGAACTTCCAACGAAGAACAGTTACAAGGCGATCGAAGTCGTTGGTGTCCCGGTTGTCATGACCCGAGACTCCAAGGGGGTCGTGCACGCAATGCTCAACGTGTGCCGCCATCGAGGGTCACTCATCTGCAAGGAGGGCACCGGCACTTCCCGGGCGCTCACCTGCCCGTACCACGCTTGGTCATACGGCATGGATGGCTCACTCAACGGCATCTACGGGGAGCACACGTTCGGTGAGTTCGACAAGTCTTCGCGCGGCCTCATCACTCTCCCGGTGGTCGAGAAGGCCGGTCTCATCTTCGTGTGCCTGACACCGGGTCTCGTGATCGACATCGATTCGTGGCTCGGCGACTTCACCCCGGTGCTCGAGAGCCTGAAGCTCGACGAATGTCACCTGTTCAGCTCGCGCATGATGCCCGGTCCGAACTGGAAGGTCGCAATTGAAGGCTACCTCGAGGGCTACCACTTTGCCTCGCTCCACAAGGACACAGTCTTCAAGACGAACCTGAGTAATACGGCGATCTTCGACTCCTTTGGAGCGCATGAGCGGGTCTCCTTCGCCCTTCGGGAGATTGAGAACCACCTAGATGATCCGGAGGAGACCTGGGATCCAACAGCCAATGTCGGGGTCATCAACTGGATCTTCCCGGGCTTCTCGATCGCCGGTGGCTGGCGCCAGCGAATGGCAATCGGCTTCCCGCTGCCCGGTACCTCGGTCACCGAGTCGATGACTGAACAGCGGATCCTCGTCCGGACACCGATCCCCGACGACGAGCAGGAGATTCACGAGCTCGAGGTGATGCGCGACTGGTTCTACGACGTCACCTACGGCGAGGACTACATCACCGGGTTCGGCGTGCAAAAGGGTGTCTCCGTCACCGGTGGAAAGACCCAGATCTTCGGGCGTAATGAGCCCGGTGTTCAGTACGTCCATCGGACCATCAACCGGTTGATGACTGAGCACCACCGCGAGGGGCTTCCCCTCCCGCGGGTCATCGAGCGCTAGGCAGCGCTCTAGCCCGATGCTAGGGCGACCAATGTTGGGGTTTCCATTGACGGACTCCAGTAAGTGGTGTGAGATGACGTCACAAGGATTCGGCGGCCCGATGGCGGGCTGCCACGAGTAGCGGGAGTTCACATGGGTAACAGTCTCGAGGGCCGTGTTGCAGTCATCACAGCTGGCAGCACCGGCATCGGTTTCGGCATCGCGAAGGCCTTCATCGATGAGGGTGCGTCGGTCGTGCTTGGCAACCGCAGCGAGGAGAAGGGTGCCCACGCCCTCGCGCGCCTAGCTGCAGGGGATCGAGCGACCTTCGTCAAGACTGACGCCCTCGACCGCGCACAGGTTGACTCCCTCGTCGACGGAGCGGTCGCGAAGTTCGGCAAGATCGACATCATGGTGAACTGTGCAGGTGGCTCAGATGGTTGGGCCCTTGTCGGCGACCTCAGCGATGAGGCGTGGCTCAAGGGCCTCGAGTGGAATGCGAGCACGGCATTCTGGGGCACCCGCCGGGCGCTGAAGTACATGCTGCCTGCAGGCTACGGACGCATCATCAACATTGCCTCGATCGAGGGCAAGATCGCCTCAAAGCCGATGGTGAGCCATTACATCGCTGGCAAGCACGCGATGATCGGACTGACCAAGGCGACAGCAGTTGAATACGGCACCTCCGGAGTCACCTGCAATGCCATCTGCCCAGGGCCGATTGAGACCGAGTTGATGCAGGATGCCGGTGCCCAGGTCGCTGCTGCTGCAGGGATCACCTACCAGCAGTTCATGGATGATTTCGCGGCAGACTGCTTGACGAAGGAACTTCAGACGGTTGAGCAGGTTGCCGGCATGGCCGTGCTCCTCGCCGGCCCACTCGGCAATGGCATGACGGGCTCGACCTTCAATGTCGACGGGGGCTCTGCGCCCTTCTAGGCCGGAGCATTCCCGAGATCGACGAAAGGCGCCTTCATGATCGACTCCTGGATCGTCGACTGGGATCGCGACGAGGACCTCCCTTACTACACGCGTGCGAACGCAGGCGAGGTCCTCGCCGATCCAGCGAGCCCGCTGGGCTGGTCACTCACCTTCGAGGAAGGTCTGCTTCCCGGGTGGTTTCGGGGGTTTGTCGACTTCGGCATCTACGCCGAGGATGAGATGCGAGGTCCGAAGTACCCCGTCGTCGGAATCTTCGGCGGGTACTTCTATCTCAATCTGTCGCACATGCGGTTGCTCGGCCTGCGGCTCGGCGCAGACCTCGCGAAGTTCGACGCCGATCTCCTCGGCTCTCATCCCGATACCCCGCCCTATGTTCCGAGAGAGGGTGATGTTCGCCCCGACCTCACCGCCAAGGCGATGGGCACGATCGGTGAGATCCTCGGGGCAACGAGCTTCCCGGAGATCGAGGAGGATCGTCGACGCACCGGCCGATTCCGATCCGAGCGGCCAGACCTAGCTGCGCTCACCGATGCCGAACTGGTAGTCCGTGCCCGCTCGTTCATCCCAGAGCTCGACAACGCCTTCTTTCGCCATGATTTATCGAGCCTCGGTTCGACGCTGGGCCCAAGCATGCTCATCGGGATCTGCGAGTCGGTCGGTCGGCCGGAACTACAGCTGGAACTCATCTCGGGCCTCGGCGAGGTGCAATCGGCTGCCCCGTCGACGGGACTTTGGGACCTTTCGCGCGCGGCGAATGATTCGACCGAGGTCACTGCGCTGTTTGATCAGAGCCCCGAAGCGGTCCTTGCGGCAGTCATGCATCCCACGACCGATGAGCTGCGTGCGTTCGCCTCGAAGTTCGAGGGATACCTTTTCGAATACGGGTTTCGGGGGCCGAATGAATGGGATATCCACTCGCTGTCATGGGAGTGCGATCCGTTGCAGCCCATGCGACTTGTCAACGGGATCCGCCGAGCGCCTGATGCCGATTCGCCGGCCGCGCGGCACGAGTTCCTTGCAGGTCGTCGCGCAGCGGCAGCCGACACCGTCCGCGCTCTCCTAGCAGGCAACGACGAGGCCCTCGGCACCTTCGAGATGGCATTCGCTTCTGCGCAGCGAACCGTACCGCTGCGTGAGATGACGAAGGCCACTTCCTGCGCGACCATCAACGAGGTGCGCATGGCCATCCGGGAGCTGGGCAGGCGCGGGGTCGAGGCGGGCCTCTACGGAAAGCCGGAGGACGTCATGATGCTCATGAATGACGAACTCGACGCCTACGTGCAAGATCCGTCGGCCTTTCTTGACCTCATCGCCACGCGACTCCGGGAGTACGAGCAGCTCTTCGAGCTCGATCCGCCCTTCATCATCTCGTCCGACCCGCTGCCACTGTCTCAGTGGAATCGTCGGGCGGCAAAGCGGGTGACGCCGTTGAGTCAGGGTGATGTCATCGCCGGTATCGGTGGGGGAGCCGGTCGCTACACCGGACGTGTCTGCGTGCTCCATAACCCGTCTGACATGGCTCGGCTTGAACCGGGCGACGTCCTCGTTGCCCCGTTCACTGATGCTGCGTGGACTCCGCTCTTCCTCATCGCGGGAGCCGTCGTTGTCGATGTTGGCGCGCTCAACTCGCATGCGGTGGTCGTGAGCCGCGAGCTCGGGATTCCGAGTGTCCTGTCGGTCACCACCGGGACGACCTCGCTCGTCGACGGTATGGAGGTGACCGTTGACGGCACCGCCGGCACGGTGACGGTGGTCTCGACTGACGCTGCCGCTACGGTCTAGGGATGTCTGATTCGAGTGTGTCCGCGAGCATCGTGGACGAGTTCCGTGAATTGCTCATCATCGAGCGGCGAGATGAGGCTGACGGCATCGTCTCCCTTCGACTCGCCGACCCTTCTGGCGCTCCATTGCCCGCGTGGGAGCCAGGTGCCCACGTCGATGTGCTCCTTGACGGAGGTCTCGAGCGCCAGTACTCCCTATGCAGCGGGGTGGGGGAGCCAACCTGGCGAATTGCCGTCCTGCGTGAGCTTGCGGGCCGCGGTGGCTCGGCTGCCATCCACGATGGGACGAAGCAGGACGGTCTACTGAGGGTCCGCGGGCCTCGCAACCACTTCGCCCTCATCGAAGCGCCGGACTATCTGTTCATTGCCGGCGGCATCGGCGTGACCCCGCTCATGCCAATGCTCGCTGCGGCGCAGGGCCTCGGGGCAACCTGGCGGTTCATGTACGGCGGCCGGTCCCGAAGCTCGATGGCGTTCGTCGATCAATTGACCGAGTTCGGAGTCGTCCCGTGGCCGCAGGATGAGCAGGGGCTCCTCCCGATCACCGATCTCATCGCGGGTTGCTCGCCTGAGACAGCCGTGTACTGCTGCGGACCAGAGCCCCTCATCACAGCCGTTGAGCAGGCGTGTGCGGCTGCTGGCCGGCCCGCACCACATGTCGAGCGATTCGCGCCGAAAGTCATCGACACGACGGGTGATCATGGCGACCATGCGTTCACGGTTGTCATCAACAGCAGTGGGAACGAGTACGTTGTCCCCGTTGAGCGGAGTATCGCTGAGGTGCTGCAGGCGGCGGGTGAGAAGCTCGTGACGAGCTGCGCCGAAGGCATCTGCGGCACGTGCGAGACCAAGGTCATCTCCGGTGTCATCGTCCATCGGGATTCTCTCCTTTCCGAGGAGGATCGCGAGGAGGGCATCTTCATGATGCCGTGCGTTTCGAGGTGTGCTGGCGATCGGCTCGTCCTCGATCTCTGACAAGGCAGACCGCGACGGTCACTGCACAATTCCTTGTAAGTTGTATAGACAACTGATAGATTTCGGTTCCTTAGCCCTTCTTGAAAGGCATCCTGATGGTCTTCGTCCCCACCCGCGGCGATCACACGCTGCGCTTCGGCCCTGACATCCCGAACACGCCCTTCCAGCCGGGCACCGTTCCCGCGAGTTGGTACACGGATCCGGAGCGGTTCGATCTCGAGCGCCGGTACGTGCTCAACCCGAACTGGCAGATGATGTTCCGGGCAGAGCAAATCCCCAATACGGGGGATCACTACGTGTGGGAGGGCCAGGGGGAGACCGTGGTCTTCACCCGGCGCAAGGACGGCAGCATCGCCGGATTCCACAACATCTGTCAGCACCGCGGCTCTCGGATCGTGCGCAACTCAGGCTGCGGCGCCCGCCGATTCACCTGCCCGTTCCATGACTGGGTGTACGACTTCGATGGCCAGGTCATCGGCATTCCGGATCGCGAGGATTTCGACCAGACCAAGGTTGAGGGCCTGCGCTCACCGAGCGTCGAGGTCGGCGAATGGGGTGGCTGGGTGTGGGCGGTGCTTGATGGCCCCGGCGTCGCGCCGCCGCTGCTCGACTGGCTGGGCGCGGAGATCATCGAAGACCTCGGCGCTTACCAGATGGAGAACATGTTCCTGAAGGAGAAGGTCGTCTGGGACGTCGACGTGAACTGGAAGGTCATCATGGATGCCTTCAACGAGTTCTACCACGCGCCGGCGCTCCACCATATCTCGCCGCAGGATGTCAAGGACGGCCGCGAGATGCGCATCTTCGAGTTCGATCACCACGCGATGATGATCGTGCCGCTCAAGGGCGCCCTGCCGAAGTTGAAGGAGAACCCCGACCACCAGTCGGTGGCCATCTGCCACTATACGATCTTCCCGTCGGGAGTGTTCAACAACAATCCGGAGCATCTGCAGTTGTTTCGACCGGTCCCGATCTCGCACAACAAGACGAGGTTCGAGACCTGGGAACTCTGGTACAAGTCCGATGACGAGGCCTACCTTGACCGCACCGAGCGGCACTGGGAGCACTTGAAGATCGTCGTGGGTGAGGATGTCTGGACCTGGGAGGACATCGCCGCCACCTCGCGCTCGATGTACTACAAGGAGAACGTCTACAACGACCGCGAGGGCAAGATCCCGTTCTTCCACAATCAGGTGAACGACCTCATTGTGGAGGGCCAGAGGCGTGACGCCGCCGGCAAGTAGCGCGAAGCTCACGCCTGCGGACTTCACCTTCTCCTGGAACTGCATCCCGGACATCCCGCTGGCGGAGCGATTCGCTGCGGTTCGTGATGCTGGGTTTCGCGACATCGGCCTGAGCATCCGCTGGATGACTGAGTTCCTCATCGATCACTCGCTCTCCGAGGTCGATGACCTGTTGGACGAGTTCGGACTGGTCGTCACTGAGATCGAGGCGGCGCGAGTGATGCTGTCCGATCCTGACCCCCGCTTGGTCGTCGCGGCCACCTTGGCTGAGCACTTCCACCCGCAGCGACTCCAGGCAACCGGCGACTTCGACGGTACGTTCGAGGATGCCGCGAGGTACGCCGGCGTCGTGGCTGATCAGTTTGCCGAGTTCGGCACCGAGATTGTGCTCGAGCCCCTGCCGTTTACCAACATGACCACACCGGCCGACTCGGTACGCATCATCGAACTTGCCGGCCGCAAGAACATCAGCATCTGCATGGATGTCTGGCACCTCTACCGCAATCAATTGCCGCTGTCGGCCCTCGACGATGCCTGGCCGCACATCAGCACCCTGCAGTTCAACGACGGCACCATCGAGCAGGAGGAGCCCGATCTCCGCGACGACTGCCTGCATAACCGCCGCATTCTGGGCGAGGGTGAGTTCGATCTCATCGGCTTACTGCGCGAGCGCGACAAGCGCCGCCCCGACACGACCTTCTCTATAGAGGTCATCAACACCGGGTTGCGAGCGCAGGACCCTTCGCTCACTGCACGGCAGATTGCACAGGGCATCTTGAACGTCATCTCGTTGCTGCAGTAATCCCGCAAACAGTATTCGCGTACACAAGGAGGAAGTCATGTCCATGGCCCGCGTCGAGGGGCTGCGCATCGGTGATCGATACGACATCGAGCAGCTCATGTACAAGTACTGCAAGGCCGCCGATATGGCTGATGTTGATACACAGGCCGACCTGTTTCACGAGGACTGCCGGGTGCGCTACAGCGGTACCGCCTGGATCGAGGGCCGCGAAGCCTTGCGTGCGTCGCTTCGCAATGCCTTTACCCGCTACCTCCAGACGTCTCACGCGGTCACGAACATCACGATCGAGTTCCAGGACACTGACTACGCCACTGCTGAGAGCCTCGTCACCGCCTGGCATCGCGATGCCGAAGGCAAGGAGTGGACCCTCCACGGCCGCTACATCGACTCGTGGAAGAAGGACCGCCACGGTTGGAAGATGCAGACCCGCGAGATCCTCGCGGCGGGTGCCGTGAACCGCGACGAGTCGTCACTCAACATGATTCAGCGGGTCGCCGTCAGCGACGAACGCTGATGAGCGCGTTGCCAAGCGGCCGGCTGGCAGGCAAGTCGGCTGTGGTCACTGGTGGAGCCCGGGGTATCGGCGAGGGAATTGTTCGCCTCTTTGTCGAGGAGGGCGCTCGGTGCATCATCGCCGATGTTGACGACGAGGCCGGGCAGCGACTCGAGGCAGAATTAGCCCCGAATGCGATCTTCGTTCACACTGACGTCACGAGCGAATCCGATCTCGATTCCGCTATCTCGGCCGCGATCCTCGAATTCGGCGGCCTCGACATCATGGTGAACAATGCCGGGGTTGTCGGAGTCATCGGTCATATCGGCGATACCAAGCTTGCCGACTATGAGCGCACGATGTCGATCCTGCTCACCAGTGTGTTCCTCGGCACGAAACTCGCGACCAATGTCTTCAAGCGTCAGCGCTCCGGCGTCGTCATCAACACTTCGAGCACCGCCGGTATCAATGGGGGCCTCGGGCCGCATGTTTACACGGCAGCGAAGCACGCGGTTATCGGGCTTTCGAAGAGCGTTGCTGTGGAGATGGCCCCGCATGACGTGCGCGTGAATGTGCTGTGCCCGGGCGCCACGGTGTCGTCGCTGACTGCCGGAATCGTCACAGGCGATAAGGACAATCTTGCGGACGCGGCGGTGAAGATGGGTGCGAAGTACGCGGGTGGCAAGGCACCGATGCCGCGCGACATGGCGAACGCCGCCGTGTTTATGGCGAGCGACGAATCCGCCTTCATGAACGGCGCGGTCATCATTATCGACTCGGGCAAGGAAGTCCTAAGTGATCGCGGGCGCGACAAGTTCTACCCCGCGTAGCTAGCTCGCTGAGCGCCCTACTGCCGAACTTCCGCTCAGGATCGCTCGCTCATTCGTCACACGAGTCCTGAGCAGGGCTTCTCCCCGCTCGATGAAGTCGCGATCGACCGTGTCCATGACGAGGTCCATGGCCGTAGAAAACGCGCGACTGGCGTTCTCGTAGTCGCGGATGACGTCGGTGAGAACGAGGGAGTCGCCCATCTGGGCTCCTGCGACGGCGGCGGCGACGTCAGCATTTCCGGTTGCGTTCGCGACGTCTCCGGCGAAGGCGAGGTACTGCGGAATCTCAGTGCGCATGACCGAGATCTCACGCTCACTGGCATTGACGCAGTCGTTGAGCACGACCATGAGCATGTGCAAGCGGATCTGCTGGGCTGGGTCGGTGATCATGGGCAGGATATCGCGGGTGAGCTCTTCCACGACGTCTTCGAGGGCGCGTGAAGTCGATGGACGGGTGATCATGCGGTGACCTCCGAGTAGGGCAGCTCGAGTGAGTAATCGAGGTACAGGTTGTTGAAGTGCGCATATGCGGTCATGAGGAAGGTTCCCATCACGCCGCGGTGGAGCCCGTCAGTCACGTCTTGGGCACCGCGAAGGATGTCGACCATGAGGTGGCTGGTACCAAGGAGCAGGAAGTACTTGGCGATCGCCGGGTTGATTTGTTCCTCGGTGAGGCCGGTCAGGGACCGATAGCTCGCAAGGAAGGCCTCGGGATCCGGATGATAGAGATGAGGCGGCATTGGAATCTGCAGGTAGTACCCGATGTCGAGTCGCGGATCACCGATGCGGGCGAACTCCCAGTCGATGATGTACGGGTCAGTGCCGTCGGACAGCAGGAAATTGCCCGGCTGGAGGTCGCCGTGCACGAGGGCCATGGGCACCTCGGCCGGCATGTTCATCCGGATTTTCTTGAGGGTGTAGCGAAGCACCGGGTCGCACCCGTCGATGATGTCGAGCATGCGCTCGTAGTTCGAGATGACATCCTCGATGTGCTCGCGCCAACTCGCAGGCCGCTCGATGGTTGCGTCAATGGAGTCGAGCGATGTGTTGTGCGCTGAGGCCATGATCGCTACGAAATCCTCCCGGGCCTTGTCGAGATCCGGGCCGGTATCGAGGTACTTCTGCATTGAGGTGGAGTCGATGGCCTCGGAGACGATGGCCTTGCAGCCGAGGTACTCGCCGGTGGCGTCGAAGTACCGCGGGGTCGGAATCCGGAAGTCGGGAAGATCCTTGACCGCTTGCAGCATCGCCCACTCAGCTGCGCGATCGCTGCGGAAGACACTGCTCTCGTCCGGCGGGTCGCCGCGCAGCACGAACCGCTCGGTCGTTCCGTCGGCCCACTGAACCTCAGTGAGGACGGATAGCCGGCTGTAGCCGCCGGGGAGGGCTACGGCGCTGAGCACGGTTGCCCCGCGGTCCGGTTCGACTGCATCCAAGAAGGCTTGGAAACGCTCGATATCCATTGGTGCTCCCTCTTCCTTAGTGCGTCAGGCTTCGTGCGGACGGTAGCTGAGATCAGTGGTGTCGCGAGTGCCCCTGACCGTGTGTGGTCGAAGGTGCAGGTAATCGTCGGCTATCGGCTCGGTCCGCGTCCAGTCAACGACCTCGGTTCGGTGCGACATCTGCCATGACTCATTCACTCGACGGTAGCGATCGATATAGCGGCCGCAGATAAATCGGTCGAAGCCCTCGGTGGCGTGCTTGTGATACGCCTGGAAGTAGACCTCGCCCGTGGCCTCGTCGCCGTCGATGAACAGATTGATCTGGCCGAGGATGTGCTGCGTGTCGCTGTAGGCCGACAGCGCCTTCATGGCCATGCCTGCCATCTCGTCTGGGCCACCGGTGAACGAGCCATAGTGCGTCGTGGCGTCGTCGGTGAAGACGCTGCGCACGAGTGCGCCATCAGCGCGATCAAGACCGCGCATGTAAGTGGCCGACAGTGCGCGCAACTCCTCACGGTCGAGGAGCCATTGGAGGCGGGCCGGATCGATCGCGCTCATGGAGTGATGACGCATTCCATGTGGCCGAAGCCGGAATCGACGGGGTTGTCGAGATTCACGCAGGTGGCGAACTGCTCAGCCCAGGCGTCCGGGCGCTGCACGAACCAGCCAGCCGGGTCGCCGACATTGATCGGATGCGTCACCTCCCAGACCTCGCCATCGTGGAACTCCTCACCGCGGAACACGCCGCGACCAAGGCCATCGGCGAAGCCATCGTGGTAGCCGCCGCCCTGCAGATAGACGGGCCAGCCCACGGGGGTGTTAAGGAACCGGTCGATGCTGCCGTCGGGGCGGGTGAGGGCGATGGTGGATTTCTTGAGGCGCGGGTAGCCATCGATGCGCTCGTGCGTGACGCTGGCGTCGACATATGACCACCACTCCTGCGTCGTGTCGTTTGGGATGACGATGGTCTCGAGCTGGTTGAAGGAGCCATCGGGTTGCTGGTGGAACTGCCAGAACATCACTCGGTCCGGCATCTTGAACATGGTCCACTGACGCATCGCGAATCCGCGGCGGGGATCCTTGCCCGAATCCGGGGCGACCCCTGCGTTCTTGCCGCCGGTGCGTCCCATGCCCCAGGAGTGATCGCGTACGCCGACCCACGACTTCGGCGAGACCTGCAGCGTGCGATCTCCGACAGTGATGGTGCCGGTGACGTCGAGGCACTGGTCGTAGTTGTTGCGCGTGTACACCTTGCGACCGCCGGAGTAGCGGATGATCTCGTCCTCGAGGTAGGGCTCGTGAAGTGCTGTCCACTCGAGGTCGTAGCTGATGCCGTACTGGTTCTCGTCGCAGGACAGGCGCATCCGCTTCAACGGCTCGAGGATCTCGAGGGCGAGGGGGCCGACTCGGATGTCGTCGATCTCGGGCCTGAGGCGACGAGACCAGCGCACATTATGCTGGCGGCCATCAATGGTTACGCAGGCGAATCCGTCGATGACGTCGGTGTTGGAGTACAGGCGCAGGCCGGCGAACAGGCTGGCACCAGTCTCACGGTCGCCGAGCGTGAAGTAGTAGCCGTCACTCCAGTTGGGGGAGTCGCTGGCCACCGAGTTGAAGGTGCCGGTGGTCTGGTGCCGCGGGAACTCGTCGAACGCGGTCAGACGCTGTTCACTCATGGACTGAGCCTACTGATGCATTCGGCGCTATGGGACAAAACGTCTCACAAAGTCGGAACGAAGGCTAGGGTCCTCCCATGGAAACTCTCATCCTCGGTGGAGGCACGTTTGTCGGACGCCGCATGGTCGAGCACCTGCGGGAGGCCGGTCACCAGGTAACGGTGCTCAACCGGGGCAAGACCTCAACGGACCTGCCAGCAGGGGTGAAGCGCATCGTCGGTGATCGCACGAGCACCGAGTCGATGCGGCAGGCGCTCGAGGGCACCGAGTGGGACGCCGTCATCGACGTCTCGGGCTTCGTCATGGCTGCCGGTGGAGGGCTCTTCGACGAACTCATCGACCTGCTCGATAGCCGGGTCGGCTCCTATGTCTTCGTCTCGTCGATCATGGCCTACGAGCCGACCGGCCTGATGCCCTGGACAGAGGACCAGCCCTACCGCGATGACCCCGACACGACCTACGGCGGCTTCAAGGCCCATGCCGAGCGGGCCATCCTCGACCGATTCGCATCGACCGGCTTTCCCGGCTCGATCGGCCGACCCGCTGCGATCTACGGGCCAGACAACAACATCCATGACATGGAGACCGCGATGTTCCTGCGACTGCGTCGGGGCCTGCCCATTCTGATTCCGTATGAAGGCCTCGTCACAACCTCTTACGGCCATGTCGATGATCTCTGCACGAACCTGCTCGAGATGGCGCTCCTGCCCGCCGTGCGCGGTGAGGTCGTGAACCTCACCGGGCAGGGCTGCTCGGCGCGTGAGTACGCACTTCGACTCTCCGCCATCGTCAACGTCGACCCCGACATCATTGAGATCCCGAACTGGAATGGCGTGGGTCAGGCGCCCTTCGGCCACCTGTTCAAGGACAAGCACCACGGCATCCTCTCGGTGGAGAAGGCTCGAGACCTCGGACTCACGTCAGAGCGCGGCTTCATGAACGGCCATGAGCAGACCTACGAATGGTTCTGCTCGACCGATCTCGTGGATGCCCCCGATGCGCTCTCCGACCCGATGTGGGGCGCCGGCTACGACTTCGACCTCGAGGCAACCTTTGCCAAGGAACTGCACGGGTGACCGTTCGCATCGCCGACCAGGCGCTGACCGAGGCGATCGCACGCGCACACGCGGTTTCGGACATCGCCCACGGTGACGTGAGTCAGTGGGTAGGAATCGAGACGTATGCCGCGACTCGCGGTGAGGATCCGACTCCTGCGCGGGCGGCAGAAATCGCTGAGCTCATTGGCTGTTCACCTGACGAGGCCTTCGACGCTGCGGCTCAGGCGATGCTCGATGATCCAGGGGCATCGGAGCTGCGTGAGCGCCTTGTTGCATGGTTGCGCGAGGACATCGCTGTCGCGGAGCCGCTCCTGAGCGTGTTCACCGGCCATGGCACCGATGTCGAGCATCCAGTGCTCGAGGTCGACCAGGCCGAAGTCACCAAGCTGGCTGTATGGCTCACCGCTGAGCACAAGTCACCCGTCGAGGTCTTGCGCGCCGAGGTGATCGGTGGAGGGTTCTCCCGGCGGATGTGGCGAACGACCATCACGG
>CAMDKQ010000074.1 GCA_945901095.1 Bifidobacterium breve
AGCCACAGCGATCGCGGCAAAGCATCGTGAGGGGAATGAACACTTTCGGGGAGTAGGTGACCGTTGTGGCGGACATTGCATGCCTCCGAGTGAACATTGCTCGACCGATGTGAACAATCCTTGAGCGGCCCATCGTGTCACATGGCCTCGATCGCCATAACCGGTATGACGCTGCCCGACGGGACCGATCCTGTGAGCCATGTCACGGCCGGCATGAACGAGCGATGAATCCTTTGTGAGGATCAGCACAGATGGCGCTGCTTTGTTGTCAGGCGCAACAATTCTGGGTGATACTTATCGTGTTCGTTCGGCAACCGCCGAAAGGGCATTGACCAACCTGGCGATCCCGGGAAGGTCGAGATTTCCACGACGATGACAGGAGAAACCCTCCATGAAGCCGTTTGCAAAGGTGTTCGCCTCAATGTTCGATCGCCAGCCGCACGACGAGAATAAGGCTGCCCGTCGGGCATTTCACCGGGAATGGGATCGTCAGCGCGCGATTGCGCTGACCCCCTCGCATCGGGCAGAGATCGACGCGATCTTCTCCCGAAGCCACTAGGCCCGGCACTCCGGCCATCGCGTCGGATTCAACCCAAATGAAGTGAGTGAGGTCCCCCTCCGACTGGTGGGGGACCTCACTGTTTTGGCGTCAGTCGGCGTGATCGTCAGGTGGTCTTCACCTGGAACTCGACGCCGACCCACTCGCCACCCTGCTCAAGGCCCAATGAGTACCCGTGCAGCCCGCGCTTGCTCAACTCCATCGTGAGCGAGTACGAGCCGTCCGACTTCACCTTGGTTTGGGCTCCAACAACGGGCTCGAAGTGCCCCGATCCACGCTTGTCCGTTGGGATGAATCGACTCAGGGTGAGAACGTCCCCCGCTGACACAGAGGGCGGTGCCTTCCCCGAGATCGTGACGGGCGTTCCGGCGGCGACCTGCGTGTCGGACAGTTGCGCGGTGCCACCCCATGCCGAGGTGTTCGGAAGCTTGGTGAAGCCGGCCCGCCAGAGGGTGGTGGGGTCGATCGAAACCGGGCGGGCGATGGCGCGGGCCGGACGCGCGCCCGTGCCCGGAGTCGCGATCTGGAACTCGAACCCAAAGAATACGGACGCTGCCCCCTTCGTCTGGTAGCCCACGTGGTAGCCCCACACCCCTGGATAGCCGAGTTGGAAGCGCATCGAGAATCGCCGGCCGGAGCCTACGACGGTCTTGATGTTGAGCGGCCGGAACTCCCCGAGACCCATCTTGTTGAACGGGTAGAACCGGGCCAACCTGAGCGTGGCGCCGACCGGCACCTGATCGGGGGCCTTTCCACTGATGATGATGTCGGTGCCTCGGAGTACCTCGCCCCCACCTATGGAGACCGGCATTCCCCAGTCGGTGGTGTTCGCCTCAACAGTGAAGCCGATGTCGGCGAGTTCTGCTGACGTGAGTTGCGGGCGCTTCTTCGCAGGTTCCAAGGAAGGGCCGGACGCAAGGGCGGTGGGCGCGAGAAGCACTGCTCCAGCCACCAAGCCGACGATGAACAGCAGTGGTCTCAATTCCAGTCCGCCTCTGCAGCAACGCGCAGGGCCTGCGCACCGATGGTAAGCGCTGGGTTCTGCGCTCCGGATGACGGGAAGAATGACGAATCGACGACGAGAAGGTTTGCGATCTCGTGCGACCTACAGTGCCCGTCGAGGACACTCGTTGCCGGATCGAGTCCGGCTACGGCGGTGCCGCACATGTGGCTATTCATATCGATCCCGAATCGCTGCTCGAAGACTAGGGCGTAGCCAGCTTGCTTCAGCATGGCCTTCGCCTTGCCGAGGAGGAGCTCATGGCGGTCATAGTTGCGTCGCTGCCATGACACCTGTATTCGTCCGTTCGAGTTGATCCGCACCCGGTTGTCGAGGGTCGGGGTGTCCTCGGTCATGACGAGCCATTCGATGCTTCGTCCCGCCATTCGATTGAGCACGGCCAACGGCGCGCGAGTCGCATGGGTCTTCATCATGGATCCCTGAACCTTGCCGATAAGTTGAATCGTTCCACCCGGAATTCCGTCACCGAGATCGTGATAGTAGTCGTTGATCGCGACTGTCTTTTGGAATACCACGTCATTCGAGCGACGCGGATCGATCGCCGCGATGTGCGTATTGTTGTGGACCATGTAATTTCGGCCGACGAGGTCGGTGGAGTTCGCAACCCCATTCGGCCAACGGTCGCTCGTGCTCCGAAGCAGGATGACCGCCGAATTCACGGCGCCACCGGCGAGGACGAATGAGCCCCCAGTGAACTCGCAGGGTTCCCCACGACAATCCCCGAGAAGACTCACCACCCGGTCCCCGACCCCCGTCTCGATGCGGTCAATACGGACCCCGGTGAGCAACCGCACGCTGCCCCCCATGAGCGCCGGGCCGAGGGCACATGTCTCTGCATCCGATTTCGCCCCGAGCCTGCAGGGAAAGCCATCGCAGGTGCTGCAACGAATGCAGCCACCGCCCGGTTGCAGGTCGACTCCCATGGAAGTTCGCGAGGGATGTAGGCCCTGCTCCTCGAGACGACGAACGGTCTCCTGAACGTAAGACTCGTGGTCGAGTGCCGGGTAGGGATAAGGCTGGCTGCGCCAGGGCTCGGTGGGATCCTCGCCGGTGGTGCCGTGCACCCGGTACAGGGACTCGGCCTGCGAATAGTACGACTCAAGGTCGGCGTAGCTAAACGGCCAGGCGGGAGATATCCCACCCGGGTACTCGGTGCGCTCGAAGTCGCGCTCGCGAAGCCGCGGGAGGCTTGCGCCGTACACCTTCGTATTGCCGCCGACGAGATAGTGAACCCCGGGACTGAACTCCACGCCAGCGTCGTCAACCCAAGTCTCGTTCGGCTTATATCGCCGCTCAACAAACACCGCCTCAGGTGACCAGTTCTCGCGCTCTCGCGGCAGATAGTCGCCCCGTTCTAGGACGAGCACATCGATACCGCGGCGCGCGAGACCCCACGCGAGGGTGCTGCCCCCCATACCGCTCCCCACGATCACTACGGTCGCAGAGTCCTTCATCATCGGACCATCTAACCGTCTTGGCGCCCAATCCGCGAAGCATTCGGCGAACGACGGTGGTGCGGTCCTAGTTGTGCAGGTGCTCCTCGACCGCCGCGTGGCCCTCCGGCTCAATCTGGATGGTCGAGTGCTCGATGCTGAAGTGGCCGTCGAGGCAGCCTCGCAGATCTTCGAGCATCGGGCCGAGACCCGCCGCGAGTGCGTCATCACGAACGACGACGTGCGCGCTCATCACGGGAAGGCCGGAGGTGATTGTCCAGGCGTGCATGTCGTGGACGCTCAGGACGAAGGGCTTGCTCAGCCAGTGCTCACGCACGCTTTCAAGGTCGACGTCCTTGGGGGTCGCCTCGATGAGGATCCCGATCACCTCGCGCAGGAGTTGCCATGCTCGCGGCAGGATCATGATCGCGACGAGGACTGACACGATCGGGTCAATCCGCAGGAATCCGGTCACCGAGATGGCGATGGCTCCGACAATGACCGCAATAGACCCCAAAAGGTCGCCCCACATCTCGAGGTAGGCACCCTTGACGTTGATACTTTCGCGCGCGCCCCGGCGCAGCAAGAACAGACCAGCAATATTTGCGGCGAGCCCAACAGATGCGAAGGCGAGCATGCTCCCGCTCGCGATGTCTGGCGGCGCCTGCCAGCGTGACCACGCCTCGTAGCCGATCCAGCCCGCCACAGCGAACAGCAAGAGGGCATTCACCCCTGCGGCGAGCACCTCGATCCGCCGGTACCCGAAGGTCCGAGATGGCGTGGCCGGCAACCGACCCGCGCTCATGGCCGCCAGCGCAATGAGGATGCCGGCAACGTCGGTGAGCATGTGTCCGGCATCCGCGAGGAGCGCGAGGCTCCCCGAGCGAATGCCGCCGATGACCTCAATGACGAGCACGGTGAGGCTGAGCCCGAGAGCCCAGACCAGGCGGCCTCGGTTGTCGGCCCCGCCATGCGAATGTCCGCTACTCACGGCGCCATGCTAGGCGACGCGACCCTCAGCGAACATGCCCCGAACGCGGTTTTAGCAGGCAGTTACGAGCGGACGCTCAACCGGGTCCGCGAGGTTCGGATCCCGGTCCGATGCGGAGCAAATAGTGCGAGCGACCATGGCGAAGGCACGCTCGCGTGCGACATCCTGCGACGGCGTCTTCACAACACGCTAACCACGAAGGGGTTGCAATGAATCCCGACGAGCGTCAACGTGCCGACGAGAGTCCGTCTCATGTGACGTCAGTCAGTGAGGACGCTGCCGATGTGCTTCGTCGCTACCGATGACGCACACCTCGTCAAATACGACTCGCGTTAACACCCTCGCATGCGACCTCTGACTCCTGGTCGTTGATCATCACCTGCACGAGGATCTCGTTGACATGATGGTCGCGGGCAGCATGCGCCACGACGAGGAGACCGAGCGAGTCGTCGCCGAATCCCTCAGATGTGGTGGGCGAGCGATTGGGTGGTGCGAGCAATGGTGTCCATGTGGACTCCTGTCCATCGCTCACGCTAGTGCGCTGCTCGTGTAGTTCGTTGTAGAAGTCGTGAGAGAGATTCGAGGATCTGTTCTGCGGGTTTGGTCCAGATCAATGGCTTCGGGTTCTCGTTCCACGCTTTGACCCAGTTGCGGATGTCATTCTCTAGGGCTTGGACGCTGCGGTGGTTTGAGCGTTGGAGAAGGTCAGCGGTGATGAAGGCGAAGAGCCGTTCGACCTGGTTGATCCAAGACGAGTACGTGGGGGTGAAGTGCATATGGATGCGGGGATGGGCTGCGAGCCAGGTGATGACCGTGGGGCTCTTGTGGGTGCTGTGGTTGTCGCAGACCAGATGAACCTGTAATCCGTCGGGAAACACGGCGTCCATCTTGGCCAAGAACTTCTTGAACTCGATGGACCGGTGCCGACGGTGAATGCTGGAAATGACAGTTCCGACGGCGATGTTGAAGGCGGCGAACAGGCTGGTCGTGCCATGGCGCACGTAGTCGTGGGTACGCTCTTCCGGCATCCCCGGCATCCCCGGCATCCCCGGAAACGCTGGCTGCGAATTGGCCAGCGCCTGCACCTGCGACGTCTCGTCCACGCAGTAGACAACGGTCGCCTCGGGCGGGTTCACATACAGGCCGACGATGTCACAGACCTTCTTCACGAACTGCGGATCGTTGGAGAGCTTGAACTCGTCCTCCCGGTGCGGTGTCAAATCGATTGCCTTCCAGATCCGTCCGATCGTCGACTTCGACAACCCTGAACAATCGGCCATCTTCGCCCGCGACCAATGGGTGGCATTCTTCGGCGTCAACTCCAGCGTTGCCACGACGACCTCCTCCACTTGCTGACGGTGTTCGTCGAACAGCCCACCAGCCCGGCCACCACCGTGTTATCCAGACCGTCACCGCAGCCGAGCACGATCCGCGACCGCAGTGCCAACGCCTGTGAAGACTTCGCCCGCCCCGACCAGCGCAGCAACTGCTCCCGCTCCTCACCGCCTATCTTGTGCCTCTGACCTCCTACAAGACAGGGGCCACCGAAATTTGATGACGGTCACGGTCCCTTGCCTCCTCTTAACATAGGGACACGGCACAGATCACCGGCGTATATGTGGTACCCTTCACCGCCGTTATGAGCAAATACGTTGTGAATGCCCTAAGCAGAATGAGAGGATCCTCATGCCCAATCGTGACACCGTCATTCCGACAACAGCCGCACCCGTGAACCGCTTGACTCTCGGAGTCGATTCAGTTCGACTCAATGGCGGGGATCTGGTGGACCCCTCATCTCACCCAGGACAGCATGAAGGATGGTATTGCTTTGCGGGTGCCGATGAGTAGCGCACTCTGACACATCATCTGCAGCACTTTTTGTGCCTTCTCTGTGGCCCCTAAGCTTGTTTAGGCTGGGGGCCACGGCTATGTGGCGAAATTAATCCTCTGTGCCAACAACGATTAGACTTGAAAACTCACTCTGTTTTTCCATATGGGGAGGCTAGGAATCGTCGATGCCGAGACCGATGCCCTTGGAGTCCTCGCCGTGGTGCGATGGGCACTCTAAAGTCTCGTGTCGGGATCTTAGAATGCCTGCCGGTACTGCGCCTAGCGCCCCGGTCGTTGCGCGAGCAGATCGCCCGCCACCACGGTGTTTATAAGCACGTTGTTTGACGATGATCTCGTTGCTCATAGTACCGATGGGTGAAGTTGAGCCGTGGTCACGTCACCGCGATTGGCGACCAAGTACTGGCGCACCGGAGGCGTCACGGTGATGATGCCCCTAGCCTGAAGCAAGAACAATGACCGGGGAACCGCATTTGCTGCACACCGCAGCAATCTTGGTGCGCGAGATTCACGGCGAACCGAGGCGCGGCATGTGGCGCAGGCACCACCGGGTTGGGTCCAAACGTTGGCCTAAGGCTACTTCGGCTTCGCCGCAGGACGGCGTGCTCGCAAGAAATGAGTACGTGAGCCCGAACGACTCTATGCTGGCGCGAGCCAAATTCTACGGTGTGCACACAACAATTTCACCGAGAAGGGGTCGCTGTCAATCCCGAAAAGCGTCAACGTGCCAACGAGAGCCCTTCTCATGACGCGTCAGACGGCGGGGGCGCTGCCGATGTGCTTCGTCGCCACAGGTGACGCACACCTAGTCAATGAACGTCCGCGCTAACACCCTCGGCGGACATGTTCTGCCCGCCGATTCAGCAGGCAATCACGAGAGGGCGATCGAGTGGGTCCGCAAGGATTCAACGAAGGTCCGCGGGCCGTCACGCTCAGCCCGGCCGACTCCTTCTCGGATATGCCACAGCAATTCATGCACGCTGCCGCTCCTAATCTCGACATCCACCTCGTCGAGCAGGACCTCAATGACTCCCTCGTCGACTTGCTCATCGCGGGCGAAATCGACGTCACCTTCCTAGAAGGCCCCTACAACGACAGTCGACTGGAACTCATCGAACTCGGCGCCGATCCCTTTGTCGTCCTCCTGCCCAGGGAAAGCGACCTCACCCGACTTGCGAAGGGCAAGACCTTTCCCACTCGCCTTCTCGCGCAAGCCCCGATGGTCGGCGAGCACGACTGCAGCACCCAGACGCGGATCGACGTGGGACTGCGCGATGCGGGCACCACCCCCCGCTACGTTTTCCGAGCAAGTGACAACGGGGCGATTCAGGGCATGGTCCGCGCCGGCCTCGGCCCCGCTGTCATGCCCTTGCTCGCGGTCGACACGAACGACCCCGGCATCGTTGTCAAGACTCTGGATCCGCCGATTGAGCCGCGCATGATCCTCATCGCGCTTCGAAAGGGCGCCACGCTTTTGCCCGCCGCAGAACAGTTTGTCCGCATCGCCAAGCACGAGTGCCGAAAGCGGTTATTACAACCTGCTCGCTAGCCGTCAATGCCGCCAGCCCTCCGGCTTCTTCGATCCAACGACAGATGAGAGCAGGAACACCGACAGAGTGCTCGAGATCACCTGCGCCAGGACGAGACCGACGAGGACGAGAAGTTGGATCTGGACCGCCAGCATTGGGCTCGCACCACCGAGGAGGAGCCCAACGAACGAACCAGGGAGAAGGACCAGACCGGCACTCTTCATCTGATCGAGTGCCGGGGCGAGTGACTGCTCAATGGCCCTCGTCGCGACCGGACGCACCGCCTGCCGAGCACGGGCCCCGAGCGCGAGATAGCCCTCGATCTCCCCCCAGCGCTCGAGCGCATCGTCGCGCAGTCGCGCGCCCGCAAGGAGGGTCGCGGTCATCGCGCCGCCGATCATCTGGGCCGTGAAGGGCAGGAGACTTTGGACATCTCGCGAGAGGGCGCCGGTCGCAGCGACGATCCCGACGGTCGCAGCAGCACCGGCCGCGATCGGCACGAGCACCCGCCAAAAATGCCGGTAGCCGCAGCCTATTCGGCTCACCGCTGTCAGGGTCGCTGCCCCGAGCATGATCACAACGTAGACAAGCGACCACTGGGGATTGGCGAACAGCCAGCCGATGACGACAGCAACAAGGGCCAACTGCACAACAGCCCGGGCTGCCGACCCGAGAAGGTCACGACGCAGTGCGATCCCGCTCACGCGCATCACGGCGAGCGAGGCCACAAGAAGAACGACCAGCGCCAGCGCAGTCCGTACTAGCTGGGCGTCCAGACTGAACTCCAACGCCCCCCCACCCCCCGTTTGTCCCATCTTGTGGGGCAAACGGCGAAATCTGCCGCTAATCGAACGAGATTGTGCAATCTCGCCCACCATTGTGGCGCCGACGACGCCCGGCGCGAGTGAGCATTCCCCCACCGCGCCTCAGGTGCCCGAACGGTACTCCTCGACACTGAGCCTGCGGCGTGTGGTGACCTCGCCGATCCTGCTCCAGTCACTGCCGCCGAGCCGGGCGATCGGGTCAAGTCGATCGATGGCAGCGCGTCCGTCGACGAGAACCGATGCAAGGACGGCAATGCACATCACCTCACCGAAGACGACGAGCCCATTACCCATCGCCTGGATCTCGACAAGGCGGCATTCCAAGGCGTATGGCGACTCCGCGACGCGGGCCGCGGCAACCGTCCGACTCGCCTCACGTGTGAGTCCCGCAACATCGAATTCACTTATATCCGAACCGAATTCAACGCTCGTCACGTTAATCTGCTCGAGCATCTCTGCCGGACTACCGCATACGACGAACTCGCCCGTCGCCCGAATATTGCGCACTGTGTCCTTCTCCCCCATCGAACTGAAGACGATGATGGGTGGCGCCGTGCTTACGATGGTGAAGAACGAGTGCGGGGCAAGGTTGTCGATGCCCTCCGCACTTCGCGACGAGACCCAGGCGATCGGACGCGGTACGACGAGGCTGCCGAGAAGGGGGTAGACACTGCGCACCGCGCTCGGATCGATGACGACTCGACCGCCTACTTCGTTGTCAACGCTGGGCAGGGGGCTGTTCGACGTCATTGGCCAATGGTGTCATCAGGAGGCTCCCATCGGCCGGGAGGCTATGCACGCCATGCTGAACTTAGGTGTCCGCATTCTCCTCGGCCAACAGGAGAGCCACACGGCGGGCTTCGGGACATTCCCGCGAGAGCCCACCGGCAGCCCAAGCCGGCAGAACCCTATTGGCGATTGGCAGCGTCAGGAGCGCGGCATGACCCAAGTGCGGAGGACCTTCGGGCCAGGCACTTTCGCGCAAGAACTGTGGTGCGGCGTAGTACGCGATGGTTTTGCACTCGCGGATCACGATCGGGGAGCCCAGCTTCGAAGTGATTCGCGTCTTCAACTCGGCCACCTGACCCGCTGCGGTGCTCGAGAAGGCATCAAGAATGCTCTCCAGCGTGTTCTGCTCAGCATCTGCGATGGAGTTCTCCTGTAATTGATCGGCCCACCAATTGACGGCGTCGTCAGGGCTCTCCGGCAAGTACCCGCTTGGTATGCCAACCCCGGCCATCGGGCCCTGGCGCTCGACCCAGTAGGCATGGAAGAGTTCCCGGCTCCGGACGTCAAAATCATGCAGGCTCTTCGAATGCTCCAGAAGGTGTAAAGCAGCAGTGCACCGAAATGCCGTAATGAATGCCACGCCCAGGAGATCTGGGTCTGCGGCACTCACAGTTGTGCCGTCGTCCATCGTCGCGGTGGCGTGCGAATGGAGCCTCCAGAGGCGCTGGGCGGCCGAGACTGCGGTTGTCTCCTCGCCGTATTCAATTTCATCAAGAATCCCGAGGGTCTGAACAGTCCGCTTCAGCGGATCCACACCCCCGATCGTCCGCTCGTTCAATACGCGGGCGATCTTCCGGTGGAATGAATTGAGGAAGGCACCTGCCAAGATGGAGAACAGATGGGTGCGGTCCTGAGTCTTGGTCAGCTCTCCGTGAGGATCAAACAATCCGTGGTGAGCATCTATGCGCGACCGGAAATCCTCAAGGGTAGGGAAAACAGACACATTTTAACCGTACCAAAGCCGCGCGTGGAAAACAGGTCAAGCGGTCGGCAACCTCGTCAGTGGTCGGAGTTGACGAACCTTGCGTGGACGCGACGAAGCGAAATGCAGCGCCGCGGCAGTGATGATGCCCGCCGAGCGCTGGAGCCCCTTCGTGACCGCCGCAGCGTTGTCGCCGGCGTAGTCGTATTCCCCGTTGATGCGCGAAAGGAGGAAAAGCTCGATGTCTGTCGAGAGCCCGAAGGCAACGATCGCGGTGACGAGGGCGCCAATCAGAGCGGAGGTGGTAACTCAAGCGGACTTCGCGGCGCGCTTTCGGTTGACACGCGGTGGGAGTGGCGTCCCCTTGGCCGGGGCGGACTTCATTGGGACCACGAGGGCCAGCCTTTTGGAGCCCGTCCGAACGGTGATCTCCAGTTGCCCGCCCACGGCCCTGACGTACTGCTCCAGCACCTCTAGGGTGACATTGTGAGAACGCTCGATCGCCGCAACACGGGGTTGGCTGACTCCGATCCGCTGCGCGAGCTCCCGCTGGGACAAGCCTGCCCTCTCGCGCAGCGCGGTCAGCCCCACGGCCAGGCGAAGCTCATCCTCGATCGCGGCTACGCGCTCCAACGCTCCAGGGGTGGACAGCACCGTTGTCTCCCACGCATCCATGCTCACCTCTTGGCCCTGCCCTTTCCTCGTGCGTTGGGTTGCCGGCCCTTTAGATTGCGATCATCCGCAATCGTGGCTAGCTGCGCTTGGTGATCGTCGAACCTGTCATCTGCCACCGCGATGTTGCTGGCGTCCCAACCGCGCCAGTGGTCGCTCTTGTCGCCCCCCACCAGGAAGATCGCCCGTCTCAGCTTGTCGAAGTCGAACAGCACGCGAACCTCGGTGCGACCAGCGGCCGTCCCAGAGCAGGACCTTCATCACGCAGGACACGCAAGGCTGCCAGCAGCGCTTCCGAATCCGCCTGAGCGAGGCTGTCAGCCCAAGCCTCGAACTCAGCATGGAACTGGATGTCCCACGATACTTTCGACCCACTTATAATACTACCGTTATCGGCAACTATTCAGGTCCGCTAATAAGTGTGATGCTTACGGTCTGGCCCCGACGGCCAGGATTCAGGGTTGTCCGGCGATCTCGCCTAGGTGATGGGTATTGCACAAACCATGCAGGCCTTGGCCGAACTGTCGGCAGATCGAAGACCTGACGAACCTCAGTACCCACCACCGGAGCGTCAGCAAGAACAGGTGAAGCGTCCCGCGGCTCAGGACAACGCCAACGACCCACGCCGCAAGTGACCTGATTAGGTACAAATATCCAAGGATTCGCCTCGGATTTCACCGTTTCTCCCATGAGATGGGACAAACGGGAGGTGGGCTAGTGGTCGGAGATGCCGAACCTTTCGTGGAAGCGCCGAAGGGGTTTCGGGGCCCACCAGTTCGCCCGGCCGGCAATCCGCATGAACGCTGGAACGAGGAGCACCCGCACCACGGTCGCGTCGAGAAGGATCGCCACCGTCACCCCGAGCCCGATCATTTTGATGCTCGTCACGGAGCAGGTAAGAAAGGTTGCGAACACGACGGCGAGCAGCAGCGCCGCGGCCGTGATGATGCCCGCCGAACGCTGGAGGCCTATCGCAACCGCCGCGGTGTTGTCGCCCGTTCGGTCGTACTCCTCCTTGATACGTGACAGGAGGAACACCTCGTAGTCCATCGAGAGCCCGAAAGCCACGATCGCGGTCACGATGATCGTCGAGGTATCAAGGCTCCCCGTGTTCACGAAATCCCCGACGAGCCAAGACAAGTGCCCCTCTTGAAAAACCCAGACGAGGACGCCCATCGCGGCCGCGAGGCTCATCACATTGAGGATGACGGCTTTGATTGGCAGCAGGACACTTCCGGTGAACAGGAAGAGCAGGATGAGGACGGAGACGAACACCCACGCAAGGGCCCACGGCAGCATGCGCGCAATGCCCTGCTGCGAGTCGGTGTATTCGGCCGAGAGGCCACCGACCTGTGTCCCGGCGGGAGCACCGGTCGCACGAATGTCAGCGATGACTCGCTCACCCTCCGGGCTGCGCGCCCGCTCCGTCGAGAACACGGTCACGCGTTCTGTCGCCGCGGCGGAGGTTACGACCCCGGGGGGCGTCGGCGAGACAACTTCTCCGCCCGTGAACACCCCCGACGACGATACGACACGCGTGATGGTCGCAACCTCCGAGAGTGCCGCTGAGTAGTCGGCAAGGGATTGGTCGTCGGATGGACGTGGCATCGTGATCTCGATCGGAACACCGCCGAGTCCGGGGAATTCGGTCCCGAGGATCCCGGTCGCTACCACTGACGGATCCGTCCTCGGAAGGGCCCGCTCGTCGACCTGGCTGAACTGCACGTTCAAAGCCGGCCACGCCAGAACGAGGAGGAGCAACCCACTCCCGAGGGCGACCGGCCATGGGCGCCGCATAATTGCAGCGGCGATCGTCGCCCAGCGGGTGCCCTCCTTGGACCCACCGATGCCACGCCTGACGCGCAGGGCATTGACCCGCGGGCCGAGCATTCCAAGCGCAGCGGGAAGCGTGACGATAGCGCCGAGCACCGCAAACATCACCGCAGCAATCCCGGCGTAGGCGAAGGACCGCAGGAAATACTGCGGGAAGAAGAACATGGCAGCGAGGGTCACCGCGACCGTGAGGCCCGAGAACACCACGGTGCGGCCAGCCGAGGCCACGGTACGGATGACGGCGTCCTCTACCGAGCGAGGTTCGCCGGTGCTTGTGACCGTCGCCAGTTCCTCGCGGAACCGGCTCACAACGAGGAGCGAGTAGTCAATGCCGAGGCCAAGCCCGAGCCCGGTCACAACATTGATCGAGAAGACCGAGATGTCAGTCACGTAAGTAACAAGGAACAGGACGAACAAGGAACCCACGATCGACCCGACCCCGACGAGCAGGGGCATTCCGGCCGCGATGATTCCGCCGAACACGAAGAGAAGAAGGACGAAGGTAACGGGGATCGCGATCGCCTCGGCCCGTGCCAGGTCGGCGCTGATCCGCGTATTGATGGCCTTGGCAATTGCAGCGCCGCCACCGATGTAGACCTCCGTGGAACCGAGCGACTGTTCACCCACCGTTCGCTCCACCGCGTCAGCGATCTGCCGCGAGGAGGCCGCCGCCGATGGGTCGAAGGTGACAAGGATGAGTCCGCCACGGCCATCGGCGCTGCGCAGGTTCTCAGCCCCCGTGCCCCAGTAGGAGGTCGCGCGCAGAACCCCGGGCACGGACGCCACAGCCTCCGCCAGCTTGGTTCCCGTGCGCGTTGACTCATCCGAATCAACCGAATCCGGACCATCCGATTCCGGGCCGATCAGCGCGATGACCATGTTCGACTCCGGGGAGTCAAACTGCTCCTCGAGGATCTGTGCCACCTGCTCGGAGTCGGACGCTGGGTCGTTGAAGCCCTCACTGCCAAGGCGCGGGAAGACACTCAAGCCGACGATCGCAGTCACGACGATCACAAGAGCCGAGCCGACAAGGATCATCGTGCGACGGCGATAGCTCCAGTGCCCTAGCCTGGTGAACACGCGGCTCCCTTTCATTCACCGTCAAGCCTTCCA
>CAMDKQ010000075.1 GCA_945901095.1 Bifidobacterium breve
AATCCTCGGCTCGCCCACGACGAATGATCACCCGATCCGCTAGGCCAAGATCGGCCACCACTGACTGCAGGAATGTGGCTCGTCGTAGCAATGGCTCCACGAGGGTGATCGACAGGTCTGGTCGGGCGATTGCCCACACTAGCCCCGGTAGACCCGCCCCCGACCCCACATCGGCGACTGTCGACCCACGGCCAACGAACGGCTCACCTGGTCCGACCACAACGGCGCAATTCAATAGATGTCGGGACCACAGACGCGGAACTTCACGTGGTCCAATGAGGCCCATCTCAACACCATCCGTGCTCAAAACTGATGCATATGCACGCAGCGGTTCTTCAAATGGAGTGAGCCATGTTGGCAGTTCACCGGTGTCAGTATGTTTCACGTGAAACAACCGGGGTTCAGTTCACCCGAATGACAACACATCGGCGTGGCTCTTCACCCTCCGACTCACTCACGAGACCGGCCTCGGCCACTGCATCGTGCACAACCTTGCGCTCGAATGGCGTCATTGGCTCCATGGATACCGGCGCCGACGTTGCCTGAGCCTCCGCGATAGCAGCCTTCGCCAACTCAGTGAGCGCCGCTCGCCGCGCTGCTCGGAAACCTGCAATGTCAAGCATGAGCCGTGACCGCTCGCCAGTCTCCCGAGTCGCCGCCAACCGGGTCAACTCCTGTAGGGCGTCAAGGACCTCCCCCTTCGTCCCGACCAAGTGGCCAAGGTCCCCTGCGCGCACCTCAACCACTGACACCATCGCTCGGTTCCCCTCAACATCGATGTCGATGTCTCCATCAAGGTCAGCAATATCCAAAAGGCCCTCGAGATAGTCGGCGGCCGCGTCGCCTTCGCGCTCCAAAAGCGAGCCACCCTTGGCGGGATGCTCAGTTGCATCAATTGAGCCCGCTTCAGTGTCGGTCTGCACCTGATCGTCTGTCATGTTGTCTCCCAGGAGGATGTCGAGTAGTTACGAAGTGCCCTTGCGCTTACTGCGCGGGGTCTTCTTCGGCTGCACTCTGGCTGGCGGTGTGTCGTCTGTCACCTCAGGCTCGGAACCCGAAACCTGGTCTGAAGCGCTGCTGGCGGCCGCTTTGTTCTTCGCGCGCTGAACCCTTCGGGCCTCACGTGCTTCGAAGGCCGGCGTGCCTGGCTGCGGGTTGTTGCGAATGACCCAGAACTGCTGGCCCATCGACCAAAGGTTTGTGGTGAACCAGTAGATGAGGACACCGATCGGGAAGTTGATGCCACCAATCGCGAAAACCAGTGGGAACACATACAGAAGAATCTTCTGCTGACGCACCACGGGGTTGTCCGCTGCCGTGTTCTTCACGATCATCTGACGCTGCGTCAGGAAAGTGGTCGTCGTCATCGCAATGATGAGGATAAACGCGAGGATCTTCGTGTTGAGCGGAGCGAACCCGTCCTTCAACACCTCGTCGGCGCCCATGAACGTGCCGTACAACGGCGCACCAAAGATCGATGCGTCGTGCGCCTGAGCCAGGAGCCCTTCGTACTGACTCCACTTGAAGACGCCCTCCGGGACGCTCATGGCGATCCCCTGCAGAACGCTGAAGAGCGCAAAGAATATTGGTGCCTGAAGAAGAATTGGCAGGCAAGAGGCCAACGGGTTCGTGCCCGTCTCCTTGTACAACTTCATCATCTCTTGCGACTGCTTCTCACGGTCGCCGGCGTACTTCTTCTGGATCTCTTTCATCTGCGGTTGAATCAATTGCAGGTTCCGCTGCGACTTGATCTGCTTGACGAAGAGCGGGATAAGCACGATTCGGATCACGATGACGAGACCGACAATCGAAAGGGCCCACGTCCAGCCACTCGCAGGGTCCATGAACGTGCTCAGCAGTTGATGGAACTGGACGAGGATCCAACTCACACCGGTGCGGAGCCAATCAAGTATGAACATGAGTTCCCTTGCGAGTCGAGTCAGATCAGGTGTCGTGCGCGAGGACTGCCGTCTGGAAGTATGGCGGGTCGCCAGTTTCGTCCTGATGGTACGGGGTCAAGACCCCCAGCATTCCACGGATTGCAGCGGAGCAGCCGCCAGATGGTTAAGGCCGCCCCCTTGATGGCCCCATGCTGCTCGATAGACCTCAGTCCGTATTCAGAGCAACTCGGATAAAAGCGACAACTTGGCATCAGAAGTTTCGACAAGGTGAGTTGATACCCCCTGATCACGATGATGAGCAGCCACTTCAGTAGCCAACCAAAGGAGTGCTCCCAACACCAATTCATTTTGGTGAGTACGACCCCAACGTGGCTCATCGAGAAGTGCTCATCGACGTAATTTCAGGACGGCGCTCATGAGCGCTGATTCCAGTTCCCGCCCAAGGGTGGCACTAGAGGCGGACGCCGCCCCTGGGAGTGCTCGCACCACTATCGTGCTCCCACTCGGGACTATCCCGAGTCGGCCTCGCATCTCCGCCCTAAGGCGACGAGACACTTTGTGCCGGACCACCGACCCGCCAACGCCTTTGCCCACCGTCAATCCCATCCGCGTGGGCGAATCGGAATCAGCGTGAAGGAAGGCAACGTGCACGACGACCAGTGACCGCGCTGAACGAACACCGCGGCGAGTGGTTTCAGGAAAATCAGACGACTTACGAAGCCGATTCTCACGTGGAAGCATGACCGGCCATCAGACCTAGGCCGAGATGCGTGTGCGACCCTTGGCTCGGCGGCCAGCGAGGATCGCGCGGCCAGCGCGTGTGCGCATCCGCAGCCGAAAACCGTGCGTCTTCGCCCGACGGCGGTTGTTGGGCTGGAAAGTGCGCTTCATGGTCTGGCTCCTGGGCGAACAGTTGGGGAAGTCCGATAACCCGCTGAGCCTAGGCAGGAACCGACCGCATGGTCAAACTGACCGCCATCATCACAACCGTTGCATCGCGTACTTGTCGGACTCGCATGCCATCACTAGGTTTGGCCCTGTCTCAACAGGCTGATCCACACCTGTGGACAACACTGTGAAAAGTCCGAGTGACGAGGAGGATGTGGCGCATGGACGACCCATCAGATCTCAGCATCGTCTGGGCACAGGCTCTGTCCACACTCGCCGATGGAGCCCTCACGCCACAACAGCGCGCATTCGTTGCACTCACTAGACCCCTTGCAATCGTTGAGGACACCGCGCTCATCGCAGCCCCCAATGAGTTCACCAAAGATGTCCTCGAAACTCGGCTACGCCCCTTCGTCGTGGCTGCCCTGTCGGCCACACTCGGCCGTGAGATTCGATTGGCTGTCACTGTCGATTCCTCGATAGCCCCATCCATCGATGAGGCGACAACCGACGCAGTCGCCGATGCGACATACGCGGGCGCTGCGTCGCACACCACGCCTGTGCCCGCAATCACTCGGGACAACGATGGCCCCCGCCCTGGCACTGGATCGCCGACAACGAGACCACAGGATGGCCGTCTTAACGCCAAGTACACCTTCGATACATTCGTCATCGGGTCAAGTAACCGCTTTGCGCACGCCGCAGCAGTCGCAGTTGCTGAGCGCCCCGCCGCCGCGTACAACCCTCTGTTCATCTACGGGGGATCCGGCCTCGGCAAGACTCACCTCCTCCACGCCATCGGCCATTACACCCGGACCCTCTACAACGGCACCCGTGTTCGATACGTGAGTTCCGAGGAGTTCACAAACGAGTTCATCAACAGCATTCGTGACGACAAGGCGGCTGCCTTCCAGCGTCGCTACCGTGATGTCGACGTGCTCATCGTTGACGACATCCAATTTCTCAGCGGGAAGGTTCAGACTCAGGAGGAGTTCTTCCACACCTTCAACACCCTCCACAATGCCGATAAGCAAATCGTGGTGACATCCGATCAACCACCGAAGCAGTTACCCGATTTTGAGGACCGCATGCGTTCTCGATTCGAGTGGGGCCTCATGACCGATGTTCAACCACCGGATCTTGAGACACGAATCGCCATTCTGCGCAAGAAGTCGCTCCAGGAGCGACTTGAGGCTCCAGCCGAGGTACTTGAGTACATCGCGTCCAAAATCTCGAGCAACATCCGTGAACTTGAGGGCGCCCTGATCCGAGTCACAGCCTTCGCATCGTTAAACCGTCAACCCGTTGACCTCGCCATCACTGAGGTCGTTCTGAAAGATCTCTTTCCTTCAGAGACAGGCCCGGAAATCACAGCAGCCCAGATCATGGCCGCTACCGCCTCGTACTTCGGTGTCACCATCGACGACCTCTGTGGAGCGAGCCGGTCCCGGGTGCTCGTCACAGCTAGGCAGATCGCCATGTACCTATGTCGCGAGCTCACAGACCTTTCACTCCCGAAAATCGGGCAGGCATTCGGCGGCCGCGATCACACGACCGTTATGCACGCTGATCGGAAGATTCGTCAGTTGATGGCCGAGCGTCGAAGCCTGTTCAATCAAGTCACCGACCTCACCGGCCGAATCAAATCCCAGCCTCGGACGATGTAGCGAGCTCCTTTAACAACCACAACAGTGGGCTCACATTTCCCAGCCGTCCCCATGTTCCCCACAGCTGTGGATAACTCCTGCGGATATACCTGGTTCGCTCGGCTCTGTGGATCATTCCGCCCCCGAACAGTCCACTTTCAACCTAGCCGGGCATTCCTCCACAACCACTCACAGACAACGAAGCTCTGTCCACAGCTAGACACCGGCACGACACGCCGCCTCACCACGTAAATTCCCCTTCTTCCACAGTTTCCACAACCCCTACTACGACTACTACACCTCCACTTCTCCGGACCAGCTAACAACCACCACGTCACCCTCTGTGGAAGCACGTCGCAGGCAAGCGTCTTTTCGTGCCAGACTCACCCCCTATGCCCGTGCGCAATCACGCCCGTGCACGCGACATACTCAGCATGTCCTTAGGAAGGGTGGCACCGTGAAGTTTCGAGTCGAGCGAGACGTCCTTGCCGACGCTGTCGCGTGGGCTGCTCGCACCCTTCCGTCACGCCCGTCGCTCCCTGTTCTGGCAGGCCTCGTTTTGAGTGTCAGTGATGAGGTCCTTACCCTCAGCAGTTTCGACTACGAGGTGTCTGCACGAGTCGAGGTGGCCTGTGATGTTGACGCCCCTGGAGTTGCCCTCGTCTCTGGCCGGCTTCTCTCAGACATCGCCCGCTCCCTCCCTGCTCAACCGGTCACCCTGAGCGTCGAGGGAACCCGAGTCATCATCACGTGCGGGCGCTCATCGTTCACCCTGCCCACGCTTCCGGTCGAGGATTATCCCCAACTCCCGGCCATGCCCCAAGGGTCGGGGGAGATCAAGGGCTCGCTGTTTGCAACAGCCGTCGGGCAGGTGGCTATCGCTGCCGGTAGGGACGACACCCTCCCCACACTTACTGGCATCCGCCTAGAAATTGAGGGCACCCGTCTGGTTCTGGCTGCCACTGACCGCTATCGCCTTGCCGTGCGCGAGTTCGATTGGAGCCCGCTCTCCACTGGACTCACAGCACACGCTCTCATTCCTGCTCGTACGTTGGCTGACACCGCCAAGGCGCTCGCTTCATCCGACGTCATGAGCATCGCCCTCGCGCCGCCAGGGGCTGGTGAGGGCCTCATTGGATTTGAGGGAAACGGACGGCGCACAACAACGCGTCTTCTCGATGGTGAGTTCCCGAAGTACCGCACACTACTTCCCAATGAGGCTGCCTCCATCGCGCTGGTCGAGACAGCGATGCTTGCGGAAGCGGTGAAACGCGTGTCACTCGTCGCCGAGCGCAACACCCCGGTGCGGCTGAACTTTGACGGTTCCGAGGTCGTGCTTCGCGCTGGTGTGGGTGATGACGCTCAGGCAAATGAGGCGGTCGAGGCAACTGTGGATGGCGACGCGTTGGAGATCGCATTCAACCCGAGCTACCTCCTCGATGGCCTCGCTGCCATTGACTCTCCGATTGCCCGGTTCTCATTCACGCAAGCAACACGGCCCGCAGTGCTCACCGGCCTCGCTGACGTATCGGCCACGCCCAGTGATGAATACCGCTACCTGTTGATGCCGGTTCGCCTAACCGGCTGATGGCATGTGGGTTCACTCCTTGAGCCTCACAGACTTCAGGTCCCACGGGCAGGTGGACCTCGAGTTCTCCCCGGGTGTCACCACCTTCATCGGCCTCAATGGTCAGGGGAAGACGAACCTCATTGAAGCAATTGGCTACGTGTCATCGCTGTCGAGTCACCGGGTTGCCTCTGATGCACCACTTGTGCGCCATGGGGCCCAGATCGCGTTCATCCGGTGTGGCATCACCGCGGATGAACGCGAGATCACCGTTGATCTCGCGATCACCCCTGGCCGCGCGAACAAGGCACGCATCAACAGATCACCCGTCCCGAGAACGCGCGATGTCCTAGGGCTTCTCCGTACAGTCCTCTTCGCACCCGAGGATCTCAGCCTCGTCAAAGGTGATCCAAGCGAGCGCCGCCGCTTCCTCGACGATCTCCTCATCCAACGATCACCACGGTTGGCTGGCACTCGCTCTGACTATGAGCGAGTCCTGAAACAGAGAAATGCACTCCTCAAATCAGCAAGCGTGGCCCGACGCCGCGCCGAGGACGAAATGCTTCGAACACTTGAGGTGTGGGACGAACAACTGGCCACCATCGGTGGGCAACTCATTCATGAACGTATTTGCCTCGTGCAAGATTTATCCCCCCTTGCCGCCTACGAGTACGGGTTACTCGCTGGCGAGCAAGGTTCGTCCCTCGGCCTTCGTTACGTCTCATCAATCAAAGAAGAAGTTGAACGACCGAGCGACAAGGACTCATGGCGAGTACTCATTCTCGATGAACTCCTTCGTCGGCGCAGCGATGAGTTGAACCGAGGCCTAACCCTTGTTGGTCCGCACCGCGACGACCTGTTATTGAGCCTCGCAGACATGCCGGCCAAGGGATACGCATCCCACGGCGAGGCATGGTCGATCGCCCTCGCGCTACGACTGGGCTCCTATGCCCTCCTTCGCGCTGATGGCGTAGACCCGGTGCTTATGCTCGACGACGTGTTCGCTGAACTTGATGCCACCCGCCGAGAGCGACTCGGTGAGCGGGTTCGGACGGCTCAGCAGGTGTTGGTGACAGCCGCCGTTGAGGCCGACGTCCCACCGGCGCTACAAGGGGCGACCATTCGGGTGTCACGTGAGCGAGTGCAACGGGAATGACTGACGAAGGAAATACAGGAGGCGACACGGCGGCGGGTGACGCAGCGAATAGGGCACTGCGTCGAGCCACGAGTGGAGGACCGCGCCGCGTTCAACCGGCAGCCAGGCGCCCGAGACTTTCCGGAGCCCACTCCGATGGCCGTGACCCAAAACGGCTCGCCGACGCCGTGGACGCACTCCTGGCCGAACAAGGTTGGACGACCGCGAACGCAGTTGCCGGCCTCATCGCCCGGTGGCCTGAGGTCGTCGGGGCAGATCTCGCCGACCACGTCACCCCGGAATCCTTCACAGACGGGCGACTCCTTTTGCGCGCAGACTCAACCGCGTGGGCGACGCAAGTGAGGCTCCTGCTCCCACAATTACGCAGAGCGATCGACCGGGCGGTGGGCACCGGATTGGTGGCTGACATCTCCGTTCTCGGGCCACAGGCACCCTCCTGGGTCGCCGGCTCACGCCGGGTCATGGGCCGTGGCCCGCGTGACACCTACGGGTAGCCACACCGGTCACGTCAGGGCCACGAGAACGAGCGAAAAGCGATGGTGAATATCGGGACACGACCTTTGGCCAGATAATTCGATCTCGACCCGTTCACGCCCGTATCAGGCACCTCACTGTCAGTGTGAGGAGATAGACTCATGAAAAATCCCGGGGACTCAACGAGTGTGCCCCATGTGATCGAGGAGGCCCGACGCCTGTGTCATACGACGCTAGCGCGATCACCGTTCTAGAAGGCCTCGACGCCGTCCGTAAGCGCCCTGGCATGTACATCGGATCGACAGGTGAGCGCGGCCTTCACCACCTCGTGTACGAGGTCGTCGACAACTCCGTTGACGAGGCGCTCGCAGGCTACGCCACCAGCATCTCGATCACGCTCCTCGCCAATGGCGGTGTTCGGGTCATTGATGACGGTCGCGGGATTCCGGTTGACGAACATCCCATCGAGAAGAAACCGGCACTCGAAGTCGTCCTGACCGTTCTACATGCCGGCGGTAAGTTCGGCGGTAGCGGCTATTCGGTGTCCGGCGGCCTCCACGGTGTCGGTGTCTCGGTTGTCAACGCACTCTCAAATCGACTCGATGTTGAGGTGCGCCGCGACGGCTTCGTCCACCGTCAGGTGTATCGCTACGGTGTGCCGGAGGCGGCCCTTGACAAGGGTGAGGCAACCACCGAAACAGGCACCACCATCACCTTCTGGGCCGATGCCGACATCTTCGAGACCACCCAGTACGACTTCACCACCCTCGCCCGTCGATTCCAGGAGATGGCCTTCCTAAACAGGGGTCTGGTTCTCGAGCTCGTCGATGAGCGTGAGGCGGTCGTCATTGTCGGCGAGGATGGTGAAGAACCAGTTGAGGCAGCACGCTCTGCTCGATATTGCTACGAGGGCGGGATCGCGGACTTCGTCCGTCATATCAATGCCAGCAAGGGTGTCGCGAACCCGAGCGTCATCTCCTTTGAGACCGAGACTGATGACCACCGCATGAGCGCGGAGATCGCTATGCAGTGGAACACCAGTTATTCGGAGTCGGTTTATACCTTCGCGAACACCATCAACACCACTGAGGGAGGCACTCACGAGGAGGGCTTCCGTTCGGCGATGACGACGTTGGTGAATAAGTTCGCGCGGGAATGGAACATCCTCAAGGAGAAGGATCCCAACCTCAGTGGTGAAGATATTCGCGAGGGACTCACCGCGATCATCAGTGTGAAGATGACGGAGCCTCAGTTCGAGGGCCAGACAAAGGCCAAACTCGGCAATACTGAGATGAAGACCTTCGTTCAGAAGGTTGTCAACGAGCAACTTGGCGAGTGGTTCGAGAAGAATCCTGCCGAGGGCAAGGAAATCGCCCGGAAGTCCGTTAACGCGGCCACGGCACGGATTGCCGCGCGCAAGGCGCGCGATCTCGCCAGAAATCGAAAGGGCCTCCTCGGAGGCGCAGGTATGCCTGGCAAACTCATCGACTGCTCAAGCCGCGACCCGGAGGAGTGCGAGGTCTTCATCGTCGAGGGCGACTCGGCTGGCGGATCCGCGCGTCAAGGCCGCGATCCCCGCCGACAGGCCATTCTTCCTATTCGTGGAAAAATCCTCAACGTCGAAAAGGCGCGGATCGACAAGGTGCTGCAGAACAACGAGGTGCAGGCATTGGTATCCGCCTTCGGCACTGGAGTCCAGGACGAGTTCGACATCAATCGACTCAGGTACCACAAGGTCGTGCTTATGGCCGACGCTGACGTTGATGGTCAACACATCCGGACCCTCCTCCTCACCCTGCTGTTCCGGTTCATGAGGCCCCTTGTTGACCAAGGCCATGTGTTCCTAGCTCAGCCGCCGCTCTACAAAATCAAGTGGTCACGTGAGACGGCGGAGTTCGCCTACACCGACCGCGAGCGCGATGCGATCGTCGAAGCGGGCTTTGCGGCCGGGCGGCGTCTACCTAAGGATGAGGCGATCCAACGCTATAAGGGCCTTGGCGAGATGAATGCCGATGAACTCTGGGACACCACCATGGACCCAGAGCACCGGGTCCTACTTCAGGTCACCCTCGACGACGCTGCCCAAGCCGACGAAATGTTCAGTGTCCTCATGGGGGAGGACGTCGAGTCCCGACGCAACTTCATCCAGCAGAACGCTCGCGACGTTCGCTTCCTCGACATCTAGCACCTTGACCAACGGAGATTTCAGTGGCTGACGACACCTCGACCGTCGAAGAGACGGGCCCCGGCCATCACGGTCGAATCGAGCCTGTTGACCTCCAGACGGAAATGCAACGCTCGTACCTCGACTACTCGATGTCGGTCATCGTGTCGAGAGCGTTGCCTGATGTTCGTGATGGTCTGAAGCCTGTTCATCGACGCGTCCTGTATGCCATGTACGACGGCGGCTACCGACCCGATCGCAACTTCTCGAAGAGCGCCCGCGTCGTCGGCGATGTCATGGGCAGCTATCACCCGCACGGTGACACCGCGATCTACGACGCCCTCGTTCGCCTTGCCCAACCATGGTCCCTGCGCTATCCACTCGTGCAGGGACAAGGGAATTTCGGCTCTCCCGGAAACGACCCGCCCGCTGCCCAGCGCTATACCGAGTGCCGCATGGCGCCGTTGGCAATGGAGATGGTGCGCGATATCGACGAGGACACCGTCGATTTCGGGCCCAACTACGACGGCCGGACGCAGGAGCCCAGGGTGCTTCCGGCGAGGTTCCCTAACCTGCTCGTGAACGGTAGTTCCGGGATCGCTGTCGGCATGGCCACGAACATTCCGCCGCATAATCTCCGCGAGGTCGCAGAGGGTGCCCAATGGCTCCTCTCGAATCCGGAGGCCGACCGCGAGACCCGTCAGGCCGCCCTTGTCAGCATCGTGAAGGGCCCCGACTTTCCGACCGGCGCACTCATCGTCGGACGCAAGGGAATCGACGACTATTTCCGAACAGGTCGCGGCTCTGTGACGATGCGGGCCGTTGTCACAGTTGATGAGGACGCCCGTGGCCGGCAGATCCTCATCGTCACCGAACTGCCGTATCAGGTCAACCCCGACAACCTGCTCCTACGTATCGCTGAACTCGTGGGGGAGGGAAAGCTCACTGGAATAGCCGATATCCGTGATGATTCCTCATCCCGTACCGGCATGCGGCTCGTCATCGATCTCAAACGCGATGCCGTGGCGCAAGTCGTTCTGAACCAGCTTTACAAGCACACCCAACTGCAGGACAACTTCGGCGCCAACATGCTCGCCCTCGTCGATGGTGTCCCTAGAACCCTCACCCTCGAACAGTTCATTCGTTACTGGATCAGCCACCAGATCGAGGTGCTGCAACGACGCACGAGATATCGCCTACGCAAGGCTGAGGAGCGTGCGCATATCCTGCGCGGCTACCTCAAGGCCCTCGATGCACTCGACGAGGTCATCGCCCTGATCCGTGCTTCGGCGACCGTCGACGATGCTCGGACCGGCCTTATGGGACTCCTCGAACTCGATGAAATCCAGGCGACAGCCATCCTCGACATGCAACTTCGTCGACTTGCCGCCCTCGAGCGCCAGAAGATCATTGATGAGTTCGATGAATTGACGGCAAAGATCGCCGACTACAACGACATTCTCGCTGACGAGGCGCGGCAGCGGTCAATCATCTCCGAGGAACTCGCAGAGGTCACCACCAAATTCGGTGACGAACGCCGAAGCCAGTTCATCTCCTGGGATGGCGATGTCAACGATGAGGACCTCATTGCCGTCGAGGACGTCGTCGTTACGATTACTTCAGGAGGTTATGCCAAGCGAACAAAGGCTGATCTTTACCGCGCCCAGCATCGTGGTGGCCGAGGGGTGAAGGGGGCGGCGCTGCGCCAAGACGACGTTGTCGAGCACCTGTTTGTCGCAACGACCCATCACTGGATTCTTTTCTTCACCAACCAGGGTCGCGTCTACCGAGCGAAGGCTTACCAACTACCCGATTCGGGTCGCGACGCTCGCGGACAGCATGTGGCCAACCTGCTGGCCTTCCAGCCCGATGAGGCCATCACTCAGGTCCTTGCGATCGGCAGCTATCAGGCGGGTGAAAACCTCGTCCTCGCGACACGAAATGGCATGGTCAAGAAGTCGAAGCTGACCGACTATGACACGAACCGTCAAGGCGGGATCATCGCCATCAGGCTCAGGGATGAAGACGAACTCATATCAGCTCGCCTAGTGTCGGATCAGGACGAACTCCTTCTCGTGTCCCGAAAGGGCATGTCAGCGAGATTCTCAGGAAACGACGACACCCTTCGACCAATGGGCCGTACCACGAGTGGTGTGATCGGCATGCGATTCCGCGCTGGCGATGCACTGCTGTCCATGGAGGTTGTCCAACCCGATACGTTTGTTGTCACGATTACCGACGGTGGCTTCGCCAAGCGCACACCGGTGAGTGACTGGCTGACCAAGGGCCGAGGAGTCCTCGGGGTTCGTGCGATGCGGCTCACTGAAGCACGTGGGTCCCTTGTGGGCGCAATGGTCTGCCTGGCAAGTGATCAGATCTTCGCGATCGCCTCGAATGGCGTGGTGATCCGTACCAGGGTTGAGGAGATCCGCCCATCCGGGCGCGCCACGATGGGGGTCACACTCATGAACCTCACGGGTGAGGAGACCGTAGTAGCCGTGGCTCGCGGGGCCGAACACGAAGATGAGGATGACATTATTGCGGATTCAGTCGATGCTCCTGCGGTTGGTGATTCGACGGAGGAACTCACCGTGAGTGAGGAGCCAACGTGACCCAGGGATCCAAATCGGGCGGCAGGCAGGCCCGTCTCTACCTTTCGAGGGTTGACCCCTGGTCTGTGGCCAAGGCAGCCTTCATGCTGGCGATTGCCGTCGGAATCATCATTGTGGTCTCAGTGTCGGTGTTGTGGCTCGCCCTCAGTTCATTGGGCGTGTTCGAAACCCTGTCGCGCAACGTGAACGAGGTCGTCGGGAATTCGCAAGCGAACTTCGACCTCATGAGTGTGCTGGATTTCTCTCGGGTGCTCGGTGTGACGATCGTCCTAGCCTCGGTTGAGGTCATTCTTGTATCGATCCTCGCCACAATTTTTGCCTTCATGTACAACCTCACCGTGGGCCTCACGGGTGGCGTCGAAGTCGTCCTCACCGACCATCAATGACATCGGAAGGGTCGCATATTGAGGGGGATTGGTGCTACCCAGTCCTTGTCCGGTAACCTAATCAGCCGCACCCTCGGAACGGGCCTATAGCTCAGCTTGGTTAGAGCGCTTCCCTGATAAGGAAGAGGTCGGTGGTTCAAGTCCACCTAGGCCCACGTGAAGAAACTGCTGCTCCTTGCTGCCCTTGCCGGTGTTGGATACGTCGTGTACCGACAGGTCACTGCGAAGAAGGCCGAACAAGACCTGTGGTCCGAGGCAACCTCGGAGCCAGATCTGCGCTGAATGCAAGACAACTGAATATCGGAACCAAGCACGACCTCGGAACACCGAGGGGGTTTAGCTCAGTTGGTAGAGCGCTGCCTTTGCAAGGCAGAAGTCAGGAGTTCGAGTCTCCTAACCTCCACAA
>CAMDKQ010000076.1 GCA_945901095.1 Bifidobacterium breve
CGAACGGGTCTCCGCGAACCGGGTCGATGGCGCGCCCGGCGTGATCACCTATACCCAGTGGCTCAATGCGGCCGGGCTCATCGAGGCCGATCTCACCGTAACGAAAATCGATGGCGAGACCTTCATGGTGGTGGCATCCGACAATGCGCGCCAGCACGCCCTTGGCTGGCTGCGTCGTCACATCGGTGACTCGCATGCATTCGTCACCGATGTGACTGCCGCCTACGCCCAGATCAACGTCCAAGGGCCCCTCTCCCGTCAGCTCCTCCAAAGCCTGACGTCCGTCGACCTCTCAAACGACGCGTTCCCGTTTCGAACCGCGCGAATGATCGATCTCGGATTTGCCCGGGTCCTGTGCGTTCGAATTACCTATCTCGGCGAGCTCGGCTACGAGCTCTACCCGTCGACCGAGCAGGCGATGCACGTGTACGGGCGCCTCCTCGAGGCCGGTGCACCCCTCGACCTGCGCCATGTCGGCTTGAAGGCGCTCGCGAGCCTGCGGATGGAGAAGGCTTACCGCGACTACGGCCACGACATCGACAACACCGACTGCGTGCTCGAGGCAGGCCTCGGCTTTGCCGTTGCCCTCGACAAGGATCAGGGATTTATCGGCCATGATGCCGTGGCCGCGAAGAAGGCCGCCGGGCCGCTCAGGCGCCGCCTTGTCCAAATTCTGTTGCTCGACCCAGCACCGCTCATGTTCCACGGTGAGGTGGTGTACCGCAACGGCCGGCAGGTCGGCTATGTGCGCGCGGCGAGCTACGGGCATACCCTCGGCGGGGCGGTCGGTCTGACGATGATCGAGGCCGATGAGCCGATCACGGCCGACTACCTCGGACAAGGGGCTTGGGAGGTCGATGTTGCCGGGACGAGATACCCGGCAACGGTTGACCTCAAACCCATGTACGACCCCGCCAACGAGCGGATCCGTAGCTGACTCGCGTTTCGAGCCTTCGCATTGGACGGTACCCTTCTGGTCATGTCAGGAATCCCCGGAGCATCGATCGGCCCACTCATGCACAACCTCGTCCCGATGGTGTCAACCCTGGGCCTCGAGTATGCCGATGACATCACACCAGGCAACGCCGTCGTTGTCCTGCGTGACCAGCCCGAATACCGCAACCACGTTGGTGGCCCGCACGCGGCAGCGATGTTCCTCGTCGCCGAGTCGGCAACTGGCGCGGCGGCAGTCGCCGCCTTCGGCGACATGCTCGACCGGGCCGTGCTCCTGCCTATGACCGCCGGGATGGAGTTCCTCTCGATCGCCAAAGGTGACCTCACCGCAACCGCATCAATGACCGGCGACGCCGAGTCCGCGCGCGCAATGTTTGACGCGGGGGGCCGGCCCGAATTCGAGGTCATCGCCGACATCACCGACGCCGACGGCACGGTCACCGGACGCCTACGCACCCGATGGACGTTGAAGGCCCTGCGGCCTAACGGGCTCTAAGGAATCCTGGGTAGGCGAGGAAGGCTCGTGGTCGAGAGCACGAAGTTGCCCATAAGCCACGCGTGTCCATTGAAGGCCTGCTCGACCGTTTCCATGTTCGTGGCGGTCGTCGTAAATTCGTGGTACTCCGTCGGGCCGGCAAAGAGACCGTAGCTCCGAAGCAGGCTGATCTCCCTGATGAAGATGACCAGGGTCGCATTTGAAGTCCCTGGTGCCGGCACACTCGCACCCTCCTTCATGAGGACCCGATCCTTGTCGTCCTTGGCTGAAGATCCGACCGAAAGTGGCAGAAAAGACTGGACGAACTCGCGGCTGTCGGGGGTACTTGCAGTCGACGGATTGCAGGTCCACCGGGCCGTTCGATCAACCTTCAGGGAGTCGTTTGAGGCCTTCGATACCTTTCGGGTGCAGACCTCTTCATCGGTTACGTATTCAATCATTGTGCGCTTCGACTCGACGCTTCGGAATCGCGTGACGTCACCAATCTGAAAGACATCCCACCTCGGGTCAGGGGTGCCATCGAACACCCAGTCGGCGCCTGCCTTGAAGTCACCGTCCGATAGCGCCTCCATCCGGGCCTGCATGTCGAGCGTGATCGCGTTGGCACGGTATTCAGACGGCGACATGGTCACCCAGCGCTCCCCCGTCCCGGAGTCCACGAATACGCCGTATGGGTCGTTCACTGCGTTCGCAGGCGATGGAACAGCCCCGAGGGCAATGGACATTGCCATCAAAGCTACGACGGTGCGAATAATTGATGTCCTGAGCATCGTACCGCCTCCGACCCTAAAGGTGAAAGTCCCATTGTGCCCTAGGTCACAAATGAACACCGTGTTTTCACGGTGGCGCAACTTCGCGGCAGCCGGTTGAATACGCAGGCGGTGCTCAGCCGCGCATAGCAACACCGTCCACATGACATCCATGTCAATACAAAGGAGCAACAATGTCCGTGCCCACAAAGGCATCCCGACGCACTCGAATCCTCTGCGCAGTCGCCGTGCCGGCCGCCATCGCCATCTCGATCGGCATGGCACCTGCCGCATCCGCGGCAGGCACGTCCGAGATCGCACTCGTCGCGATCCTCGATGAGCCCCGCGGCTGGTGCGTCGACATGACCGGTTCAAAGCAGAGTGCTAAGACCTCGAGCCCGCTCCAGACCCACACCTGCTACGACTACGAGGGCAGCATCGCTGTTGACCAAGGTGTCACGACGAGTGGTGTCGCCAAGGGCTCCCTTCGGTTCCCATCGTTTAGCGTTTGCGTCGTCGGCACCGGCGTGAGCGCCGGCAGCAACGTCACCCTCACCTCATGTGGCGCTTCTGGGCTCAAGGCGATCACAATGAACAAGAGCGGTCAGATCAAGCCGGTCGCATCCAGTTCACTGTGCCTCACCGCTGGCACGAACACCACTGAGGGCGGCGGCGGCAGCCCCGTTCACCTCAAGCGCGGCCTCACGTGGGACACCTGCAACGCGAGTGCAGCAACGCGTCAGCAGTGGAAGCTCAAGTCCTAACGGACATCCCACCGCTACCCTGATCGCGTGACCCTCGATGTGCTGCAGCCCGACGCGGCTGCAGCCTTCGAGGGGGCGCGAGCCAGGGCCGAAGAACTCTGCGACCCCGGACTTTTTGTCCTCGTTCAAGATCGGATCCGCGCCACGCTCTGCGGGGCTCCAGCCAGCACCGAGCATGCTCCCTTGTCCGCGATGGAGGTCGACTGCCTCGCCCTCGTCGACCAGATGCTCATTGACGTGTCATCAATGACCGACGAGCAGGTTGCCGCTGCAGATCGTCACTTTGCTCCGGGTGGCTTGTCCGATTTCGTGACTGCCACCTACTTAGCCGAGGCCAGTGTCCGGCTCGAGGTGGCGTCGTCACGCCTCATCGGTGGACCTCGATGACCGAACGCTCGACGCGGGTGGAATGCGGGCCGGATGGCCGTCCCCTCGGCCGCGACCCGGAATTGGCCTCTCTCATGTCCGTCTACCAGGATGCCGTGGTTCGCTCGACGTACCTCGACCCCGTCACCACCGAGCTCGTCCGGCTGCGCTGCGCCCGTCAGCACGACTGCCGGATCTGCCAAACGCTGCGCCTCGCCGACGCCGCCGACCTCGGGCTCGACGCCGACATGGCTTCGAAGGTCGACCACTACGAGCAAAGCGATCTCGCCGAGCGTCACAAGATCGCCCTACGTATCGTCGATGCGTTTATCTGGCTCCCCACCGGCATCACCGACGACCTTGTCGAGCAGGCCCACGAGCATTTCACCGACGCCGAACTCGCCGAACTTCTCTTCGACATCACAAAATGGAGCACCCAAAAGATCCATGTCGTCCTCGGTACCGACGGGGCCGATCGCTTGCCCGTTGGCAGCGACGGCGTGAGCTACTTCAGGTTCGACGAATCGGGTCGTGCCACCGGGTTCTCGGCGACGATGCCGGACTAGGCGCCGGTGACCTGTCGAAGCGCCGACTGCAGGAGTAGGGGTCGGTGGCTCGGATTCATGATGGCCACCAGTGTCAGGCCAGCCCGGGCAAGGTGCTGTGCCAGCAATGCGCAGGCGCCTTCCACATCGGCTGCACGACAAGCCCGCGCTAGCTCAGCATGCTCCGTAGCGCCCAATGACCAGCCGATGTTTCCCTGAGCGACATAGACCCTCCGATAACGCTCGGTGTAGTCAGCCCACCGTTCCAGCATGCTGCGTGTGCGGTCCCCCGCATGGGCGAAGAGCAAGGCATGGAATCGCTCGTGACAGGCCTCCCACTCAGTGAACCCCAGACCAGCGTCAGGGCCGAGACTGCCGACGAGCGCATCGAGTTCGTCGAGTTGCTCAGCGGTGAGTTGCGGGATGCTCACGGCAAGGGCCAGACACTCGTTGACGATCCGCATCGCGTATAGGTGCTCGGCATCGTCAGTTGACAGGGACGTCACCCTGGCCCGATAGTTCACCTCGGCCTCGATGAGACCTTCGTGCTGAAGCAGTCGGAAGGCCTCGCGCACCGGTCCCCTGCTCACGCCGTAGGAACGTGCCGCCTGCACCTGCGTAATCTCGGACCCCGCGGGCAAGGCTCCCGACAAGATACGCCCGCGCATGTGTTCATAGATCGCCTCAGGTGATCCCCGAAGCGACGTCTCGATCTCTATTGCCCCGTCAACGAGGTCGAAGCTTGACTCGAGCCCAGGGGCCGTCACGCTCAGTTGCCCGGCGCGTAGAGACCGAAGACAAGATCCGGATCGCCCGCCTTGAAGGTGCCGGCGACCTGTGATCGATAGCCGATATCGCGCGTTCGCTCGAGGAGGCTGCGTCCGAGAGCCAACTGGCGTACCTCCCATGCGGCAAGGGCCTTCAAGACGTCGCCGTCGGCTGCGGCGATTTCCTCGGCGAGAATCCAGCCATCCTCGGCGGCCTTCGCAGTGCCAGCGGCGGCATGGGGTCGGCAGGCGAAAGCGGCGTCACCGATGATGCAGACCCGTCCGAACGCCATTCGCGGCACCTCAATGTCGTACACCACCTGCAGGAATGGCTCCTTGATCCCGGTTACGACCTCGGCCAGTTGCGGCGCGAGAAGCGCCTTCGCATCGGCCCTCATTTCAGCGAGGTCGCGCTCGTTCACCAGGCCGGGTGGGATCGACACTGACCGAACGTCACCATTGACGTCGGTAAGGAATGACTCGAAGTCCTCCGGAGAAACATTTCGATACCAAACGATATTCATGAGCCGGTGTCCCGGCTCAACTTCGCCGGCAAGGCCTGGAATCGGGTATACGAGGATGTGACTGTGGTCCATCACCTGATACGTCAGGGATTCATGGAGCGCATCGAATGTCGCGGGCGTCAGCTCCGACTCGGGGATCACCCCCCGCCAGGCTATGTAGCCAGCGTAGGCACTCGTGACCTCCGGCAGCAAGGTCTGGCGGGCCTCAGAGGCGATGCCATCAGCACATACCAGGAGATCGACGACGTCGGTGCGCCCGTCAGTGAAATTGATCGTGACCTGCGCACCGTCGTCGACGAATGAGCTCACCTCCGACGCGAGGTGATAGTTCTCGCGGCCAAAGCCTTGGAGCAGCACCCGATACACCGCATTCCACGAGGAGAGGTGGTACAGACGTTGCTCCTCGAACGCTGTCGAACCGTCAGCTTCGAGGAAGCGAACCCAACTCGTCCTCGCCGAGAATTCGTCGGCCGGCACCCCGAGTCGCTGCACGGGGTAACGCCAGGTTGCCGCGAGTACCGCGATGCCAGCGCCCTTCGCCTCGAGCTCCTCGCGGGATCGCTCATAAACAGAAACCTCGCAGCCCAGATCTCGTAGGAGCAGGGCTGCTGTGAGCCCGCCTAGTGACCCGCCAACGACAGCGACCCGAGGCATCGAGCCCACGGAAGATCCTTCCCTTGAAGCAATTCAGCACGTGCCGAACGACGCTCGACAGGTTCCGTGACGTACGACAGGTTCGGCGACCTACGGCTGGCCGAAGGTCGCGATCGAATCCACCTTGAGCTCGAAGAGAACCCGACGCTCATCGAAGCCCGGATCGCGCAGGCCGTACGGCGGCTCCTGCCCGGTGTACTTCGTCCAGATGTGGTCGAGTTGCGCGGTCACGCGTGGGCCTTCGACCGGATCGTCCTCGCTGATTTCGCGAACGGCGGTCGCCTTGATGCTCACCCAGTGATAGGCATTGACTGGGTTGATGAGCAGGAAGCTGACCTGCGGATTGGCACGGAGCCACCCGACCTTCTTGCGCTCTGTCGAGAGATTGAGGAGCACAGTGTCGTCGATGTAGTCAAACCAGACGGGCGTGAGGTTGGGCCGACCCGTGCTCCCCATGACAGCGACGACAGCGGTGACCGGCTCATCGATCAGTTGCTTATAAATAGGATCGAGGTCGTTCAGGCTATTAACCGCATCGCGATCGCCGACCGTGAACTGACCATTCTGAGTCCCGGACGCAACGTCCTTGAACTTTGCAACCTTGATAGCCATCGACCACTCCCATCAGCAAAAGGCAACCGCCAGCATCAGCGAGTGCCGACACTTCGTGGAAGATAGCCTGCCTGTCTTGCTTGGTCAAGAGGAACATTGATGTCCGACACGACAAGACCACCCGGTATCGTCTGGTTGGAATGCAAGAAGTGTCAAGACTTGAGGGGTGGGTCGGTGTCAGGACCGCTAAACGGGCTTCGGGTCCTCGACCTCACTCAGGTGCTGTCAGGCCCGTTCTGCACGATGCTGCTTGCCGACATGGGCGCTGACGTGTTGAAGATCGAACCTCCCAGGGGTGATGTCGCCCGAGCCTGGGGTCCATTCCCTGCGACGACATCAACCGCTGAACCCGCGGCAGGCGCCTCCACGTACGGCGGCTACTTCGCGAGCATCAACCGCAACAAGCGCAGTGCGTGCCTCGATCTCAACGTTCCCTCAGACGTCGAGGCATTCCTCGCTCTCGTCGATGAGGCCGACATCCTCGTTGAGAACTTCCGAGTCGGCGTGATGGATCGGTTCGGACTGTCCTACGAGGTCCTGCACGCACGCAACCCCCGCCTCGTCTACGCGAGCATTCGCGGGTTCGGCGACCCCCGGACCGGCGAGAGTCCCTACGCAGAATGGCCAGCCTTCGACATCATCGCTCAAGCGATGGCGGGCCTCATGAGCATCACCGGTGCCGACTCGGGCCACCCGATGAAGGTGGGGCCGGGCATCGGTGACATCTTCCCTGCTGTCTTGTCTGCATGCGGCATTCTCGCGGCTGTCCATCACGTCACGATGACTGGCGAGGGGCAACTCGTCGACGTCGCGATGGCCGACTCTGTCCTCGCGCTCACCGAGCGAATCGTTTACCAGCACTCCATCACCGGCCTGGCCCCCGAGCCGCAGGGGAACACCCATCCACTGCTCTGCCCGTACGGCCTCGTGCGCACCTCCGACGGATTCGCTGCTATCGCCTCGCCCACCGACAATCATTGGGTGGGTCTCGTGGGTGCGATGGGCCGCCCTGAACTTGGTTCGGACCCCCGCTTTGCCACGAATGCGGCTCGGGTGGAGCATGCCGCGCTCGTTTATGCGGACGTCGAAGCGTGGTCTGCGACGCTCACGACCGACGAGGTGGTGCAAGCACTCACCGGACTGGTGCCCTGCGGACCCGTCAATAACGCAGCGGATATCGCCGCTGACCCGCATACGAGCGCACGTCGAATGATCGTCGAAGTCGCGCATCCCTCGGGTCGCATGATCGACATCGTCGGCGCGCCCATCAAGTTCAGCGCCACACCGACAAGTGAGTTCACCCGCGCACCCCTCCTCGGGGAGCACGCTGCGCTCTTCCTTGAACCAGCATTCGACCGTACCCATAGCTGAGCGCCAACGACAAGGAAGGACCACATGACCGCTCGAGTGATCACAGAGGAGACCTTTAATCCCGGGGACTACACCGAGGAGTTGAAGGCGGCGCCCCACAACCTTGATGTCGGAACGAAACTCTGGTTCGAGAACCCATCGATACGAGTCTGGGAGGTGCGCCTCAAGCCGGGCGAGCGTGGACCCTTCCACGCTCACACCCACCGCTACTTCTGGACAGTAGTCGAGGGCGGTATCGGACGGCAGCGCAGTCAGGACGGAACGATGATCACCCGCGAGTACAGCGCCGGGGATACCAACTACTCCGAACATTCGGCGCAAGACCCGTGGCTGCACGACTTCGAGAACTTCGGCGAGAGCGACATGCTCTTCATCACGGTTGAGCTGCTGGACTGACGTGCCTAGGAATCTTGCCCGGGCAATGGCGCAGGCCCTGCACGCCGATGGCGTCACGACCATCTACGGAGTGCCGGGCGGCGGCCCGAATCTCGAGATGGTCGGGGCGGCGCATGAGTTCGGGATCGACTTCGTGCTCGCCCACGGCGAGACAGCGGCCTGCATCATGGCAAGCACCCACGGCCGTCTCACCGGCGGCGTCGGCATAGCGCTTGTCACGCGAGGCCCTGGGCTTACCAGCGCCATCAACGGGCTCGCGCAGGCGACCCTCGATCGCTCGCCGCTTGTCCTTATCTCCGACTCGGTCCCCCAAGAGCAGAGCGCACGAACCGCGCATCAGCGCCTCGACCAGGTCGCCGCCGCCGCGCCGGTGACGAAGTGGAGTGGGGTCCTTGGTTCCCGGGACCCGGGGGCTGCTGTCGCCGCGGCGGTTGCCCTCGCGCGATCTGCTCCGCAGGGGGCGGTTCACCTCGCCTTCGACCCAACTCAGCCCGGCGACATGCCGCCGGATCCCCCCTTGGCCGACCCCTCTGAAGCCAAGGATCGAGACCGGGCTCGCAACCTCATTGCGGCTGCGCGGCGGCCCGTCATCATCGTCGGCCTTGATGCGCTGGCGGCCTCGACCACGATTCGCGCTGCGGTCGAGGGCGCCGGTGTCCCCTTCCTCGTCACGTACGAGGCCAAGGGGATCGTGCCCGACTCTTCACCACACCATGCCGGTTTCTTCACCGGAGTCGCAGCAGAGATGCCCCTCCTCACAGCAGCCGATGTCATCATCGGCATCGGACTCGACTCGGTCGAGCCCATGCCGGGGCCATGGCCCCACGCGGCCGAGGTTGTGCTTCTCCACAGTCACCACGTCGAGACCACCTACTTTGGCAATCCAACCCTCGTTGTTGGCGACTACGAATCCCTCATTCCCGACGTTCTCCCAACACTTACCGGCACCTGGCCAGACGGCTATGACCGACCTGCTCTCGCTGCCGGACTCATGGAACTAGCGGGCAGTGCCCCCCTACGCCCGCAGGATGTCGTTGCGATCGCCCATGAACGCTGCCCAGAAGCTCTTATCACGGTCGATGCCGGGGCCCACATGCTCGTCGCCATGCCGCTGTGGCGTAGCGCCGCGCCCAATGACGTCCTCATCTCGAACGGCCTCGCCACGATGGGATTCGCCCTTCCCGCAGCGATCGCTGCGGCCATTGCCCGCCCGGATCGCAAGGTCATCTGCTTCGTCGGCGACGGCGGCCTCGGCATGGTGCTAGCCGAACTTGAGGTGCTGAGTCGCCGAAGCCTTGATGTCACGGTCATCGTCTTCAACGACGCATCCCTGACCCTCATCAAGCTCAAGCAGGGTGACGCGCAGGGGGGCACCGCCGCAGTCGGCTACTCACCAATTTCATTCGCCGGCATTGCCACGGCGATGGGGATCGACTCGGCCACAGTTCGCGACGGTGACGAATTCCGAGGTGCCCTCGACCGAAGCAAAGGGCGGCCGTTCCTCATTGACGCCTCAATCAACGCGTCGGACTACAAGGACGTTATGAAACTGGCGCGGGGATAGCCGACTGGAGCGTACCTACAAGTGCGCGGCCGCCAGCGGCACGACGAAGGGGAAACTAGCGACGTCGCTGGCATAGGCACCAACGAGTCCGAGCCCGAGTATCGACTGCTGAGCCCGGCCACCGAGGACATCGATGCCCTGGAGTTCCGGGTCATGCTGCTCGACCCGAGCCAGTTCAAGTCGCAGTCTTTGCTGACCTTGGATCGCCGGATCGAGGTAGGCCCTCAGGAGCATCGCGTTGGCGACCGCCATGCCGCTGTTCACAGCGACCGATTTCAGCATGCGTGTCTGCTCCGCATGCGACACAAATATTACGGCGGCAGCGCTCGTGACAAGCTCCGCCTTGGTTTCGAATCTGGCGAACATCGATCCGCTGCTCACTTTCGCCATTCGGCAGATGCGCGCCACCGTGGCCCGTCGGTAGCCAACCCGACCGATGACCACGAGAGCCGCCATCTGCAGGAGGTCCAGATGCGGATCATTCGTGGCAGGCGTGCGCTGGAAGGTGATCAATGGCAGTCTGGGCAACGCCTCCGCGCGCCCAGTTGCGAGCGACATGTTGATCTCACGTTGGGCGGCGGCCCTGCCGGAGACCGGAAGCCTCGAGTCGCTCTGCGATGCCAGCACACGCCCGAACACACCCGCCATAGACAGCGCGCTCGCGGCAGAGGCGGGGCCCGATCGGCCGACGATTCGACCGCAGTGCGAGTCCAGAAGGGTGGTCATGTCAGGGCCGATGACCTCGTGCAGATCATCGTCGAAGATTGCGGCAATTGCCAAGGACGTCGCGGCCTGCAGCTCATCACTTGGGTCGGACCACGACCTCAGGACCTCGGTCACCTCAGTCACTGAACCCGATGTGATGGCCTCGGCCAGACCATTGAGCTCAACGGACAGCGCCGGGAGGAGCGTGGAGGTCCAAAGGTCGGCGCCTAGCTCTGCCTTGCTCTCGGCTCGGCCGTAAACCGCCCCAACCGTGAGTTTCGCACGCCTAGCAACCTCGGAGAACGTCATCGAATCCCAGCCGGAATCCACGATCACGGAAATGGCTGCTGCCCTGATCGCTTCATCGTTTTGGATCGCCCGGGCAGTCCGACGTCGGCGGGGCAATTCGTCCATGCGGACCTGCGTACCGTGACCGTGTATCAGCATTCGCCAACACCTCCGCACCGCGAAACATCTTCGCGTGAGCATCCCCAATGGGTGCTCGTGCGCTTCGTGGCAAGTCACACCTTAGTGACGTAGGAAGCATTGCGTGGCAGGTCTCCTCAATTGACGCGCTCTCGGCCAGTAACGAGTACCCCGTGTCGGGGTATGAAATACGGTTGCTGCATGCGCATACGGGTGATCATCGGACTGACGTTCGTTTCGCTCACCGCCATGTCCTTGCCAATGGCTCCGGCCTCCGCGGCAAGCGCACCGACATCCGTCCCGAAGTGGTCGATGGTGCCGATGTCGAAGGACAGCGGCGGCGACGGCTTCATCGATGGCGATGGTGGCGTTCCATCGGAGGGCGCCCTCACGATGAATCCCTCTCCCACGTTCGTCGGGGCGGGCAATGGCGTGGCCCAGCCCAATGAGCGTCTCATCGGAGGCAACCTCTCGTGGTATCTCGATCAGGCGGGCTACCCGGTGCGACTCGACGCCTGCGATTCCACCGGTGACCGCTACACCTGGACAATCGTCGGACCGGCGGGCACATCGACCATCACGAGCGAGCGGGCACTGAAGAAGAAGACCTGTGGCACGACAGTGCTCCTGCCGGAGGGCAGCCATACCCTCACCCTGCGGGTGACCACGGGCAAGAAGTCCGAGAGTAAGACCATCAAGGCTGCCGTCTCGAACATCCTCATGGTCGCTCTTGGCGACTCCTACGCGTCCGGGGAGGGTAATCCGCGAAACGTCGAGTCGTGGCTGACCGAGGGTGGACTACTCTCCCGCTTCACCCCCTACTGGGACGACGACCCGTGCAATCGGAGTACTCGTGGCGCCCCGGCGCAGGCCGCCCTCGCCCTCGAGCAGTCCTCACCCAAGACTTCAGTCACCCTCATTGACGTCGCATGCAGCGGCGCCACCGTGTCTGCGGGCATCCTTGGCCCATTCACCGCGGTTGGTCAGTCCAAGAGTCAGATCGAGCAGGTGCGCCAGATCATCGGTGACCGTCAAATCGATCTCGTCACCTTGTCTGTTGGTGGAAATGACGTTGGCTTCGCATCAGTGCTCACCGCCTGCGCGTCCGATGCGAACTGCCCCATCGGCGCCCCACCTCGCGGGATTCTCACCGGCTATCCAACCCTGCAGGCTGGCGTCCAGGCCCGCACTGCGCAGTTGCCTGCGGCCTATGCCCGAATCGCGGGGTGCCTCGGTGGCGCCTCATGCTCCGTGACAGGCCCGGGTGCCGGTTCCGCTCCCCTACGCATGGCCCCGGGCGCACAGATCCTGCCGACCCTCTACCCCGACATCACTCGTGCACCAAACGGGGCTCCCTGCGACTACCTCACGATCCGAGCGGCGAACATGGCCTGGGCGCGTGATACGACCCTCGTGCCCACCCCGGCAGCAACATACGACTACCTCACCACCTCACGCACCCCCGTCACGTTCCCCCTGGCGAGCGGAACCCTCAACCAGCAGATCGCCGCGACAACAACCCTGGGTTGGACGCCAGTGACCGGCTCCTGGTCGGCGTCCGGCGACTCGGCTGAGGGTCACGGAATTTGCGCCGGGGATCGTGCCTGGGCCTTCGGCCTCACAGCACTGAACGGCATGAGCAGCGCATCCTTTCACCCGAATCCGTTCGGCCAATTTGTAATCGCGACGGCGCTGGCTGGTGCGATGAAGCCTGCTGTTAGTCTTTCCACCGCGCGCCGCTAGCTCAAGTGGTAGAGCAGCTGACTCTTAATCAGCGGGTTGTAGGTTCAAGTCCTACGCGGCGCACCACGGTTTTCCCTGATCAGACGCCATATTGGATCCCGCGGACGACGACCTCCCTCCCGCCGTGTTGTAACCGGTGTTGTAACTGACGAGCGCAAGCGAAGGAATGGCGAGGGATCCATCTCGCAGTACAAGGAAACTCGGTACGGGGCGGCCCTTCCGATGCACGACGGGACCAACAGGACGAAGGTGCGCATCATCAGCGCAGGCAGGTCTATCGCGCGGATGTCCGGGATGGCGAGGTGCTGTCCGGTTCAGGCCCAAGCCTTCGGCGGACAGTGCGACCGCGATCTCGTCGATGGAGTGGCCATCAGCACGCAGTTCGATGATCCGGCTCCTCGCGGCGTCCTTACCCGGTGCACTCTTAGGTTCTGGTGTGGCGGTGAGGCAAAACTCCTGGGCACCGCATGCGTAGATTCAGCCCAAATCCGTCTTGGACCTACAGGCCACC
>CAMDKQ010000077.1 GCA_945901095.1 Bifidobacterium breve
GCCCTGGCCATCCCAACCTCGACACGCTCGACAGTGGTGACGTAGCGATCATCACCCAACACCTGCGTATCGGCACACAGGGGTGCCAACCGATCCCAGCCGAGATCATCGTCCTCCCCCGCGCCATCTTCGATCGACACGATTGGATACTCATGTCGCCATCGGACTACTCGATCCACGAAGACATCGGACGTGACCACAGACCCGAGCATGCGATAGCCACCTGGCACCTGACACTCGGTCGCGGCGACATCCAACGCGATCGCCATGTCGATACCCGGCCGGAATCCTGCATGCTCAATGCCCGCAACCACCGCTTCGATCGCCCGCTCATCAGCATCGAAGGCCGCGGCTAGACCGCCTTCATCCGCCACAAGTGCCGTCGTGAATCCCTGCGTGTCGAGCACCGCACGCGTGCCAGCCCTAGCCCGCCAGCACCATTCAAGTGCCTGGGAGAAACTCACCGCCCCAATCGGCACGACCAAGATGTCCTGAATATCGATCATGCTTCCGGCGTGCGCACCACCGGAGATGATGTTCACCATCGGCATCGGGATGCTGGCGGCCCCTCCACAATGCGCTGCCAGCCACTCCCAAGGAGCCTGATGCTCCGCGTCTGCTGCTGCGAGCCATGCCGCAATGCTCACCGCGGTGCCCACATTGCCGCCGATGGCTCGCAGTTGCGGATCCGGATCCAAGGTGCGCAGAGCATCATCAATGTCCTGTGGATCAGAGGCGTCACGTCCGACGAGCGATTCTTGAATCGACGCCCGGACCGCCAGAAGATGCTGCCTGACTGAAAGGCCATCGTATTCGGCGGCATTCCCATCACGAATGAAAATTGCTTCATGGGAGCCGGCGCTGGCCCCTGACGGCGCGATGGCCGTGCCAACGCCCGAAGCAGTTCGGACGCACGCAGCCACGGTCGGATTTCCTCTGGAGTCCAACACCTGCCACAGCCTCGTGTCAATGATCGAATGCCCACGCCCCATCGCCGTACTCCTCACTCGATTGCGCAGTTCACTGCCTAGGCCCGAACACTTCTTGTCGCGGCACTTGAACGCTTACCTCAGACGCTGTCGGCCAAACCAATACCTACCAAGTACTCACGCGTACTCAACGCAATTGGTAGGGGTCGGTCGAATTCGGTCGGATACAAGTCCTGCTCCACAATCCCGATGCCTTCGAAATCGATCTCAAGGAGAACCTGGTGGAAGGCCTTGAAATCGATCGCACCCTCCTTTGGCTCTGTGAAAGCGCCCATTTTCACCGCATCGGCGAACGGCAGTCCCTTCGATGCCACCTCTGCCATAACGCCCCGATTAACACTCTTGATATGCAGATACGGAATGCGTTCATGGTGCGTGCGCATGAATGACACCACATCGCCACCGCAGTACACATGGTGTCCGGTGTCAAGACACATGCCCACGAGTCCCGGATCGGTCAACGCGAGGTAGCGCTCGATCTGCTCCTCGGTTTCAATCGGAGTCTGGGCATGGGGGTGAAATGCCGCGCGCAGACCGTATCGATCGGCAACGTATGCGCCTATCCGGTTGGAGACATCCGCGAGTCGCGTCCACTCCTGCTCCGTGAGTTCGGCATTCGCGACCACCTTCCCCGTGAACAGGTCTGTGTACATCCCTTCGATGAGCACGAGGAATTGCGCCCCGAGCGCCTGCAGTAACCCGCACGCAGCGTCGAGTTCCGGCCGCAGGGCCTCCCAGGCGTCCACGCCATGCATATCCCCAAACAGGAAGCCTCCGCTCAGCCGAAGCTTGTACGCATCGAGTTGCGTGCGCAGAACCACGGGATCGGTGGGCAGGTAGCCGTACGGCCCAAGTTCGATTGTTCGGTAACCGGCCCGGTTCACCTCATCAAGGAATTGCTCGAACGGCGGCTGGTGAGGGTCAGCCGGGAACCAAACCCCCCAGGAATCTGGTCCAATCCCCAACTCAAAGCGCACAGCGGCCTCCTTACTCGCGGCCCGGCACACTGACGAGGGCCTCCGCGACTGACAGTATCGGATGCGGATATTTTTGCCAACAGTCTGCATATTTGTTGCCTCCTCCCTAGACTCACCAGCAGGAGATGCGCAGGGCGACCTGCCCTACGTGTGCGGAGAAGCGGTGGACAAGAACTTGAAAGGGGCGGAGTTCAAAGCGGCCCTTCGCGGTGACACCTGCCTCCTTGGAACATGGCTGACGACGAGTGATCCGATGATGACTGAGGTCATTGCCTTGGCCGGGTTCGACTTCTGCATCCTCGATGCCGAGCACGGCCCGGTCACCGCCAGTACCGCTCTCATGACCCAGATCGTTGCCGACCGAGCCGGAGTGCCGCTCCTCGTCCGAATACCGGCGATTGAACCGGCCCCGGTCATGGCTGCACTAGATAACGGGGCAGCAGGAGTCATCGTCCCGCGGGTCGAGCACCCAGATCAGGCTGAGCAGGCGATTCGACTCTGTCACTATCCCCCAATCGGCAGCCGCGGATTCGGTCCGCGCCGCGCCTCGGGATATCTGAGGGATGTCAATGGCTATCTTGACCGCGCCCAGCGCTCGACCGTCGTCATCGTTCAAGTCGAAACGCGCGGCGCGCTCGATCATCTCGACCAGATTCTTGCTCTCCCCGGACTCGATGGCATTCTCGTCGGTCGAAATGACCTCGCGAACGAACTTGGGCTACCGCGCGATCCGGCCAATCCTGAGTTGTCAGCGATTACTCGTGACGTGCTGAGGCGAACGCGCGCCGTGGGGTTGGCCGCAGGTTTGGCATGCGGCGCAGCTCCCGCAGCTGCCATCGCGGCCAGAAAACTCGGAGCGAACTTGATTGCTGCAGGAATTGATGTGGAATTCCTTGCACGCGCCGTCGATGCCTTCCTCCACGATTCCCGAACACTCCTAGACACGGATGACACATCAGAAAGGACACGATCATGAAGCTTTGGAACGTTGGAGGAAAGGTCGCTGATCTGGATTTGGAGGAGACATTCCTTCGGGCCATGGGGGCTGATGTCGTGGGCCGACAACCGGTGTTCGTCGACGGCGAGGAGGGGGAACTGCTCTTCACCCAGGTCGGCGATACCCGGGTCCTCGTCTTCGAAGAGGTCAACTACGAGCGCGCTCTGGACCATCCGCTCAAGAATGGATGGACCCACATCGTGTTCGAGGTGGATGACTTCGAGGCAACCTTCGAGCGATTGAGTGCGGCGGGCGGTCGAGTGATTCAGGGTCCATCCGTCGTTGATGCCACCTTCTCGAAGCGGAAGATCGCCTTCTTCGAATCCCCAGGGGGCTGCATCTACGAGGTGTTCACCGAATTGCCGCGGGACTGATCCCCAGCATGGACGCTGATCTCGTCGACGGCACTGATCGTGTCGACCAAAAGGCCTTCGCATACTCGTACAACATGGTCACGTACGGCAACGAGGACCCGCGCCGAGGACTTGAGCGCATCTCCCTTGCCGGCTATGAGCGTGTTGAATTATCGGGCGATCCCATCAACATTTCACCTCAGGAGATCCGCGAGGTCACCGACAGCCTTGGCCTCCAAGTGAGTTCAATCTCGTCACTCCTCGGCCCTGATCGCGATCTGTGCCATGCGGACCCGGATATCCGGCGCAATGGATTCGACTACCTTCAGGGCCTCATCGAGATGGCGTCAACCGTCGAATCGCCGATTGTCAATGTCCATCCAAGTGCAGTGAACCGCACCCAACTGCTCTCTAGCGCGGAGCAGGAATGGGAGTGGTCGATACAGGGCCTGCGCGCATTGGCGCAGGCTGCGGATGGGACCTGTCGACTCGCGGTGGAACCATGGAATCGCTACGAGACTCACCTTGTGAATACCTTGGCCGAGGCGATGGCCCTCGTGGAGGCAATCGATCACCCCAGCATGTGTGTCATGGCGGATACCTTTCACATGGGTATAGAGGAATTCGATCCCATCGGGGCCCTGCGCCGCGCTGCCCCACTTCTCGGGCACGTGCACTTCGCTGACAACACGCGCGCAGCACCTGGCACCGGAACGATCGACTTTGCACCGTACGTCGAAACGCTGATCAATATCGATTACCGGGGCACAGTCACCTTCGAATTGTTCCCGGCCAAGGCTCGCCCACTTGAGTCAGTGCTGAGCGGTGATGCCCCGGAATTCTTCGACCTCTACACCCGGGCATCACTTACCCACTTACGGGCCGTCGAGCACCGGGTACGAAGCAGGCTTCAACTGGATGCGGGCGCCGACAGATCCATTGATGGAGGACTTCGAAGGGATGGTTATCGCGAACATGGCTGACGATGCCGATCCCTCCTTCTGGTCGTGGCGATCAGTCGATCTTCGGCGCCACCTCGAGGACCTCGAATTCGACGCATACGAGGGAGCGAAGGATCGGGAGGATCGAAACGCGGTCTTCGCCAGCGCCTTCGAATTGCTCACCCCCGTTGCACTTGAGGTCCTCCAGGACTTCAACCTCCATGTGCTCGCTGGCGTAGGCGACCTCACCGTCCATCACTTGAGTCATCGTGAAGGTCTCGGGCTCTTCGGCACGTGGGAGTGCAGCTGGCCCGAGCAACGAGGGGCCCGAAGCCGCTTTGACGACTCAGCCATTCCGCCGCTTCAACTTCAGGTGTTCTTTCCAGGGAACTTCACACATGGTCATCTGATGATCGGCAGGCCCTTCTATGAAGACCAACCGGTCTCCTGCTGGCTGATGCAGGTCGCCGATGAGACTGACGCATGGCGTCAGCGGCATGCACTGGAGTCCATCTGCGAGACACAGGTTCACGAGATGATCTTCACCGCGAACTGGCGCATCATTCCCCGGATCATCGCGGATCGGTTGCCCTAGCTGAGGATTCGGGTTGTGCCAGCGCAGTCCAGCGCGCTCAATCGCAGACGGCTCCTCGCGACGCCGATCCGACGAGCTTCGCATACTTCGCAAGCACACCGCGCGTGTATCGCGGTGGCAGCGGCTCAAACGCCGCCCGGCGCAGGGCCACCTCATCTTCATCGACGAGGAGATCGAGCGTCCGGTTGGGGATGTCGATCCTGATTCGGTCCCCGTCGCGAACGAGGCCGATCGGCCCGCCATCAACCGCCTCGGGGGCCACATGACCGATGCATAGTCCCGTGGTGCCACCCGAGAATCGTCCGTCCGTGATGAGCATGACCTCCTTGCCCAGCCCCGCACCCTTGATCGCCCCGGTGATCATGAGCATCTCCCGCATCCCCGGGCCACCCTTCGGGCCCTCGTACCTGATGACGATGACATCGCCCGCCTGAATGGTGTTGTCCTCGAGCGCCGCCATGGCAGATTCCTCCCGCTCGAACACGCGAGTGATGCCCTCGAACACCTCGACCGGCACGCCGGCGTTCTTCACGACGGCCCCCTCTGGAGCCAGCGAGCCGGAGAGGATCGTGATGCCGCCGTGCGCGGCCAGCGGAGCGCGCGCCGAACGCAACACCTTGCCATCAGGTTCCGGGGGATCGATGCTCGCGAGGTTCTCGGCGACGGTTCGACCGGTGACCGTCAGGCAATCCCCGTGAAGGAGACCCTCGTCGAGGAGCACCTTCATGACGACGGGGATACCCCCGACCCGATCCACATCAAACATCACGTACTCACCGAACGGCTTGAGATCGGCGAGTAGCGGCACCTTGGATCCGATGCGATGAAAGTCGTCGAGCTCGAGTTCGAACCCGCATTCATGGGCGATCGCCGGGAGATGGAGAACGGCGTTCGTGGACCCGCCGAGAGCCATGACAACAGCGATCGCGTTCTCTATGGACTGCATCGTGATGATGTCCCGTGTTGTCGTGCCCTGACGCAGCAAATCGACGACCGCCTCCCCCGCCTGGCGACCGAGGAGTTCCCGACGGCTGTCGACGGCGGGAGGCGCAGACGAACCGGGGAGTGCGATCCCCATTGCCTCAGCCGCGCTCGCCATCGTGTTCGCGGTGTACATGCCACCGCACGTTCCGGCACTCGGGCAGACCGCTCGCTCGATGATGTCGAGGTCTGCGTCGCTCATGAGCCCGCGGGCACAGGCCCCGACCGCTTCAAAGGCGGTCACAATGTTCACGTTCATCTCGGTGCCATCGGTCAGCCGCACGTGCCCGGGCAAGAGAGACCCCGCGTACATGAGCACGCTCGCGACGTCGATGCGGGCGGCCGCCATGATCATCGCGGGGATGCTCTTGTCACATCCTGCGAGGGTGACCATGCCATCAAGGCGCTCAGCCTGCATAACCGTCTCGACCGAGTCGGCAATGACCTCGCGGCTCACGAGGGAGAAGTGCATGCCCTCATGACCCATCGAAATGACGTCCGACACGGTGATGGTTCCGAACTCCATCGGGAACCCGCCAGCAGCATGCACGCCTTTACCCACGGCGGTCGCGACATCTCTGAGCGACATGTTGCAGGGCGTGATGGTGTTGTAGGAGGAAGCGATCCCGATCTGAGGCTTTCTGAAGTCCGCATCGGTCATCCCAAGTGCCCTCAGCATCCCCCGTGCCGGCGCCCGGTCGCGTCCGTCGGTGACTTCATAACTCCTCGGCTTCATCGTCATAGCCCGAGCGTAGGATCAATGTTCAGGTCAAGCATCGGAAGGCTCCCAATGACGCTCACAGCGATGACGCTCACCACGCTCATCTCCACCGATGAACTCGAGCCGCGCCTGCTCGATCCACGCCTTGTCCTTCTCGACGCCCGCTTCTCACTCGATGACGAGGCCTGGGGCACAAGCGTCTATGACGAAGCCCACATCCCTGGCGCCCTGCGCGCAGATCTCAGCGACCACCTGTCGGGACAGGTCATCGATGGGGTCACCGGCCGCCGGCCCTTCCCAGAGCCCGATGTGTTCGCGGGACAACTCTCCGCCTGGGGCATTGACTCCACCACGCAGGTCGTCATCTACGACGCTGATCGCGGGCTCATGGCAGCCGCTCGAGTCTGGGTCATGCTGCGTTGGCTCGGTCATGAGGCCGTCGCGGTGCTCGACGGCGGGCTAACCGCATGGCTGGCCGAGGGCCGCCCCATGACAGCCGATACCGAGCAAGCAACCCCACGCACCTTCGTCCCGAGCGTTCGCGGGGGGATGCTCGCTTCAGTCGACGAGGTTGACGTCGCACGCGTTGATCCCGTCTGCCGAGTGTTCGACTCCCGATCAGCCGACGGCTACCACGGGCTCGGCAAGTACTACGACCCGGTGAAGGGTCACATCGCTGGTGCTGGGCTCGCTGAGCGAACCCAGGTTCTCTCTGACGACGGACGATTCCTCCCACCCGCAGAGCTGAGGGCGCACTTCGAGGGCCTCATCGGCCAAATGCCCCCAGAGCAAGTGATTTTCTACTGTGGCTCAGGCGTCACCGCCGCCGAGAACCTGCTGGCCATGGCCCACGCCGGGCTCGGTGACGCACGCATGTACGTCGGATCCTGGAGCGAATGGATCCTTGACCCGGAAAGGCCCATAGAACTGTGACCCGTCCGTATCGCTTCGCCCTCATCGGCTGCGGCTTCTTCGCGCAGAACCACCTTCACGCATGGTCTGAGATACCAGAGGTCGAACTCGTCGCCGTATGCGACATCGATCCTCAGAGGGCTTCGGCAGCGTCCGCCAGCTTCGGTGGTCGGGTCTACACCAACGCAGCCGAGCTCTTCCGAAACGAGAGCCTCGACTTCGTCGACATCGCAACGACCGCACCGACCCACCGAATGATGGTTGAACTCGCTGCGGAGCACGGAGTAGCCGCCATCTGCCAAAAGCCCCTCGCCTGGGAGATGGACGACGCGAAGGCCATGGTGTCGGCGTGCGCCGCCAAGGGCCTGCCCTTCATGGTCCATGAGAACTTTCGATTCCAGTACCCGATGCGCCGGATCAAGGAACTCCTCGACTCCGGGGCGATCGGCCAGCCCTTCTTCGGCCGGGTGTCCTTCCGCACAGCGCACGATGTCTACTCGGCCCAGCCCTGGCTCGTCGACAACGAGCGGATGATCATCATCGACGTCGCGGTGCACTTATTCGACCTCGCTCGGTGCTTCTTCGGTGAGCCGCAGACTCTCTTTACCGACGCTCTTCGAGTGAACCCGATCATCGCCGGCGAGGACGTCGCGACCGTTCTCATGCACATGGACAAGGCGACGTGCATCGTCGATGCGAGCTATGAGACCCGATCCGATCACAACACGTACCCACAGACCTTCGTGACCCTTGAAGGCACAGAAGGAACGATTACCCTCGGCCCCGATTACCACCTGCAGGTCGTAAGCCGCGGAATCGTCACCGACGAGGACCTCGTCATACCCGAGCACCCCTGGGCATCCCTGCCCTGGAACGGGATTCAAGACTCCGTCTACAACATCCAGCGGCACTGGGTCGATTGCCTCGCGGCCGGCACCACCCCTGAGACATCCGGGCTTGACACACTCACCCTCCTCGACATCACGCTCGGCGCCTACGAATCCTTCACAACCGGGTCGCGCTATACCGTCGGGAGCCTGTCCTGAACTGGGTTGAGTGGCACGGAACGCCTACTCCCCCGCCCACGCGAACCCTGCTACGTGCCGGCCCGCTCTCGGTCGGCTACACCGACGGAGACTTGCGCGGCATCCGACTCGGAGGTGTTGAAATCCTCCGGCGTGTTTACGTCGTGTTCCAGGACCGCAACTGGACCGCACGGCCGTGGGTGATCACCGGAGAGGAGATCACCGACACCGGCAACTCCTTCACGATCACCTACACCGCCCGCGGCACCTTCGATGCTGAACCATTCACCATGAACGTCATCATTACCGGTGAGCCCGACGGGACCATCACTTACTCGATGTCCGGTGGGGCCAGCGCGCCCTTCATTCGCAACCGGCTTGGCCTGTGCGTGCTCCATCCAATCGACGGGATCGCCGGCCAACCATGCATCGTCGAAGACGTCTCGGGCGCGATTGAGGAATCCCTCTTCCCGCTCGCGATCGCGCCCAATCAGCCCTTCTTGAACATGTGTTCGATCTCGCATGAGGTAGTGCCCGAGGTGAAAGCGACCGTGCGGCTCACCGGCGAGACCTTCGAATCAGAGGACCACCGTAATTGGAGCGACGCCTCCTTCAAGACCTACTGCACGCCCATCAGTCTTCCGTTCCCGGTCACCGTTCAGGCGGGTGACGTCATCGAGCAGTCGCTGACCCTCCACCTGTCCGGCCCGGCAATCTACCAAGCGTCACATGCGCCGCGCCCCGCAACGATCACCGTTGGTTTGCCATCGTCACGTCAGCCGCTTCCGCGGATCGGCTTCCAGATCGACACCGACAGCCATGCCCTCACTCATGGCGAGGTCGAGCACCTGCGCCCACTTCATCCCGCCCATATACGGATCGATATCGATGCGGCAAGCCCGGACGCTCTCGGCCGACTCGAGGAGGGCCTGCGGCAGGCCAAAGCGATGGGCACGCGCCTGGTGCCAGCAGTATTTGCAACAGATCCCGCTCAACTTGATTTATTCCGCCGACAAGCCGATGAACACGCTCCCGACATCGACCACTGGCTCATATTCGATCCAACAACGAAGGTCACCCCCGCAAACCTCATCACTGCAGCCCGGGACTACCTCGGACCACACGTGATCATTGGTGCGGGCACGAACCTGTACTTCACCGAACTCAATCGGGGCCGGCCAGATCCCGATGTTGCCGACATCCTCACCTTTTCGATCAACCCCCAGGTGCACGCCTCCGACGATGAGACCATCGTGCAAAACCTTCAGACTCTCCAGGTCATCGCCACCAATGCCCGCGCAATCTGCGGATCTGCCCGCATCTCGGTTGGACCGGTCACCCTGCGCCCCCGCTTCAATCCGAATGCCACCGCACCAGATCTTGACTTCAGCAACACCCCACTACCGAGCGCAGTCGATGCCCGCCAATCCAGCGGGCTTGGCGCCGCATGGACCGCCATCTCCATCAAGTATCTAGCTGAGCCAGGCACCATCGACTCGATCACCTACTACGAGCTCACCGGGTGGCGCGGCCTGCTCGAACGCGAGACGCGCATGCAAGCAGAACAATTCCGATCCGTCGCCGGCGAGCCATTCCCGCTCATGTCAGTGTTTGCCGGGCTGGTGGGCTTCACCCACGTTCGACCTTGCATTTCGAGCGACCCGGCACGCTTCGACGCACTACTCCTCGACCGCGACGGGGCGCTTCGACTGATGGTCGCCAACTTCACGGCAGATTCGATCACGGTCGAGGTACCGGGCCCGGTCGAAAACTCGGCACGGTTCACCATCGAAGCCGCCCCCTATTGCGTCACCATCCACGACTACACCGGCCCCGACTGAATCCCAGAAGTCGGAACAACACCCAACTCGGAATCCAAATGAAGGGCACCGCATGACCACCTCGAAGCCGCAGGGCGTCGAAATGTTCTCGCTCGCCGGCAAGTCTGTGCTCCTTACGGGCGCAGGTGGCGCGATCGGAGGTGTTCTGGCACGGTCCCTAGCCGCCTGCGGCGCCACCCTCGGTCTCCAGGACCTCGAGGAATCGAAGGTCACCGGCCTGGCCACCGAGATCAGGGCGAACGGCGGCAGCGCGTCTACCTTCGCGGCGGATCTTTCCGGAACCGACGCATGCACGACCCTCGTCGCCGAGGCCCACGCCGCCATGGGTGGCCTCAACGTGCTCATCAACTGCGCCGGAATCAATCGGCGCAAGCCAATCGACGACGTCACACCGGATGATTTCGACGCCATCGTCGCCGTGAACATGCGGGCGGTCTTCTTCCTGAGCCAAGCCGTGCACCCGATCATGAAGGCTCAGGGAGGCGGCACCATCGTGAACATCAGCTCGCTCAGCGCTCGCTACAGTTTCAACACGATCTCCGTCTACGCCGCCACCAAGGCGGCCGTCACCTCCATGACACGCTCCTTCGCGCGGGAATGGGTTGCCGACGGAATCCGGGTGAACTGCATCGAGCCAGCCGTCGTGCAGACCGAGTTCACCGCTCCCCTGTGGGACGACCCCAAACGGAGTGTCTGGTTCAAGGAGTTCACGCCGATGGGCCGGCTCGCCCAGCCCCACGAACTCGTCGGCGCCGTCATCTACCTCGCGAGCGAGGCGTCAAGCTACGTCACCGGGCAGTCCATCACCATCGAGGGCGGCATCCTCTCCGGAGCAGACTGGGACTCGAACCAAGGCGATTAACTTGCGCACACGCGGCCATGCAACTGACGCGTCAGTGGCATGGCCGCGCCCCGTAGATCAGTCGCAGACCGCGCCTCGTGACGCCGAGCCAACGAGCTTCGCGTACTTCGCGAGGACTCCACGGGTGTAGCGCGGAGGCAGCGGCTCGAACGCCGCCCGACGCTTGGCGATCTCATCCTCATCGACCAGCAGGTCCAGCGTGCGGTTCGGAATGTCGATCCGAATCCGGTCACCGTTCTTGACCAAGCCGATGGGCCCGCCATCGACAGCTTCCGGAGCCACATGCCCGATGCACAGCCCCGTTGTGCCACCCGAGAAGCGTCCATCCGTGATGAGCATGACCTCCTTGCCCAAACCCGCGCCCTTGATAGCGCCCGTGATCATGAGCATCTCGCGCATCCCCGGACCCCCCTTGGGTCCCTCGTAGCGGATCACGATGACGTCACCAGGCTGAATGGTGTTGTCCTCGAGCGCCGCCATCGCCGACTGCTCACGCTCGAATACGCGCGCAACACCCTCGAAGGAGTCGACCGCCACACCGGCGTTCTTCACCACGGCACCCTCAGGAGCCATGGACCCCGAAAGGATCGTGATACCACCCGTCTTCGCGAGCGCATTCTTTGATGCATAGAGGATGTCGCCATCGGGATCGGGTGGGTTGATGTTGGCCAGATTCTCGGCCATCGTCTTCCCGGTGACGGTCAGGCAGTCGCCATGCATCAGCCCGGCGTCAAGGAGTGCTCGCATGATGACCGGCACCCCGCCGACCCGGTCGATATCGCTCATGACGAAGCGTCCAAAAGGCTTCACGTCGGCGAGCAGCGGCACCTTCGACCCAATCCGATGGAAGTCGTCCATCTCAAGTTCGACGCGTGCCTCATGGGCAATCGCGAGCAGGTGCAGCACCGCATTCGTCGAACCGCCGAACGCCATCACAACCGCGATCGCGTTCTCAAGTGACTGCTTGGTGATGATGTCCTTCGTCGTGATGCCCTGACGGATCAGTTCGACGACCGCCTCACCCGACTTCCGCGCGAAGCCATCCCGGCGCCGGTCAACAGCCGGCGGGGCAGCCGATCCCGGCAGGGACATCCCCATCGCCTCGGCCGCGCTCGCCATCGTGTTCGCGGTGTACATGCCTCCGCACGCACCCTCACCTGGGCAGATCGCCCGCTCGATCGTGTCGACGTCCTCACGCGACATGAGGCCGCGAGCGCAGGCACCCACCGCCTCAAACGCGTCAATAATCGTGACGTCTTTCTCTGTGCCGTCGGAGAGTTTGACGTGCCCGGGAAGGATCGACCCGGCGTACACGAAGACGGATGCGACGTCGATGCGCGCCGCCGCCATGAGCATCCCCGGCAGCGACTTATCGCAACCGGCAAAGTTGACCATGTCGTCGAGCCGCTCGGCCTGCATCACAGCCTCGACTGAGTCGGCGATGATCTCGCGGGACACCAGCGAGAAGTGCATGCCCTCGTGACCCATCGAAATGCCGTCCGACACGGAAATCGTCCCGAACTGCATCGGGAATCCCCCTGCAGCGTGCACGCCCTCCTTCGCACCGACCGCGAGCCTCGCGAGTGAAAGGTTGCAGGGCGTGATCTCGTTCCATGAGGAGGCGATGCCAATCTGCGGCTTCGGGAAATCCTCATCGGACATTCCGACCGCACGAAGCATGCCGCGAGCGGCCGCCCGCTCAAGACCATCGGTAACGTCCTTACTCCGGGGCTTCATGTCAGTCATGAAACAGATCGTAGCCACGCGCACCAGACATCAGTTAAGCCCATCACGTCGAAGCAAAACCCCCACTCGGCGGTCCGA
>CAMDKQ010000078.1 GCA_945901095.1 Bifidobacterium breve
GCTCTGCGCGGACGAGAAGTCGAGAGGGCAGGCGCTGGACCGCACCGCCCCGATCCTGCCCATGCGCCCCGGCCTGCCGGAGAAGGCCACCCACGACTACCTCCACCACGGCACCACGACCCTGTTCGCGGCCCTCGAGGTCGCGACCGGCAAGGTCACCGGCCAGTGCCACGACCGCCACAGCAATGACGAGTTCCTGCGCTTCATGAAGACCGTCGCCAAGGCCAACCCCCGCCGCCAGCTCCACGTCATCGCCGACAACTACGCGACCCACAACCACCCAGGCGTCAGGGCATGGCTCGAGAAGAACCCCCGCATCCACATGCACTTCACCCCGACATCAGGATCATGGCGGGGCCTGGTCGAGGTGTTCTTCGGCATCATCCAGCGCCAGGCAATCAAGCGCGGCACCTTCACCTCCGTCAAGGACCTCGTCGCCGCGATCACCAGATTCCTCGACGGATGGAACGAGCCCTGCGAGCCCTTCACCTGGACCAAGACCCCCGACGAGATCCTCGCCAAGGCCATACGTAAAGGAACTTCAGACGCACGACACTAGGGAGCGCACGCTCGCCGGCGCTCCGGTATAGCTCAAGACCTCAGCCCCTTGCGGACCCGTTGCCACTCGCTGGTCGTCAGCAGGCCGTCCTTGCGAGCCTGCGCGCCGGCTTCCAGCAGCCGCCCGGTCTCAATGCGCCCGCGGCACTCAAGGAGTGCATCGGCGACGGACTGCGCCCTCAGCCCCTCGTAGAGCGTCGTCCGCACATCGGTCTTCACGTGGGTCAACTCGACGAACGGGGGAAGGGAGGGCCGCGCACGTCGGGGGACCGCCACCTTGATGTGTCGCGGGTTCACGTCCGCGAGGCCGAGCAGCGCCAGCACCGACTCACCGTGGAGATAGGCCCCGGCGCCAACCCGCAAGAACTTCGCGTCAACCTCGGCCGGCTTTGGCTTCACCACCTGCAATACCCACCGGCGGATTCCACCCCGCATTCTCCGGCGCGCCGGTGGTCGGCGCTGCGGATGTCTTGTCAGATCCGCAATCCGAAATGAACAGTGCTTCGGGTAGCGCGATGGACACCAGCATCATCGTGACAGTTCTCGATGCGTGCATGGCTCTGGATATCTGCGCCGTGCGAGAGGAGGCGTTGCAGGTGAGAGGTCAGCTGGCGGTCCCCCCAACGACGATATTCTTGGCCGGTGAGGTGAGACCGGTGATGATGGCAAGGACGGCTCCGACGAGGCCTGTCACTCCGAAGATCACCGCGGCGGAGATCGCCTTGCCTTCATCGCTAACCCAACCGTTGAATGCGGCGATGATCAGTAGGACAAGGGGAACGACCATGAGCAGGGGCGCCGCGATGGCCATGATGAGACGCACGACGGATGTGCCCCGTGCGCGACCGATGCCCATGATCGACACGATGATCAGCATGATCACTGACATCACGCCGATGATGGCGCCCATCGGAACGGTGACGAACATTAACGCAAAGGCTGCCCCGCCAGAACTGTTGTCGTCGGACTCGGCGGCGAGGGCCAAGAGGAACGGGGAGCCGGTAATGAGCACGGCAAAGAGCAGCCCGATGGCAGCGCCGATCGTGAGCCCCCTCACGGGTTCGTCCGGGCGATGGTGAGCGGGGAGATTACGTTTTTTACTGTTCGTCGGGTCGCCATCGTTGTTCGCCTTTCGTTCCTGTTTCGCAGCCGTTGCTGCGCAGTCATGTGTGGCTGCCGTCCGGGGTGAACGGCTCGCGCCAAGGTAGTCGGCCACTAATGAGTGGTCCAGTAATGAGACCGTCTTCAGTCGAAATAGCGGGAAAGTGGGGGTCTAGTACCACGCGAGGGCCCCGATCACGACCATGGCGACGCTGACTAGGGGCACAAGCGAGGAGAGCACCCGCCACTTGGTGGTCCCGGCCCGCTTGCGAGTGTTGACCCAAACCGCCCACGCGATCGGTACGGTGGCGAAACAGGCCAAGGGGAACGAGATGATCCCGGCGTTGGCCAGTCCATCCCTAGACGAAGAGAAGCCAGAGTCGATGTCAAGTAGGGCGTCCATCGCCGTTACGAGACCGAGAAACCCCACAGGGATCCAGATGACCGATGCGATGATGGGAACGAGCGGCCCGGCGTCGGTGGAATCCACTTCAGAATGCGTCATTCCCGCAGAGTATCCACGCAAGTTCTACCCGTCATGGGTCTCATGGCTTTCGTCGAGAAGTGGGGTACTAGTACCCCACTTCGCCCGGCATCCAACGAGTGACAAGACACGAGGGCATCCAGAGGTTCCGCTCCTCTCACGAGAACGTCGCACTCGATCGCAGACGGCAAGGTCATCGGATTGAATGCTGGCATCGACTGTCTCGAAGGCATGGCGGCGATCGTTCTCCCTGCGACAGGACATGTCTCCGCCCCCGTTCAACTCGGCGAGTCATGACCAATCTCCCCTGACGCATGTCACCGGGCGATGGGGTGGTCGGTAAGGGCCAGCAGGGTTACTCTCCCGAATCCGCATCAGCCTCGGCGTCCGCGTCAGACCCTGAGTCTGCGTCCGCATCTTCATCGTCGCCGCTCCAGGCATCATCGGAATCCTCGCCGCCGGCACTGTCGCCGTCATCCGACTCGTCCATATCCATCGACCCGTCGGAGGTCTCGACCGAATCCTCAGAGCCGTCGTCAGCGGACATGTCGGCAAGCCAGGCCAGGACATCCTCATCGACGTCCTCGGGCTCGGCCTCCTCCTCAATCACGTCGAATTCGCCAGTCTCGGCATCGAATTCGGCCGTGCTGTCCATGACCATGCCATCTTCAGTTTCGTCATCGATGGCGTACTCGCCTACGACGTCTCCGTCCTCGTCGAGGAATTCCACATCTGCGACACCGTCGTCGTCCGTGATGACGGACATGTCGAGGTCGTCGTCCAGCGGAAAGTCGACACTATTGAGGCCGTTGGCGATGTTGACTTCAGCATCCGTCCAGTCTCCCGAGTCAATCGTGAGATTCACGCCTGGGTTAACAACGAACTGACCTGTGGGCTCACCTGAAGACGCCACAGCATGGACGGTGGACCGTGGTGCGCCGACAGCGTCAGCCGATATCGTGAACCGTGTCGAGCCTGTAGCACCGCCGGTTGCCCTTGGCGAGGCCGAGAACGACTTCACCTTGGAACCGTCGACCGCGACGGCCGTCCCCCTACCCGACAGGACTTCACCAAGCGTTGTACGGACGAGGACACCGTCCGGAAGCGCCACGGTCGGGTTAGACGTGTCGTAGGTACGCCCATCGATCGTGAGCACGACAGACGTCTGCGCTTGCGGATCCGGCGACGTCAAGAGCAGGTGGGTCGTTGCCGAGTTACCTCGAGCGACCCCTTTCGCCGGCGCGTCATCGAAGGGTGCAATTGAGGGCAGGGCCCGGCTCGACATCGGCGTGAGCTCGATCGTGCCGATGCCTCCCTCCCAGCCACCCGTCGGCTCGTCCGGATTCGTCGATCCCACCGCATAACGCCACTGCTCCGCTACGGGATCGATCATGATCCGCTGCACCGTGCCGGGAAAGTTGTTGTCGTAGACCGAGATCGCAATTCGATTACCCTCCCGGGTGACAGCGAAGGGCGTGATCGCGTGGGCAACGGGGGGTGAATAGATCCCCATCGTGTAGCCGTCCCCACGCTGGAGTCCCGCGGCCAGCTCCGCCGCGATCTCACTCGGCCGGTATTTCTGGAAGGCCAGGTAGGCCTGCTGAACGGGTGCGAGCAGTTGCGTCGCCCACCACGTGTCAATCGCACTTTCGACGTCAGGATCCTCGAGCACGAGATCGAAGGTTGATTCAGCTGCCGGATCAAGATCCTGCGGATCGATATCGCCTCGGAACAGCCGTGCGGCCATGACCGCCATGCCCTCGCAATGACCGTGAGACATCTCCTCGTTGACCTGATCAGCCCATTCCTGCGCGGCCGGGTAAAGTACGAAGCCGCGGGACGTCACCGTCGCGCATGCTTCTCCAGCAGGTGCCGGACGTGCAGCAGCGTCGTGGCATCGGGGACCTGCTCGACCGTGAAGTCCAGTCCCAGGAACCGGCGCATCGCGTACGAGTCGTAGATCGCGTCCTCGACGCCCTCGTCCGACAGCGAGAACCACGCCTGCAGCAGGTACATCCGCAGCATCGTCCCCAGCGCCTTCGGCTTCCTGCCCCGACTGCCGGAGCAGGTGAACGGCTCGATCAGCCCGACCCACCGCGACCACGGGATCGTCGCATCCATCGTGTCCACGAACTGCTCACGGCGAGACACCCGCCGGCGCTTCGAATGCTCGACATCCGTGAAGCTGATCCGGTCGCTGGGCATGACGACCTCTCCCAGAAACGACCCACGCATCAGGCATAACGCCGCTCACACGAATGAGAAAATCAGCGCTTCCCTAGACCCCCACTTCGCCGAAAGGCGCGCCGGACGCGCGACGCCACCCCACCCACGCCACTAGCGTGACCGTGACCGCCCACGGAAAGGCGCCACGATGTTCAAGACTGCCGGAACGAGCGCCATCGCGGCAGCGCATCGTGAGCCCGGCCATGTCCCAGTGCTGAGAGCCGCGACCAACACCCGCTTGGCACGCCTGCATGCAGGCGTGAGCGCATAACATGCAGGTCGGTGTCCTCATGACGTTGGTGAATTGACGTTGGTCAATGCTTGAATCCCCGCGCAATCCGTATCGAGAGGCAACGATGAAGCGTTCGTTCCTAATGGTTCCCCTACTCGTAGTTGCGATGAGTGGGTCTTGGCTGTCTACGGCACGGGCATCGATGTCGGTGAATCCCAATGCGTATGTTCCGGTGACGTTCGCGATCGGGTCCGCGCCAAAGGGCGTCGCGATATCGGGCATGGTCGGCGTCGCCACCAACTCCGCCGACGGCACAGTTGCGCTGTTCAACACTTGCCGACCGAAATACTGCCTACCCGGCCAACCCGCCGCAGTCACCGTTGGGAACCAGCCTTCCGATGTCGCGATTTCGGCGGTATCCGGTCAACCAACGGTCGCGGCGTATGTCACGAACGCTGGTGATGGCACGATCACGATCATCCCAATTGAGGCGTGGACAGCCACAATGTCATCTTCACCGGAGACCGTCACGGTTGGCGGCGAACCCACGGGAATCGCGGCGAGTGCCGACGGACGATGGGTCTACATCAGCGACAGTGCATCCAGCAGCCTGCTTGTGTTCAATACCGAAAGCAAGACCGTTGAAGCCCGGATTCCTGTCGGCTCGAAGCCTTGGGGAGTGGCAGTCAGCCCTGACGGCTCCCGTGCCTATGTTGTGAATAACGGGGCCGGGTCGGTATCGGTGGTGAACACTGCTACGAGATCGGTGAGCGCCACGATCAACATTGGGTCCGCCCCTGGTGACATTGCCATCGATCCAGCAGGTACGACGTTGTACGCAACCAATAACGGCTCAAACTCCGTATCCATCATCGATACCTCTTCGAACAGTGTCGTGAAAACAGTCGCAGTCGGAAATCAGCCGTGGGGCGTCACGGCAACATCAGCAGCCGCGTATGTCGCGGACTACGGAAGTGGAACGATTTCGGTCATCAGCGCGAGTACGCGCACTGTTGTTGGGACGATCAGTTCAGGAGGCAATCCCTTCGGAGTCGCCGTTTCCACCAACCCAACCATTGGCACTCGAGATGTCTTCGCAAGCAATAGCAGCTCGGGTAGTTTGTCGATCATCGCTCAAACAGCGCTAACGGTGGATGTGAACTGGGCATCATCGAAAAGCTCGAAGTCAGTGACTGGCGCGGTCTCTTTCATGCCGGCAGTTGCGTACACGATCGTTGCGACAAAAGGCTCAACCACGAAAACCGGCACCTGCTCAGTGACGTCTCCCCGGGCATCCGTGACCTGCACAGCTAAACTCACCAGCGGCAACTGGATCGTGTCAGTCAAGACTCGACTGCCATGGCAGTCGACAGCCCAAGGTCAGCAGAACAAGAGGTTCACCTTCTAGCATTGCGTACCAACAGTTTGTTGGGTCGTCTTGTGAGAGAAGACCGCTGACGCACATTCAAACCTAGGCGTGAGCGCCTCTTCCCGTAGGCCGTACCTCAACACTGAAAAGATTGGACTCTCGAGGCGATCACTTCTTTGGGCGATTTCACTGTCCCCGTCGCACCCTTGACCGAGCTGGGCTTGGAGACGGTGCATTCGCAATCGGCTTCAGACCCTCACCGGTGCACGTCGCCTCCTCGCCATCCTTCGCGCACGTCCACGTCGCTCGCGCCACTTCGGCAGGGAGCCCGGCTGGCGCTGAGGACGTCGTCCATCCTTATGGTGGCGGTTCTTGAAGCATGACCGCTCAGGCGGCGCTGCCCCCCGCTGCCATCTTTTCTGCCCGTGGGGTGAAGCCGGTGATGACCGCGAGGACGATTCCGACGAGGATCATCGCGGTGAGGATGAGCGCCCAGATACCGGTCACCCAAGCGTTGACGAATGCCGCGATCAGTAGGCCTGTCGGGAGGATCATGAGGATGGGAGCGACGATGGCGATGGTGAGGCGCACCGTGGATGTGCCCCGTGCCCGAACGATGCCGATGATCGACACGATGATCAGCAGCATCAGTGCGACCAGGCCCATGAAGACACCGATCGGAATGGTAACGAACAAGAAGACCCAGGCTGCTTCACCACTGTCGGAGTTGGCGGAGGTGCCGTAGAAGAGGAACGGGGAGCCGGCCATGAGCACGGCAACGAGGAGCGCGATTGCGGCGCCGATCGTCATACCCTTCATGGGATTCTCCGGTCGATGGGTCGAGGGGAGATGGTGTTCTGTGCTCTTCGCGGGATCTGCATCGGTGCTCGCCTTTCGTTCGTATTCTGCGGCCGTTGCCGCGCAGTCTTTGTGGCTACCGTCCGGCCCGAGGCCCTTTCTGTGGACTTTGCTCACGGAGTCCCTACGCGGCGCTCTCGACGACGGGAGTCTTCTTGCCCAGGTCGGTCCATCCAGCGATGACGAACAGGACAAGACCGACAGAGCCCATCAATGGGAGGAGCGCCACCAAGGAATTCTCCCGAGACAGGACTGCCCCAACGTTGGAAACACTAGTGACGACGCGCAGGACGCTAGTCCAGCGTGAAAGATGCGTCCAGAAGATGGACTGTATTGCTCCGGAATGGCCTCTAAGTGGGGTACTAGACCCCCATTTCTGTTGGCTGCTGGGGTATTCGGGCTGCTGGCGGTGGCAGGTGACTAGTGTCAAATCGCCGCTCATGGTGGGTGGCTTGGCTGGCGACACGGGGCACGTCCATGTGGTCGTTGGGCTTGAATGGAACTTTGTTGTTCAAGGCGCTCAAGCGCAGCGCCGTAGGTGGTGAGTCCTTCTTCGTGACGTCGTACTCGTCGGCATCCGAGGGCTCATGGGTTGACGTCGCTGCGAATGAGTCGAGCGTCGCGATGGACACCAAGTGGGGTGGGAAGAAGAACCTCTTCGGCGGCGAGGGCGGCTTCATCGCCCACATGACCGGCGACGGCCAGATCGTCGTGGCGTCCTACGGGGCAATCGACCTTCACCAGCTCCAGGCGGGGGAGTCCGTCACCGTCGATTCGGGTCACCTCGTGGCATACGACGACACGATTGACATGAAGGACAGAACTGCGGGTGGGTTCTCGACCGCGATGAAGTCCGGTGAGGGCATGGTCGTTGAATTGACGGGCCCGGGCCGGGTGTGGACGCAGTCCCGTAATTCGAATGGGCTGATCGGCTGGCTCACGACCGTTCTGCCGTTCACTCGCGCGTGACGCGAGCCGGTCGCCGCTGGGAGCCCGTGCTTCCCGCGGCGGCCGGACTCGAGGCTATTCATTGCTGCCCACCTGACGGTGGCACGTCTAGCGCGCCGCCTATTCGACACATTGGTACGGCGGGGCGGTATTCCTCCGGGCGAGCGCGCTGCTGCGCATTCACTTGCGGGGGGCGGTGACCTGCGCGGAGCCGGTTGCTCCTTCCCCGGCGTCGTTCATGGGTGTCACGGTGAACGTGTAGAACGCGGGCTTCTTTGCGTTCGTTGTCGTCACTTGCTTCATGGCGATTCGGCTTGACGTCGTCTCTGGACCCACCTTGATAGCCACGACCGCGGGCTTCTTGTCGCTGGCGCTGCGATACGAGTATCCGCGCAGCCAGTAGGCCGCGGCCGGGGTCCAGGCTGCCGACAGGGGTGCCTTCCAGGTCACGGTTGCACTCACCTTCCCCTTCGCAGCCCGGCCGACCTTCGCGGTCACCGCAACTGGCTGGGTGGGGACGAGGCCTGAACCCACATCGATTACGTCGACGCCGGTCGCGGTCGCGTGGTAGCCGCGGCCGCCGGCGACAGCGTCCAACGTCGTCATGATCATCCCGAGCACCCCTCCTAACGGGGCCACGACGACCGTGCCCTGCCCGTCCTGTCCGTAGATGAGGCCGGTTGATGGATCGACTTTCAGGTCGACAAATGCTGAGCCGACGCCCTCAAGGCTCCGGACCTGCGCGCCAGAAACTGGGTCTACCCAGACGAGCGAATCACCCTTCGACGCGAGCAGGGCGCCTGACACCGGGTCGCGGGTCAACGATGAGAACGGACCTGCCGGGACCTTCTTGGGATAATGGAAACCGTTTTGATAACTCCCGTTGGATGTGATGACAATGGCCGTGGGCCAGCACATGTCACTGAAGCAGTAGTCGGCGGGGCTTGATCCCGTCACGATCGCCTGGTCGTCGAAGGCGGCGAGTGGCCCGTTGGGGAACCCGAGGCCACCGCGTCCGGTGTAGGTGGGCGCCTTCTTCACGACGAGCATGGTCATCGGGTCGATGGAGAAGATGACCGGCCATCCCGGCTGGCAGTCGCCGACGAAATAGAGCAGTCGGCCATCGGGGCTCATCGCCGGACTACGTGATTGCATGCCGGGCGAATTCGCCGAATACGAAAGGCAGGGCTGCGTTCCGCCGTTGAAGCTGTCCCGCATGGGCTCGTTGTTGTAGGCACCCGAGCGCACCAGGGCCCCGGTAGCGGTATCGACGACGAAGATCTCATAGCCGGCCGTCACATATGCGGCGGACCCGTCAGGGCTCAGGGCCACGCCCGACGGAGCCACGGGCAGCGCCGTTGTCGAGCGGACCGTCCACCCAGCCGCGTCGATGATGCTCACACTGCTACCAGCCGTGCTGATGGTGGCGACGACCTTCCCCCGCGCCGCCACATGCGTCGCGCCCCCTGGCACGACCAACTGGAACGAGGCCCGTGTTGTCGGAGCGTTCGATGCCGCTGCCGACGTGACTGCACCCAGCATGCAGGTGGCGGCGAAGCCCAAGGCAAGGATCGCCCGTGTCGTCTGAACCCGCATCTTCCGCGCTGGTGAATGTGCGGTGAAATCAAAACTGCTCATAGCCGACAACGTAGGCAAGGAACCTCAGCCGGGCAAGGCTCCGCCTCTACGGGCACCCACAAGGCCGCGAAGTGGGGTACTAGACCCCCACTTAGGTTGGATGTGAGCAAGATTCGGCCCTTTGCCTTGTGCGGTGGTGTTCGGACCGCAATCCTTCCCTAGTCGCGTTCAATTTTTGTTTTGGAGGGAATGATCATGAATCTTCACTATCGATACACCTCGGCCTTGCTGGCTGTGGGCACGCTGCTCGCGGCGGGGGCACTGACGGCATGCTCGGTGTCCGTCGGAACCACGAAGGCCGTCACGAAGGCGGATTTGGAATCACAAGCCCTGACAACCCTTCAGGAGTTATACAATGCGGACACTCAGCCTTCTGCCGTAGCCTGCCCGGGTGACCTAGAGGGCACCGTCGGGGTCACGATGCAGTGTGATGTGACCTTTGATCAGGGCATCGGGGTCGCGACCATCACCGTCGAGGATGCTGGCGACGGCGGCGTGAAGTTCGGCATCGAGGTTGGCCCTATCACTCCAGAATAATCGGGCCGGACGCCCGGGTTGGTGCGGGGAGACCAGCCCGGGCTTGGTGGCAGAGACGGCATCGCCCCAAGATGCGAGGACGGAGAAATTGACGCATGTCGACATCGGAGCAGAGAGAACATGCGCGCATGAGCTACCGGCTCCTCGTTGTTGAAGACGACGGGTTCACTCGTATGCTCCTGTGCAGCCAACTGCGCGAGTTGGGCCACGAAGTTGTCGGTGAGGCCGCGAACTGTGCGGAGGGGCTTGCCAGTGCCGCCGTCACCCGGCCGGACGCCGTCCTTGTGGATCTCGATCTCGGCTCAGGACCGAATGGCTCGGACTTCGCACATGTAGTGCGTAGGATGCTCCCGGAAGTCGGGATCCTCCTCCTGACGACCTATGTGGATGTGCGGTTGATCGGGGACTTCCGACCGCTTCCGGCTGGAACAATATTCATGGTGAAGCGGGCACTCACCGATGTCGAGTCGCTCAAGATGGCGATCGAGATGTCTGTGGATCCCGCTACCCACCGGCCGTTCGCGGACGTGCACGGCGACGGCAGCCTAAACTCCCTGAGGGACGGTCAGGTCGAACTTATGCGACTGATCGCATGCGGCTATACGAATGCCGAGATTGCGAAGCTGCGATTCCTGAGGGAGGCGTCCGTCGGAAAGGCGACTGCCCGGTTGCTACGGCAACTCAACCTCACCGTGACCAACGACCGAAACCCCCGTATTTTGATTACCCAGGCCTACTTCGCCCTCATATCCGGATCGGCGATCCCCCGTGGTTAAGGTCGGCCGACGCGTGCCACTCCAGGCTGGATTGCTCCCGTTCAGTCTAGTTCCGGGACAGCCGGCCGATCAGATCGATGGGCCGTTGACTGACCTGCTGGTCGTGCCAGCCTTCGCCCAGCGCCTAGCGGAGCGGGATGTAGCGGCAAGGACTTCTCGTCGACTGAGCCTCAATGTCACGGCAAGCACGACGGTGGTCATGGCAATCTCCTTTCTCAGCCTGTCGAAGCCAAGCGGGGTCGTAACGGCCGGCGCTGTCACCGGAGTGTTGGCCATTGCACTTTTGGCAGGCGTGATCGCAGGGGTCTGCGTCTGGGCGGATTTGTCCAGAGCGAGGGCCACTACTGGCACCTCCCGTTTCCGATTCATCGCCACCTACAGCCTAGGCGGCGCACTTATTGGGGGCGCTGCATCGGCGCTCTTGCCGTTGACCGGGTTCACCAGTGCCACACCAGCCGTGGTTCGCATCGTGAGCGACGCGATCATCGCCCCATGGCTGGCGGTGGTGATCGGTCTACTGATCGACGGGCGCAACCGCCTGCGAGCCGCTCGCAGTCTGGTCATCGAACGGGCAGCGAGCGTCTCGCTCAAGGGGTCGTCACAGGTAGCACTCATCAACGACCTTCGGTCCAGCCTCGCGCGTGACGTTGAAATGGAGTTGCGCCCGGCACTTCAGACCCTTGACGAGCGGCTTGCCTTCGAGCAGCAATTCGCGCAGACGCGAGTCTCGGCTGCTCTGGCGGAAGTCCTGAGGGATCTCACCGAATCCTCGGTGCGACCCCTCAGTCGTCTCATGACGGATCGAAGTCGTGGTGCGCGGAAAGGCCTTGGAACGGTCGGCTTTCTCGCTGGCGTCGCGCGGACGCAGCCGTTCAGGCCAGTGGCCGTGGCCGGGATCTTTGTCCTCACCGCGGTGGCGGATCAGTGGACAGCGATGGGCCCGGTGGGCGCTCTCGCCTCAGCTGCTTCCGGCGTCCTGCTCATTACCTTGATGCTCGGTTCAGGAAATCGACTCATGCGGGCGTTTCCTCGCCGTCATCTCAGCATTTTCCTAGCGACGTTCGTTGTGCTTCAGATCCCCACCTACGGGTGGGAGTTCGCAACCGGGAGCTCGCTCACGCCGGGCTTCCTTGCACACTTGGCTGTCGGGGTTTTCCTCAGTGCCTGCATTATCTGGCTCACCTCAGGATTGGGGGAATGGCGAGCGCCGCAGGTGGCGCTGCTGCGCGTTTACGCGGCTGAGATTGACTCGGCCCGCATCGAGGTTCTCACCCAGACCGAGGTCGTCAGCTCGATCGCGAAAAGCGCAGCGCGAATGCTGCACGGATCCGTTCAGTCAAAGCTCGCGGCCTGCGCGCTTGCCATTGATCGCGCTGTAATGACTGATGATGTGACAGCGTATGAAGACGCAATCAATCAGGCGCGCGCAGTGCTTTCGACCCCCTTGGCTTGGACCAATGACCCTCGTGATCCGGTACCCCTGGGTGCTGAGATCAAGAAGAAGGTCGATCTTTGGCAGGGCTTGGCTGGCATCACTGCATTTGTCGCACCCGCTCTCAAGCAGTACACGGGTGAGAAGGTCGATATTGTCGGTGAGGTCGTCGAAGAGGGACTCTGCAACGCGATCCGCCATGGAGGCGCGAGCACTATTTCCGTTCAGGTTGATCTAGATGACGAGGGCGCGGCGCCACTCATCAGGGTTCGGATAGTCGACGATGGCTGCGGACCCCCGCAGGACCCTCGGCCGGGACTTGGCTCAGCCCTGCTCGACGACGCATGCGAGGGTCGGTGGGAGCGTGTCACGGCTCCCGCAGGTGGATGCTTACTCGATGCATGGATCGTTGAGCGGGGCTCATCTGCTCCGCTGCACTCCGGGTGATGCAAATTACCTGACAGCGGCCCGCAGGTTCCGCTAGCGTTCCCTCACCAACAGCGCGATCAGGGAGGCACTGCCATGGACGATACGGTTCGCCAGCACAAGTACGTGCTCAGCGAGGACCAGATGCCGACCGTCTGGTACAACATCA
>CAMDKQ010000079.1 GCA_945901095.1 Bifidobacterium breve
CATCGGTCAGTGACGATGACCGCCACCCAGACGAGCAGGGCACCAACGAGCCCGACCCCAACCGCAACGAGGCTGTAGCGCTCGGCGCCGAGGGACAGCGCGAACCAATTCGATAGGAAGGGGATGTACAGCACGGACAGGAACATGACAATCATGAGGGCCACGATTCCGAGCCTGATCGCGTTGAGAGGCCGGGCGCTTTGGAGGAGCACCGCGGTCGTGACGATGAAGAGCGTGACGGTCGCGGATGACATGGCACTCGAGATCGGTTCGCCGACCCGCAGGGCGATGCCATAGCTCGTGAATGCGCAGGCCGCCGCGATGGCTCCCGCAGGCGCCGCGAACAGCAGGACCCGCCTGAAGAATCCCGGGCGGAACCGCTCAGTGTTCGGCATGAGCGCGAGGAAGAAGCCCGGGATCCCGATGGTGAGGGCACCGATGAGCGAAAGGTGACGTGGCAGAAACGGGAACGCCACTGCGAACACGCCCGTCGTCACCGATGTGATGATCGCGTAGAAGCTCTTCGTAAGGAAGACATCTGAGACGCGCTCAATATTGCCGAGCACCCGGCGACCCTCGGCCACGACGCTCGGCATGACCGACCACCGATCATCGAGCAGGACGAGTTGCGCGACTGCGCGCGTTGCCCCAGATCCCGAGCCCATGGCGATGCCGAGATCGGCATTCTTGAGCGCGAGGACGTCATTCACGCCATCGCCGGTCATGGCCACGGTCGAATCGCGCAGGTGGAGCGCGTCGACCATCGCTTGCTTCTGCGCGGGCGTGACTCGGCCGAACACCGACGAGGTCGCGAGAATCTCACCGAGGGCCACCGGATCATCCGGGAGCGTGCGTGCATCGATCGGCCGATCCGCCCCGGGCACCCCCGCGAGGGTCGCGATCGCACCCACGGTGGTGGCGTTGTCGCCCGAGATGACCTTCACACTCACCCCCTGCTCGAGGAAGTAGCGGACGGTCTCGGCGGCGTCGGCACGCAGTCGCTGATCGATGAGGACGAGGGCTACGGGGGTGAGCAGGCCGACCCCAGTATCGGCGCTCGGCGGCTCGGCGCAGGTGCCGACGACGAGGACCCGGGCGCCATCGGCGGCCTGCTCATCAGCCTGCACACGAACGGGGTCGCCGTCAGGAATGAGCATCTCGGGTGCCCCGATGACCCAGGAGCCGTGGCCCTCGAAGGTTCCGGATGACCACTTGCGAGCGCTGGAGAATGGCACAGCCGCCAGGGCCTTCCAGCCCGGGCTCGGAAACTCGTCAGCGACCGCCTGGAGGGTTGGGTTCGGAGTTGACTCCATGACGGCGAGGGCGCCGAGTGCCGCTGCCGCAGACTGGCCCTGGTTGCCGAGTTCGATGAGCCGGCGCACGTGCATGCCCGGCTCGGTGAGGGTGCCGGTTTTGTCAACGCAGATGGTGTCGACTCGAGCGAGCACCTCGACGGCCGGCAGATCTTGGACGAGAACCTTCTTGTTCGCGAGGCGCAGGACGGCAACCGCCATCGCGATACTCGTGAGGAGGACAAGGCCCTCCGGCACCATCGTCACCATCCCGGCGATCGTGCCCCTGATGGCCTCGTCAAGGGGGAGGCCGGCCCGGACGACCTGCGAGTAGAGCAGCAGGGCCCCCACCGGCAGGAGCAGGAAGGAGATCGCCTTGATGAACTTGGCGATGGAGTCGCGCAGTTCGGAGTTCGTCAGGTGGAACTTCTTCGCCTGCTCGGTCAGGCCGGCCGCGAACGAGTCGCGTCCGATCCTTGTCGCCTGGTAGAGGCCAGAGCCTGCCACCACGAAGGACCCGGACATTCCCGGATCGCCGGGCGCCTTGTCGACCGGATCAGCCTCTCCGGTGAGGAGACTCTCGTCGATCTCAAGGCCCTCCGAGGCCAGGATGGTGCCATCGACAACGAGTTGGTCGCCAGGTGCGAGGACCACGATGTCGTCGAGCACCACCTCGTCGGCGCTCACCTGCACGTCGGCTCCGTCACGGCGAACGGTCGGTTTCGCCTCGCCGATCACCGCGAGCTTCGCGAGAGCTCGCGAGGCCCGGTACTCCTGGATGATGCCGATGAGGGTGTTTGCAACGATGACGAAGCCGAAAAGCGAATCTTGGAACGGCGCGACCATAATCATGATCGCCCACATGATCCCGATGACGAGGTTGAACCAGGTGAGCGTGTTCGCGCGGATGATGTCGGTGAGGCTGCGGCTTCGAGCGTCGGGCGCGTGGTTAACCTGCCCCGCCGCCACCCGCTCGGCGACCTCTGCCACCGTGAGCCCTTGCTTGAGGTCGATCATGACGGGAGACCGTCCATTCTTACGTCCATCATGACGGGAGACCGTCCATGCGATGAAGGATGACGCCCTCACGCAGGGCCCACGGGCAGATGACGAGCTCGGAAACCTCGAGGAGCTCCATGACAGCCTCGGCCACGACCGCACCGGCGATGAGCTGCTCAGCGCGGCCCTCACTCACTCCCGGGATCTGTGCCCGCTCCTCGGCAGGCATCCCGGCAAGCTTGCCTACGGTCTCCTGAAGCCCGGGGAGGGTGAGCGCACGACGGACGTAGATGCCATCGCTCGATGGAGCAGCGCCAGAAATACGCGCGAGTTGCTTGAGGGTCTTGGACGAGCCTGCGGCAATCCGCGGTTCACCGACCCGGCGGATACGGTGAGCCGCCTCAGCGACCTGCGTCCGCGCATACCGCCTGAGCTCACGCAGCGCCTCGGCCGAGGGAGGGTCACCGTCGAGGTGCGACCGGGTCAGTCGCCCTGCCCCAAGTGGGAGGGAGACCGCGATGTCCGGCTCCTCGTCAATGCCTGACGCGAGCTCGAGCGAGCCGCCGCCAATGTCGATGACGAGCAGGCGCCCGGTAGACCAGCCGAACCATCGTCGGACGGCGAGGAAGGTCATGCGCGCCTCGTCCTCCCCAGACATCACGTCGACGGCGATGCCGGTCTCCTCACGCAGCCGGCGGAGGACCTGCTCGCCATTGCCCGCCTCTCGAATCGCGGAGGTCGCAAACGCCATCATTTCGGTTGCGCCCATGTCCTCGGAGAGCCGCTGGCCATCCTTAATGAATGTGATGAGTTTGTTCACGGCCTCATCATCAACATCACCCGAAGCGGTGAGGTGCTCAGAGAGTCGCAGCGGAATCTTCATCTTCGAGGCTGGCGTCGGGGCTGCTCCGTAGTGAGCATCAACGAGCAGCAGATGGACCGTGTTGGAACCGATGTCGAGAACTCCCATGCGCACGTGCCGACGTTACCGCCGAGGTATGTCAGCCGCTGCCCCTAGGCTGCTTCCATGCCTGAAGTGCCGCTCGACTTCCCCCGTCAGTGGGTTGAATTCGTCGATCCTGCCGAAGAAAACCAGCTCATTCGCGCTGACCTCACCTGGCTCACCTCGCGCTGGATCTGCATCTTCGGCAACGGCTGCAAGGGCATCTACGCCGACCGGTCCGAGGTAGGTTGCTGCGCACTCGGCGCCCACTTCTCCGAGAAGGCCGATGAGAAGCGCGTCCGCGGATGGGTCGCAACGCTCGATGCGAGCCTGTGGCAGCGCATCGACACCGGGCGCAAGAAGGGCTGGGTCGAAAAGGAGGACAACGCGCGCAAGACCCGCGTCGTGGGCGATGCCTGCATCTTCCACAACGATCGAAATTTCGCCGGGGGCTACGGCTGCGCCCTCCATCACCTTGCAGCCCGTGAGGGCGTCTCCTTCGTCGAGACCAAGCCCGAGGTCTGCTGGCAACTGCCCGTGCGGCGCAGCTACGACAACGTCACCCATGAGGACGGCACCGATCGCCTCGTCGTCGTCCTCAGTGAATACGACCGCCGCGGCTGGGGCGAGGGCGGTCACGACCTCGACTGGTACTGCAGCGGCAACACCGAGGCGCATGTCGGCACCGAGCCCGTCTACCAGTCATCGAAGGACGAGATCATCGCGCTGATCGGGGAGCCCGCCTACGCCGAGCTCGCCCGGATCTGCGACGCCCGCTCCCAGTTGCTCCTCACCGTCGTCGACCGGTCAGCGCTCTCCCCCCACCCCGCAGACCCGGCCTAGGGCAGTCGATGGCCAGGATTGCGCCAAAGCAGGCGCCCTACCGCTGCAGCGATTGCGGCTGGACCTCAGCCAAGTGGGCCGGACGCTGCGGCGAGTGCCAGGCGTGGGGTACGGTCAACGAGGCGGGGGCAACTCGCTCGCGGGGTACCGCATCCGGCCGCGTCACAACGGCAGCGGTTCCGATCGGCGATGTCGACCTCTCAGCAGCCCAGTCGCGGCCGACAGGGGTGAGCGAGTTCGACCGGGTCCTTGGCGGCGGCATCGTGCCCGGGGCCGTGCTGCTCCTCGCCGGGGAGCCCGGAGTTGGAAAGTCGACCCTCCTTCTCGATGTGGCATCACGCTGGGCCGAGTCGGGCCACCGCACCCTGTACATCACCGGCGAGGAGTCCGCCGCGCAGGTGCGCCTGCGGGCCGAACGCATCGGCGCCCTCGCCGCCGACCTCTACCTCGCCGCCGAGACCGACCTCGGGGCCGTGCTCGGCCACATCGATGCCGTTCAGCCGACCCTGCTCGTCCTAGATTCGGTCCAGACCATCAGCAGCAGCGAGATCGATGGCTCCGCGGGCGGGGTCACCCAAGTGCGCGAGGTCGCCGCCTCGCTCATCGCCCGGTCCAAGGAGCTCGGCATGGCGACCGTGATCGTCGGCCACGTCACGAAGGACGGCACGGTGGCCGGCCCACGCGCCCTCGAGCACCTCGTCGATGTTGTTCTCCACTTTGAAGGCGACCGCCACGCCTCCCTGCGGCTCGTACGCGCCGTGAAGAACCGCTACGGACCCGCCGACGAGATCGGCTGCTTCGAACTCGTCGATGACGGCATCATCGGGCTCGCGGACCCGAGCGGTCTGTTCCTCGGCGATCGCCAGTCCCCCGCCCCCGGTACCTGCGTCACGGTCACCGTCGAAGGCCGGCGGCCGCTCGTCGCCGAGGTTCAGGCACTCATCGCCCCAACAAACGCGCCACAACCGCGCCGGGTCACCAGTGGGCTGGATTCCGCCCGGATCGCCATGATGCTCGGGGTCCTCGAACGCCGAGCCGGACTCAAGCTCGCCTCAAATGACTGCTTCGTCGCAACCGTCGGCGGCGTTCGCCTTGCTGAGCCGGCAACGGACCTAGCGATCGCCCTCGCTGTCGCCGGCAGTGTGACCGAGCAGGCGTTGCCCGCGGGCCTCGTCGCCGTCGGCGAAATCAGCCTGTCGGGCGATGTCCGCCGAGTCACAGCACTAAGCCGGCGACTGAGCGAGGCCGCTCGCCTAGGGTTCACCGACGCCATCGTCCCGGTGCGCGCCGATGGCGCCGAGTCGCATCAGGCCGAGTCAATCCGGGTCCACGAAGTCTCGTCGGTCAGCGAAGCCCTAGCAGTCGCCCGCCGCCTAGCCACCAACCCAACCTAACCCCCAGTCATTTCATCCAGAATCCGGCTCAAATGACCACAAATCTGGTCATTTGAGCATCACATTGGTCATTTCATCCAGCCCGCGGTCGGCCGTAGTGCGATGGCGCGGCTCATTCATCGGCCGTTCGTTCATCGCCGTGCTCTACTCGGATACTGTGAGGGAGAAAGGATTGCCGTCGCTGTCGACCGCACCATTGCGCCCGACAACGTCGTAACGGCCTGGCTTGGCCTCGGCGCCCTCGCTCGGGCAGCCCTTCTGGCTGAGGCGACCGTTCCAGGTGATGCTTGAGCTCACCTTCTCGCCCGGCTTCATCACGATGATCTTGGATGCGTCGCTCGCACTGCAGTCATCACTTGACCAGACGTGGTAGCCGCCCGACGTAACCTCGAGTTCATTGGCCCTTGGTCCCACGTCGCGATTGCAAGCAAGCTCACCGATGTTCGTGATGGTCAACTTCAGTTCGGGGGTCTCGCCAACCACGTAGGTCGACTTGTCGGTTCGCGCTCTCACCTTTATGGCCGAATCCTGGCAGTCCACCGGAACCGCTCCCGGACCAGGTTCGGATCCCGGGGATGGCTCAATGGTCGGATCGGGGGATGGATTGGTGGACTCAGCGGTTGGGTTTGCGGATGGTTCGCTGGACGGCACGGACGACGGGCTTGAGGTCGATGCCTGACTCGACTGATCAGCGGAGCCCTGTGTGGAGAACACCCACCAGATACCGAAAATCAGTGTCCCCAATGCAAGGAGCAGCGTGATACGTCTGATCCAGTAGACGTAGGACGGCTCGGGTCCAACGGGGACAAACAGAGCACTCACGATGCTACGTTACTGTGCCAAGGCGTACAAACGTGCAACGCTGGACTCATCATGCGTCCCACTTTTCCTGACAAACGCTCCAACCTCACCGAGTTGGTCCTCACCTGGTTTGACGAAGCTCGACGCCCACTGCCCTGGCGGAGCGAAAACACGACCGCCTGGGGGATCCTCGTGAGCGAGTTCATGTGCCAACAGACCCAGGTGGAACGAGTCATCCCACGTTGGCAATTGTGGCTGGACCGATGGCCCTCCCCCTCGGATCTCGCCCGAGCTGATGTCTCCGATGCCATCCGAATGTGGGAAAGACTCGGCTACCCGCGTCGCGCCATGTGGCTCCATGCCTCAGCGGTCATCATTCGAGATGAGCACCAAGGCCAGGTCCCGAAGTCGAGCGAGCAACTACGCGCACTTCCCGGGGTCGGCGAATACACTGCAGCCGCCGTGCAGGCCTTCGCCTTCGGAATGCCTGCGGTGGTCCTCGATACAAATGTTCGACGGGTCATCGCCCGAACGCTCAATGGCGAGGCCCAGCCTCGCGCACATGTCACGAATGCCGAACGCGCGCAGGCGGCCACCCTCCTCGAGCACGGCCGCCCCGCCGAATGGTCGGCGGCAGTCATGGAGTTCGGTGCGCTCGTCTGCAAGGCCGTACAACCACGCTGTGAAGAATGCCCGGTCGCCGACATCTGCCGATGGCGGGCCGCAGGATTCCCTCCCCCGACCTTCCAGGCCCGGCGGCAGGCCGCCTTCGCCGGGAGCGACCGGCAGGCGCGCGGACGCATCATGTCGATCCTGAGATCAGCGCAGGGGTCGGTGGCCACCAGTGCGATCGAGTCGGCGTGGCATGACAACGATCAGGTTGCGAGGGCGCTTGCCGGGCTGTTGAAGGACGCACTCATCGAGCAAACGGCCCTAGGGGACTACCGGTTGAGGGGCTCAACGTGACGAGCCACTGCTCCACCCCCGGCGAGGCACCTAGCCGAGGCCGGCGCTGGTATCGCGCGGAAGAGCCTCACTGTCATTCGATGCAACAACACTCCGCTCCCCAAGCGGCGACGCTAATTGCACGTCAACCCACATGCGATCACCCGACGAGCCGGTCTCGGCGCAGGCGCCGCTTCGGGCCGAGGTCCTCGTCGCCGAAATCCGCACGTAGGACTCGTCCTCCACGGTCGAGACGTCGACGGTGTCCTGACGGCACAGCCCGCCCGGGGGCAGTGCGAGTGCCACCTGAACCGCCTGCTCGGAGGTCGTCGGTCGAAAGGCCACCGGCTGCATGTCCTCGGAAACCAACCCAAGTCCACGTAGTGGGCCCGCACTCGCAAACACCCCAGCGACGAACACTCCGACACCGGCGAGCACAACCAAACCGCCCACCCACCACACCGCACGAGGGATCTGGCGCTTGGGACCGTCGAACTCCCGGAGTCCGGGTATCAGCGGTCCGTTCACCACAGTTAGGCCCCTTGTCGTGTCGGCTTTTCAGCTCACAGTCTCGACCGGCGGCATGTCGGGCAGGGTCGCCTTCGGTGTCGCGGTGAAGATGAACTCGCGCTCAGCTCCCTCGCCTGTGACGTCAATGACCACAATACTGCCCGGATGCAGATCTCCGAACAACATCTTCTCGCTCAGCGAGTCCTCGATGTCGCGCTGGATGACGCGACGCAGCGGCCGAGCGCCTAGCGAGGGATCGTACCCGCGCTCAGCGAGGAGCGTCTTCGCCGATGCCGTGAGCTCAAGGGCCATGTCCCTCTCCTCGAGGCGCTTCTCGAGGCCAGCGATCATCAGATCGACGATCTGGAAGATTTCGGCCTGACTCAACTGGTGGAAGACGATGACATCGTCAATACGGTTCAAGAACTCGGGCCGGAAGTGCTGCTTGAGTTCTTGCTGCACCTTGGCCTTCATCTGCTCGTAAGCAGTCTCACCGTCATTCTCTGGTGCGAAGCCGAGCATGACGCCCTTGGAGACGTCACGACTGCCGAGGTTCGTCGTCATGATGATGACGGTGTTCTTAAAGTCGACGACCCGGCCCTGGGCGTCGGTGAGGCGACCCTCTTCGAGCACCTGGAGCAGCGAGTTGAAGATATCGGGGTGAGCCTTCTCGACCTCGTCGAACAGCACCACGGAGAACGGCTTGCGGCGCACTTTCTCGGTGAGTTGGCCACCCTCCTCGTAGCCGACATAGCCGGGCGGCGATCCGAACAGACGCGAGGCAGTGTGGCGCTCCGAGTACTCGCTCATGTCGAGTGCGATGAGCGCGTTCTCGTCGCCGAAGAGGAACTCCGCAAGAGTTTTGCTCAGCTCAGTCTTCCCGACGCCGGAGGGACCGGCGAAGATGAAGGATCCGGACGGACGCTTCGGGTCCTTCAGCCCGGCACGTGTTCTCCTGATGGACTTGGAGAGCGCCTTGACCGCCTGCTCTTGGCCGATGACCCGGCGGTGCAGTTCGTCTTCCATGCGCAGCAGTCGCGCAATGTCATCCTCGGTGAGGTCGGTGACAGGGATGCCGGTCATGAGCGCCAACACCTCGCCAATGAGGCGAGCATCGACCTCAGCCACGACATCGAGGTCGCCGGCCTTCCATTCGCGCTCCCGCTGAGCCTTCTCGGCAAGCAGCTGCTTCTCGGTGTCGCGAAGTGCGGCAGCCTTCTCGAAGTCCTGCGCATCGATCGCCGATTCCTTGTCCTTGCGGGCAGCGGCGATGCGGTCATCGAACTCGCGCAGGTCCGGCGGCGCGGTCATTCGGCGGATCCGCAGACGCGACCCAGCCTCGTCGATGAGATCGATCGCCTTGTCGGGCAGGTGACGGTCGGAAATGTACCGATCGGACAGTCGTGCTGCAGCCTCGAGTGCGTCATCGGTGATCGACACCCGGTGGTGCGACTCATAACGATCGCGAAGTCCCTTGAGGATCTCGACCGTGTGAGGGACGTCGGGCGCCTCGACCTTGACCGGGGCGAAACGGCGCTCAAGTGCCGCGTCCTTCTCGATGTGCTTGCGGTACTCGTCGAGAGTGGTGGCCCCGATCGTCTGAAGCTCTCCTCGCGCGAGCATCGGCTTGAGGATGCTCGCAGCATCGATGGCGCCCTCGGCAGCACCGGCCCCGACGAGCGTGTGGAGCTCATCGATGAACAGGACGATGTCGCCACGGGTGCGGATCTCCTTGAGGACCTTCTTCAGCCGCTCCTCGAAGTCACCGCGGTACCGACTCCCGGCGACCAGCGCGCCAAGGTCGAGGGTGTAGAGCTGCTTATCCTTCAAGGTCTCCGGGACGTCGCCAGACACGATGTTCTGGGCGAGGCCCTCAACGATTGCCGTCTTGCCGACGCCTGGCTCACCAATGAGGACTGGATTGTTCTTCGTGCGGCGGGAGAGTACCTGCATGACCCGCTCGATTTCCTTCTCGCGGCCGATCACTGGGTCGAGCTTGCCCTCGCGAGCCGCTGCGGTGAGATTGCGTCCGAACTGATCGAGGACAAGGGAGGTCGAAGGGGTGCCCTCGGCTGGTCCACCGGCCGTGACCGGCTCCTTGCCCTGATAGCCGCTGAGCAACTGGATCACCTGCTGGCGGACCCGATTGAGATCGGCACCGAGCTTCACGAGGACCTGCGCTGCGACGCCCTCGCCCTCGCGGATGAGGCCGAGCAGGATGTGCTCGGTTCCGATGTAGTTGTGCCCGAGTTGCAGCGCCTCTCGCAGGGACAGCTCGAGGACCTTCTTCGCACGCGGGGTAAATGGGATGTGTCCGCTGGGCGCCTGCTGGCCCTGGCCGATGATCTCCTCAACCTGCTGGCGAACCGCCTCGAGGGAGATGCCCAGGCTCTCGAGTGCCTTCGCTGCCACGCCCTCGCCCTCGTGGATGAGGCCGAGCAGGATGTGCTCAGTGCCGATGTAGTTGTGGTTGAGCATTCGTGCTTCTTCTTGCGCAAGGACTACCACCCGACGCGCCCGATCAGTGAACCGCTCGAACATTCCGTGCTCCTCTTCCGCTGCTCGATCGGGTTCGCACCCGCCGCTGCAACAATGGTAACCGCGCTTGGCCTCTTCACCACTCCAACAGCGGGCTGGTCCAGATGCTTTCCCACGGCTGTACGCCAACCGCGAACACGAATGCCCGGGGAAACACTTGGGAAACGTCCGCGGGACACAATGATCGCATGTCCGAAGGGTTCGCTATGAGTGACAACGGTGATGCAGACCCCGGCCTTCGCACCCAGATTCGCGAGCTCGGGTCTCTCCTCGGCCAGACACTCGTTCGTCAAGAGGGGGCGGTCCTCCTCGAACTTGTCGAGGAGATACGGCACGAGGTGCGAACTAATCCCTCGCGGGCAGCGGCCCGGCTTGCATCGATTGATCTCGCGACGGCAACACTGCTCGCCCGGGCTTTCTCGATCTACTTTGATCTCGCGAATATCGCCGAACAGGTCGAACGCTCCCGTGATGTCCTCGCGCGGCGCGCGTCGACCGGTGGCCCGCTGCATCAGGTGGCCCAGGCTGCCCGCACCCAAGGCATCGATGTCGAGGCCGTGCGTCACCTCAGTCGCACGATGTCGGTGCGCCCCGTGTTCACCGCCCACCCCACTGAGGCGGCGCGCCGGTCGGTGCTCATGAAGCTGCGCAGAATTGCCGACCTCCTCACTAACACCTCGCTCGACCCTGCGCAGCAGCAGGCCCGACTCGCCGAGTTCGTCGAACTTCTTTGGCAGACCGATGAACTCCGGCTCCAGCAGCCCCACGTGATCGACGAGGCTCGAAACGCTCTGTACTACATCGACGACCTCACCCGGGGACCCCTCGTTGATGTCCTCGAACGTCTCGCGTCCGCCTTCGCTGAGCTCGGCGTGGACCTGCCGCCTCAGGCAAGACCGCTCAGCTTCGGCTCCTGGATCGGCGGTGATCGCGACGGAAATCCCTTCGTCACTCCAGAGGTGACCGCTGACGTCCTCGCGTTCCAGCGTGACCACGCCATCGCAGACCTCATACCGCTCGTGAATCAACTCGTCGAGGACCTGTCGATCTCCGAGCGCATCTGCCCCTCGAGCGATGAGTTGCGCGCATCCGTTGCGGCGGACCTCCAGCAACTGCCCGATCTCGAGCCTCGCTACCTGCGCATCAATGCCGAGGAGCCCGTCCGACTCAAACTCACCATCGTTCGTAAACGTCTCCAGCTCACCCGGGATCGGGCAGCCAAGGGCAGTCAGCACCAGCCCGGACGCGACTACGCGAAGACCCAGGAGCTCCTCGATGATCTCCTCCTCGTGAGGAGCGACCTCCTTGCCAGCCGGGGCGAGCTCGCCGCCCACGGGGTGCTCGACCGAGCAATTCGCGTGATCGCAGCAATTGGCCTGCCGCTGGCAACCCTCGATATCCGCGAGCACGCCGACAAATACCATCATGCCCTCGGCCAGCTCATCGATCGTCTCGGCACCGTTGCCAGTGGCTATGAGCAGCTGACCAGAGCCGAGCGACTCAACGTCATTCAGGCTGAGCTCTCGAGCCTTCGCCCGCTCGCACCGACTCCCCCGCCGCTCGACGACGACGGCATTTCGACCTACCGCACCTTCGTCGCAGTGCGTGAAGCCCTCGACCGCTACGGCCCCAGGGTGATTGAGTCGTGCATCATCTCGATGACCCGCGGAGCCGACGATGTCCTCGCTGCGGTGGTCCTCGCCCGCGAGGCAGGGCTGGTCGACACGGGCAACGCCACGTCGCGCGTGGGTTTCGTCCCACTCCTTGAGACAGTAGACGAACTACGGGCGGCCGGCGAGATCGTCGATGAGCTGCTTGGCACGCCTCTCTACCGGTCGCTTGTCCGCTCGCGCGGCGACGTCCAAGAGATCATGCTCGGGTACTCGGACTCCAATAAGGACGCCGGGATCACCACCTCGCAGTGGGAGATTCACCTCGCCCAGCGACGTCTCCGCGATGTCACCAGCCGGCACGGGGTGCGGCTGCGCCTCTTTCATGGTCGCGGCGGCACGGTCGGACGAGGTGGCGGCCCGACCTACGAGGCAATCCTCGCCCAGCCCTGGGGTGTGCTCGACGGGGAGATCAAGGTGACCGAGCAGGGTGAGGTGATCTCGGACAAGTACCTGCTGCCCACCCTCGCGCGCGACAACCTCGAGCAGATGCTCGCGGCTGTCATCGATGCATCCCTGCTCCACCGGGTGCCCCGCAGCGAGAGTGATCGCGTCGATGCGTGGGATGCCGTTATGTCGATCACCTCCTCGGCCGCCCAGTCGAGCTACCGAGCGCTTGTCGACGACCCCGACCTTCCCCGGTACTTTGCACTCTCCACGCCGGTCGAGGAGTTCGGGGCGATGCACCTCGGCTCTAGGCCGTCGAGTCGGCCTGACAGTGCGGCCGGCATCTCGGGACTGCGAGCCATTCCCTGGGTGTTCGGATGGACCCAGTCCAGGCAGGTAGTCCCGGGCTGGTTCGGGGTCGG
>CAMDKQ010000080.1 GCA_945901095.1 Bifidobacterium breve
CGTCCTAGCCGACCTTGAGCGCACCCACGCCAACTACTGACAGCAGCCGTGACTCCCTTTCGGTTGAGTGGATGTCAACACTGGAGCCGCCTCGGGGAACCGTCGCTGCGCTCCTCCCCACCCCGGACCCACGCATTTCGAGGGGGTAAGTGCGAGCCGTTCCCTCACGGGAGTCCCGTTGCGCTGCAGCGCCTTTGAGCGTGGGAGTGCGTCCAACTCCGTCACGATCTGTGGCAAATGTGTGGCAAATGGCATGTGCAGCTCGGTCCCTCCGCTACTGCTTGAACCTCACCGCGACCCACCGTGCCGTAATCCCCATCGGGTAGTTCATGAAGCAACGAATTACGTTGCCAACAAGGGCGCGGCACCCGAGGCCGCGCAGCGGTCGCTCCGGCGCGATTGGCCTGAGTTAAAATCGCTTCAGGTCTCGCATGGGAGCAGCAACGGCCAGTTGAAGCACGCGCTCCTAGCCCCGATGAATCCATTCAATATCTCAGAAGGTCCGTCATTCGGAAGATGGCCCCGCCCACCAGCGCCGACAGGAACGGATGCACCGTCAGACCCGCAACCCGTCGTTGGATTCAGGATTAGTTTCGAAGCCAATCCCGTGCCTCATCGCAACTCCTATATGAGTCCAGTCTGGCGATCATGTCAGTGGCTGCAGCCATGCCGTGACTCCACGGCGGCTCAACAATTACGTGCGCGAAGCGAAGGACGTTGAAGGCTTGGTCAAGGACATCGGGCAACGCCTTCAGGTCATCTGGTAGACAGTGAAGCTTGAGCGCTGCACGCGCGCGCATGCCAGCTTCGGCGCAGTCACGGACGTAGCTCTTCATGCTGACAAGCATCGCCTCCAGGTCCCAGCGATGAACGGCAGCGATCGCCATCCAGCCCCCCACCCGAGCGGCCCGCCCTATTGCTGGTCGGCCCATTCCTCCGACGAGCAAGGGCACCCCCGTCTCATGCGTAGGCGTCGGAAAGAGCGCGAGGCCTTCTCGGACCCTGACCTGAGAGCCTTCATATGCGGCAGGGCGTCCGTTCCAACTGGACCGGAGAACGTCGAGCTGCTCCTCAAATCTGCGGGTGCGCCCCTGAAATGGGTAGCCCAACGCCTCCATCTCTGGACCATTCCATCCCGATCCGACGCCGAGGACGAACCGTCCACCGCTGAGCACATCGAGCGATGCAGCCTCCTTCGCCACTTGGAGGACATTGCGCTGCGGGAGAACCAGAATCGCCGAGCCGATTACCGCACGCTCGGTGACTGCGGCGACGGCCGAACAACAAATCAGAGACTCGAAGTAGTCGTCGTTCACATCCCAGGTGAGGTGCCCGTCATCGCTGTAAGGGTAATTATCCACCGGCACATCAACCATGACCAGATGATCGCTGAACCACAGGCCTTGGGCTCCCGCTCTCTCGGCTTCGACAGCCATACGGAGCAACCCAAGACTTCCCGGCGTGGATCCGCTGTTGGGGATAATCACTCCTAGACTCACGACACCACCTTTCAATGCCTCAGCCGTCGGCGTAGAAAAAGATCGAACGGTTGGAGACCTCGCCATGGGTGAGCAACTTCAATTCATGGCCCCAGGGTCAATTTCTCGCGATGGCAACAGTTACTACTAGCGCCTCGAGCCCCTCCGGACCGGCGACGACTATGCCTGCTCCTGGAAGCGGAAAAGCGAGCGCTGAACCCGGGATCAACTCGAATTCCTCACCCGATATCAGCGTCAGCGTCCCAATTCCACGCGAGACAAACACACTGTATTCGACTTCCCCCGACGTAATGGCCAGAGATTCGTCCGGCATCATAGAGACAAATTTCGCCTCTTCCCAGGGCCCAGCCAAGTACTCACCAAGGTTTATCGGCCCCTTTTCGAGATTGAAGATCAGAACCTCGTTAGCCATGATCCCTCCCTAGTTCCGAAGCCTTGGATGCGAGATCATCAAAATCCGCAACCGGGGTATAGCTTGGGAGTCGATTCACAATCTCGGGAGGGAGTACCTCGACAACCACGAACTCAAGATCGCCATCGCCAGTATTGTCGATGCCGTGCCTCGTATTTAGGGTCGTCACGATGAGGTCCCCCTTTCCGACTTCCGCTCGCTCTTGGTTTATGTGCATTAGTCCGTGCCCACCAACGATGAAGTAGATCTCCTCAGTCCGCGAGTGCACATGCTCGCCCACCGCCGCACCCGGTTCAAGTCGGCAAAATTCGAAAGAATCCCAATCGGCATGCATCATCAAGCCAGTTGCGAGTCGCTTCCAGTGGAGTATCCCCTTACCACCGTGGACACCCAAGATCTTTGATGCATGCATTGTGTCAGATAATATAAGTGGTGATGTCACGAAAGTCTCCTCCTTAAACCTTGATGACGCGGCCGCGACTGAGCGTCATGTTCTCAACAGTCGGCCCGCGATCGACAGTCGTGAAGATAGCGTCGCTCCGATAAGGATGACTAGGCCGAGGACGATGAACTGATCCCAGAACTGAAAGCCAGCCCGATCCAAGCCAATACCAACCACGGCAATGAGGATTGCTCCAACCGCCGTTCGCCCTACTCCGCCCAGGCCACCGAAAAGACTAGTTCCGCCAATAACGGTTGCAGCTATAACTTTCAGAAGGAAGGTCTCACCGCCAGCCGGGCTTCCTGATCCCAATCGAAAGTCAAGAAGGACCCCTGCAAGCGAACTCACGATCGCCGCGATCAGGTAGACCTTAAATTTCATATTTTTCACGTTCATACCCGTGAATCGCGCTGCGACCTCACTGTCGCCCAAGAGATATAGATTCCGGCCGAATTTCGTCCAGCGAAGCACCCCGCCGATGATGCAGGTCACCGTAAGCGCAACCCAGAACAAGTTGGGAATCGCCAAGGTCACTCCCCGGCCAAAGGTAGAGACCGTGTCAGGAAGTCCACCGATCGCGGCTTTTGCGCTGCCACCTCCGGCAGACACGGCTGCGATCATGAAGGCCATGGCTCGAACCACAAGAAGCATGGCGAGTGTGAATATGAAAGGGGACAGGCCCCAGTACCCGATGAACCATCCGTTCACGGCACCCACGATCACTCCAGTTATAACGCCGACCAAGATCCCAAGGAAAATGTTCTGCGTATCGCGCATGACGAGGGCAGACGCGACTCCGGAGCAGGCGATCATGGAGCCAACCGTCAGGTCGATTCCTCCGATGAGGAAGACCATCGTCGCACCCACTGCCGCAACCATGAGGACGGAGGAATCGCGGAGAATGCTCTGCATCCCGAGCGGAGAGAAGAAACCTTTGGTCGTGAGCGAGAAGTAGATCAGGACTATCACGAGGATCGGGACCACTGGCATATCCCGCAGAAACGCGACCAACCTCTTCGTCATGATGCAGGAACCCTTCACTTGAATTAACCGTAGAGGGCTGGTGCCCCGGTCTCCCGGGGCACCAGCCAACACATGCTTTACGCTCCGGAGCAGCCCCAGACACTGGCCTCATTTTCTGCCAAGTTGGCCGGAGTAACCTCGAGGCCGGCAATTTTTTTCAGTGCCGGGCTCGGGGCAGGTTTGCCCTTGGCCTGGTCAACCGCAGCCGCGAGAGCGTCCTTGGTCATCTGAGGAAGCGGAGTCACCAAATCCAAGTCGATCAATCCGTCCCTCAGCGCCTTGCATGCGCCTGAATCGCCGTCAATGGACACGATGACCACATGGCCGTCCTCGCCCACCTTCACGTTGCGACCCACCTTGTCGAGTGCCGAGAAGATAGCGGGCAACAGACCATCGGTCGGGGAGTAAATCCCATCCAATGCCGGGTATTTCGCCAGCGTATTTTCCGTGCCGGCGAGCGCAGGCTCGGGCTTCCATTCGGTCGGGATCTGCGCGACGATCTTCACGTTCGGGCAGTCCTTGGCGATCACGTCATTGAGACCCTTGGACCGGTTAATCCCGTTATCGTTGTTGAGTCCCCCCTGGAACTCCAGCAGAGTGAAGTCCTTTCCGCCGGCAGTCGTGCAGTAGAACTTGCCTGCTGCAGCGCCATCAGCGTAGGGATCGCCGCCGACATGGAACGAGACCCATGAAGGATCAGATGGTGCCTGATCGAAGGTGACAAACGGGACACCTGCTGCCCCGGCTGAGTCAATGTCCGCCTTGACCGCCTCAATGTCCCAAGGTATCGAGACGATTCCCTTGGCTCCATTGGCGATCATCGCCTCAATCTGCGAGGACTGGCGCTGAGCGTCCTCTTCGGCAACCTGGAAGTCCAAGGTAACCCCAAGTTCCTTCGCTGCTGCTTCGATGGCCGCTTTCTCGCCCTCACGGAAGGCAATCATCTTGTCAAAGGAGACACCGATGACCATTTCCTCGGCAGGAGCCGCAGCGGACTCAGCAGGAGCCGCAGCGGACTCAGCAGGAGCCGATGTAGCCTCGGTGGAACTGCTGCTGCCACCACATGCGGACAGCACCATGGCCCCCGAAACGATCACCACTCCGAGTGCTGAAAAATTCATCTTCTTCATAGAACTCCCTTTCAATTTTGGTGTTGCTCACTACATGACCGAAGGCGGGCGCCTTAGGCCAAGACTGATTGTTTGCGTCGTGCAAGTTTTCGCTCTATGGCAGCTCGAGACCGACGAGTGACGACCACGTCCACCACAACTGCAAGAACGAGGACGAGTCCCCGCACAACGTCATAGATGTAAATCGATGCGTTAGCGAGGTTTAGGCCGTTGTCGATCACCGCAAGCAGCACTGCGCCCACGGCGCTCCCGATTACCGTTCCGCGTCCTCCGAGGAGACTGGTGCCGCCGACGATAACTGCTGTGATGACAGTGAATTCAAAATTCAATCCCAGCGAGGTCTGCATGGTTCCGATTCGCCCCGCGATGACGAGTGCAGCTAGCCCTGCGCAGAGCCCGGCGATCGAGTAAACGATGACTTGGATCCTCGACACATTGATGTTGTTCTCGACCGCAGACCTCTTGGACCCGCCCATGGCAATCACATGCCGCCCGAAGGTGGTGCGCCGGAGGATGAGTTCCCCAATCACCACCATTACAACCGCGAGGAAGACCGGAAGACCGATACCGGCAATTTCGTCGCGGGCTAGCCACTCGATTGCACCCCCCGCACGCCGGTCCCCGGCTTCGGTGATGTGCGTGGCGATACCTCGGTAGATGTTCAATGTGGCGAGTGTGATGAGGAGTGGGTGCACTCGGAGTCGGCTGATGAGCACCCCATTGATCGCGCCGAGCAGAACCGCCACGCCTATGACGATTGGATAGATGCCCCAACCCGTATCGCCTTCAGCCGCTACTCGGACCCCGTACATGGTCAGGCCAATAACGACGGCCAGATTCATGATGGAACCCAATGAGAGGTCGATGCCTCCGGACGTGATGACGAAGGTCATCCCTACGGATCCGATAACCACTGCGGCGCTCTGGATCAGGATGTTGTGGAGATTCAGGCTCGTCCAGTACACAGGGGTCATCGTCGAGAAGACGATCATCACAAGGAAGGTGATGCCCACGAGGGAAAAGATTTGGCTGTTCGATCGAAAGAATTTCATCGTCCCTCCGCCGTTTCAGCGTGGCCAGATGAAGCAGCCTTCACAATGCGGGTTGCGTCGAATTGCCCACGCACTTGCTCGTCAACAACGCGACCACTGTGCAGGACCAAGATCCGGTGGCTCAGCGTGAAAAGTTCACTGAGGTCAGAGGAAACCAGGACCACTGCCACTCCCTTGCTCGTCAAATCGGCGATCAAGCGATGCACCTCCGCCTTGGCGCCGACGTCAACGCCCTTTGTGGGTTCGTCTAGGAGAACGACGCGCGGATGTTGGGAGAACCATCGAGCAAGCACGACCTTCTGCTGATTTCCACCCGAGAGCGTCACCATCGGGACATCAATCGACGAGGACCGAACGTCGAAGGTGGCAGCCAACTCACGCGCTTCAGACCTCTCTTTGCGGAGGGAAAGTAGTCTCAAAAGGCCGCTCGTAAGGTGGCCCAACGACACCGCAGTCAGGTTCTCCTTGACCGACCGGCCCAAGAACGCCTGCTCTGAGCGACGATCCTCCGAAACGAGCACCATTCCGATTTCCAATGATTTTTTCGGTGAGCGGCCGGTGAATTCCTGGCCGTCAAGGAGAACTCGGCCGGTCACAGGCCTGAGGCCGATGATGCCTAGGACTGTTTCCGTTCGGCCAGCGCCGGTTAGGCCTGCGAGGCCGACCACCTCACCGGGACGAATGCTGAAACTGACCCCGTCAAGCAAGGTTTCATCACGAAGGTCCTCGACCTCCAGCACCGGAGGAGCGTCCGCTGGAGGTGCCAGATTGAGTTCATGCTCAACGGCGATGAGAACGCTCCCCGCCATGTCCCGCTCGATCTGGCCGGGGGTTAGCTCATCAGGGGACGCCGTCGTGACGATTACGCCATCTCTCATGATGGCGACGCGATCGCCGACGGCCTTGACCTCGTCAAGGAAGTGCGTGACGTGGATGAGTCCGAATCCTGAATCCCTGAGGCGACGCATCACCGTGAAGAGGCGTTGGCGCTCGTCGATACTGAGTGACGTCGTCGGCTCGTCGAGGATCAGCAAGGTTGATGCCCGTTGCACTGCCTTGACGATCTCCACGAGTTGCCTCTTGCCCAGTGGGAGGGTCCCCACGAGCGCCTCAGGGTCGATGTCTTCATCAAGCAGGTCGTGGAAGGCTGCCTTCGTCTCCTCGTTGATCCTTCTCCGATTGAGGAGGCCCCACCGTGAACTAGAGAGCTCAGTAATAAACACGTTCTCGGCCACCGAGAGATTGGGGAACAAGCTCAATTCCTGCGCGATCGCACCTACTCCGGCATCGCGGGCAGCCCTTGCGTCCCACTCCTTACGAACCTCGCCCGACAGTGCGATCTGGCCGCTATCCGGCTCAAGAAGCCCGCAAAGAATGTTCTTCAGGGTGGATTTCCCCGCGCCGTTCTCACCGAGGAGCACCAAGGTCTCCCCCCTCGCCACGAACAGGTTGATGTCCGTCAGCACAGGCACTCCTGCGAATGACTTCGCCACTCGTGTGAGTTCCAGAACCGGGGCCGAATCCAACGTCCTACACCTCCACTGCACAAAAGAAGTTAACTGTTACTTTACATATGCTCGTGCTCATGCGCAGTCGAAACAAGTGATTGTTGATTGCAAATCGGTAACGGAACCCTTTACCTCCTGAATCGTCATAGATCTAGTCAGTGGAGGAGAAAACTCCCTAGATGTGTCTGTCATTTTCGGGCCGGAATCGGCGTCCGTCTTCACGACCATCTCAAGCACGATCCCCACGGCAACATAAGATGTCGTCAAACTGTTACTTAACATTTCACATTCCGACTTAACAATGCGGTATCTTGCGTAACTTCTCGTTCGTTACATGAATGGAGCGCCCATGCCTCCCTTGCTTGATTGCCACGTTATCCAAGTGGTTGTGCCTGCAAACGTCGACTGGCCCTCGGGGGTCACACAAGCCGTTGTGTCGCTCACCCAGGCGGTTCAGGAGTTTCTTTCCCGTGACGCGACCGCCCCAATCCTCGTGAACGTGCTGTGCGCGAATGACTCCTCCGACAGCGAGGTCGTGACCGAGAGCATGATCGAAGCGTGCCGCGGCTTCGTGCAGTCAGTCGCACTCGAAGTGCCCTCGAGCCGGTGCACCCTCGTCATCAGTACGCTCGATCAGGTTCAAGATCGCGAGAAGACAGCCGTACTTTTCCAAGGACCGACCGGCGGGTACATCGCCGGTTCCACATTCGATCTGCGGGTAAGGCCATGAGCGTCATTGTCACCGGCGCCTGCGGAGGAATCGGTCGGGCAATCGCTGATGCATTCATGGCATCCGGCTCGCGGGTCATCGGCCAAGACCTGATGCCACCTGCCGATCCTGCCAAGTTCGCTGGCTGGATTTCAGGCGACATCCTCTCGGAAGCCACGCAGCGGGCCTTGGCTGAGGCAAGTGCGGAAACGCGGCTTGACGTTCTCGTCCTAGCCCATGGCATCGCGGGGTCCGGAGCGATCTCAACAATCGAATCAAAGACAGTGCGTAGGATTATGGAGATTGATTTCGAGTCGTGCGTGGCGACCACAGACGTCCTCGCGTCAGCACTCAGAGTTGAAAATGGCTCTCTCGTCGTCGTGTCAAGTCAAGCTGGCCTCGTTGGCGAGGCCAATAACTCTATTTACTGTGCCGCGAAGTTTGCACTCATCGGTTGGCTCCGCAGTACCCATTGGGATGGAATTCGACCACGAGCCTTGTGCCCTGGGGTCACAGACACTCCGCTCCTGCAGCGAGCGCTTCAGGGCATGTCTGATGCGGAAGGGGTTCCCTACGAAGCGGTCGTCCAGCGGAGAAGGGACCGCACCACCGTCGGTAGATTGGGTCATCCTTCGGATATGGCGGCCGCGGCCCTGTGGCTCGCAGGTCTGGCGACCCCAGGACTCGTCGTGGCTCCTGTCACCGGCGGCGAGGTGGTTTACTAGGGAATTGCTGATTTTCTCGTTCCTTTGAGTGGTGTTTTTTCGAGTGCACGGGTTTGTTTCTGGAATCGTTGGTCATGCACAGAGAGCAGTTCTTGGAGAGAATGACGCCATGATTTCGTGGTAGCTGTGAGTTGGGCTGATCGAGCCGCTCTACAAATCGGCTCGGCGGGGCAGGAAGCACAGTCCTGAGACGGTGCTGCGGTGTATAGGCGGATTCCGGCCAACGTCGCAACACCGATTGCGCTAGCAGAACTCAGTGGATCCAAGATGGACGGGAATTGGACGCAAGTGCCAGCTCCCCGTCGAGGTCGGTGCACGGAGTTCGCACGGCTGATCTCGACCGGGTGAGCCACTCCTAGGCGTGCCGCACAGTTGGGGTGAACCGGAGTACGTGCACTCGCTGGGGGCTCGGCCGGACGGTGGTCCTCGTCTCGGGCGCGGTGCTGGAGGATTCCACCGATGCAACTTCCTTGTCTTCGAGGCGTGCGTGCGCGAGGTACTTTTCCGAGGACCAGCGGGTCCTGATCGGCGACGGGCTGAGGGCGGGAACGACCGTCACCCGGATCGCGGCGGTCCTGGGCCGTTCGCGGCACACCCTATGGCCGTGGAACGGATGCCACAGCACAAGCAACCGCGCCTCACTACGGACGCTGCCATGCGGAACGTAATGCAGGGTTGGCACGACTTGCGCTGGAGCCCCGAGCAGATCTCCCATTGGCTGAGGTTCCAGCATCCGCAGATCCTGGTATTCCACATGGAATTCCCGCGCCTGCGGACCCGGCGGTGCCGCCGCCGGGTCCTGCATCAGGTCCCGGATTCACGCCACGTACAACACGCCCGAAGACGATAGACCGACCCCTCAATCAGCGTGAGGTGAGACCGCATCGGCCTGCCCATCGTCTCTCTCATCGGAAGTAGCGACGGCTCGATTCGTGTCCACATCTCGTCAGAGAGAACAACGCTACGTGACAAAGCCCCATAATCGCGCCTCACGCCCGCTCAACATGGGAGACGCGCCTTAGCTCAGACCGAAGCAGCACTCCCTCGACTCACCACGCCTGACCGGAAGAAACTGCACGGCAAACACCCCGATAACGAGCGCTGCCCTAACGATCGTCGGGGCGGAGCATGACTTTCGCATGTTTGGCCGAGTCCTTAGCAGCCGTGATTGCCAACTCGCAGTCACGGAATGCGAAAACGTCTGACACGATGGTCGACAGGTCAAGGCTGGTCTGCGAGATGACCCGGATCGCCGGGCCCCAAATTGCCGGGGGAGCGCCCGTTGACGACGTCAGTCGCAGATTGCGGTTTTGCACCTGACGCAGGGCCACACCGGCAGCGCTTTGATGGCCGATGCCCATGAAGCACACCCGAGCGTCCTGCCCCGCTACGTCAATTGCGAAGGCCTGGGCGGACGGGGCACCCGAGGCCTCAACGACGATGTCGGCGCCATGGCCGTCGAAGTGATCCCGAATGACAACTTCAGCTCCGTCGCCTGCAATAGTCCCCATGCTGGCGCCCAGACCTTCTGCAATCTCAAGCCTTTCGATACTTCGGTCAACAGCCACGACGCGAACGCCCATGGCGGAAGTCAGCCCGACCATCGCAAGGCCGAGTGCACCGCATCCGATGACCACCATACGATGGCCCGGATCCGCTCCTCCCAGGCTTCGCAGTCCCTGGAGGGAGCACGCCAGTGGCTCGATCAAGGCTGCCTGGAGCATTGACACTTCGTCTGGAACTGCGAAGCACATTGACTCCGGAACGACGAAGGCATCCGCCATCGCCCCATTGGTGGAAACGCCGAACCACACGTTTCCTCCAAGATCACCGTGCCCAATCACCCGATCGCCCACGTTAAACGACGAACACCTTGATCCCGTCTGCTCCACGGTGCCAGACCACTCATGCCCGAGAATGTGCGGGAACGAAACATGGAAACTGGGGTCCGTATGACCGCGGATCTGTTCCAGATCGGAACCACAGATCCCAACATATGAGGGCCTGATTCGTAGCGTTCCGGGTTCGGCTTCCGGACGCAGAACGTCCTCGAATTTGACGCGAATCTCTCCGTCTATTGAGTGGACGACTACGGCACCAACTCTGCTCATGCTGAAGGCCCTTTCTCTCGTTCCGCGGCAGCCAATACCGAGACCGTTGTGGCGGCCGTGTCAGCCAATGCTTCGCCTAAATCCCGCGCGCGGTGATCCGACGACAGGATCTCCACTCCCCAGGGTCCATCCCATCCAATGCCCCTGATAACGGTGATGAATTCGGTCAGATTGAATTCCCCGCGCCCGGGGAGAAGGCGGTTGTCGACCGTATCGCGGTAGGGATCGCCCTTCTCTTGATGGAGTCCGTCACCAAGTTCAACGCCCATGATGGCACTCAAGGGCACCTTAGATAACTCATCCATGGTGGTGCGGCATCTATCGACGTGCCAGACATCGATCTCCAGGCCGACCGCAGGGTGGTCGGTGGCCGTGAGTAAGTCGAGTGCCGCCTTGAGCGTAGGTACGTTCGTGAATGCCATGAACTCCAGGGCAATCGTCGTTCCGTGTTCCGACGCCTCCATGCCCAATTGGCGAAACTCGTGCGCGAACAGATCAAGATCAAGGAGCCCTCCTTCAAGCGAAGGTGCCGCCTTGATTGCTCGAGCACCTAGCGCTTCCGCGGCCGCCAGCAGGAATCTTCGACTATCGTCCGAACGACGACGAAGCGATTCGGTGGTCCACCAATTGGTAAGGAACTCAAGTTCAATACATTCCATTCCATTGTCATTGAGGATCTGGCTTAGCGTCGCAAGGCTTGCCGTAGCCAAGAATTGTCGAAGGTCGACTTCAAGAAGGCCAACTCCCACGAATCCTGCCTCTGCCGATCTCTCGATCCTTTCGCGAAGAGGATGGGGGCTTCGTTCATGGCCTGGGTCCGGTCGAGCGTCGCCTGCCGTTGTCCAACATGACGCCAATAAGCGCTCCCTCATCTAGTCCCCACCTTCACTTTTGCGTCGCTTGGCATGCTGGAGCGCTCACGATGTGGCTCCCGCTGCCGGCTCCAAAACCGTGTCGACATCGAAGTCACTCATGTCGAGCATGATTTTTGGCCTATCCCGCATGGATAGAGCAAGTCGTTCGAAAGCTTCGTTGACCCTAGACGCGGGGAGAACTGCCTCAATGAGGGCTTCCGGAGCAATGGCGCCGTTCGCGATGAGAGCCAGCGCTCGCGGCATAAGATCAACACCACCGAGGATGCCTGTGATCGAAAGACCCTTCATGACCATGGCACTCAGGTCGATGCCGTCCACGCACCCGTCCGGGATGCCTACCTGGAGAATGCGGCCTCCAATACCCGCGACATTAGTCAGCATTTGGCCGACCGTTCGCGACCCGGAGGCCTCAATCACGACCGCATAGGAAGAGTGAGGCGCTTCCTCCGGACGGTACGCCGCCCTCGCACCCAGCATCAAGGCCCTCTCGAGTCCTCTAACATTCGATCCCACCGCATCTACTTCACAATTCATCGAGACGGCGATCTGCACTGCCAGCAAACCCATCGTTCCAGTTCCGATCACAATGACGGATTCGCCAGGCTGGACTCGGCCGCTTCGGAAGGCATTAAGGACCGTTACGGCAGGTTCCGCCAGGAGGGCTGCCTCGGAGGTGACACCGTCCGGCACCACATGTACATTCGATTCCGGCATGCGAAGGTGCTCGGCTGCACCGCCCGGGGCGTCACCCCTCACCCCCACTTCGACTCGGTTCGGGCACAGGTTGTAACGACCTCCACGGCAGGTCTGGCAATGACCACAGGATATGAAGGGCTCGCCAACAACTCGATCACCGACCAGCAATGAAGTGACTTTGCTTCCCACTGCAACGATCGTTCCGCTCCACTCGTGGCCGAAACGGATTGGAAACTCAGTCAGCCCTGCCGAGATGTTAGGGCTTGCGCCGCTCATGAGGTGCACGTCCGTGCCGCAGATCCCCAAAATATTGACCTTGATGAGTACGTCTCGTTCTGCGGGGTCCGGGATCGGAACGGTCATTAGTCCCACGATGCCTGCCTTCAGGAAGGCCAGTGCGGCCATGTTCCCCACAGGCCAAGATCCCCAGTCAATAGTGGTG
>CAMDKQ010000081.1 GCA_945901095.1 Bifidobacterium breve
TCGCGTTCCGGAAGCAGGAGCCGGTACTCATCAATGCGCGGCTCGATCTCAGCAGCGGCCACCATCACCGGTACCTGCTGGGCCTCCCACCAACTGCGGCACCGATCATGGATCTGCAGAAATGACACCGCATCGTCAGGCGACAATCCTTCAACAGCGATTGACTGCAACAACGACATCACCAGCAACCCCGGCTCAAGACACGACAACTCCGCAAGCAACGCACCCGCAGAGCAGGTAAGCGGATCAACCGTCGTGAACATGACCCCAACCTAACCCCAGGGTCTGACAATCAACCCCCGCGAAAACTGCTGCCAGCAACTTGCAAACCAACGAGAACAGATTGCAACCGAGCGCGCAGGGGAGCAGCTGCATTCATCAATTCCCGTTGGGCGGCAGCGTATTGTTGCCGTCCTTCCGGAGTTTCGACCCGGATCGGAGTGAGTCCCAAATCGCCGCAGTCATAGGGCGAGGCTGCCATATCAACCTGCCTCGCAAACCGTGCCAACTCGAAGCAGTCGGTCACCAGTTCACTCGGAACAAATGGCGAGAACCAGAACGCGTACTTGTAGAGATCCATCGATGCGTGCAGGCATCCGGGCTGCTCAAGATCGGGCTGCGTGGCGCGGGTCGGTTCCAAGCCGTTGAGTGGGACTGCCGCGGGGGTGAAAAACCGGAAGGCGTCGATGTGGGTGCAGCGCAGACCGATTTCGTCGACTGTGGCGGCGATCGTGTTTGGGCTTACCCGAAGGGGAAGGTCTTCGTGACGAACCTCGCCTTGGTCCAGGCCATAGACCATCGCCCACTCGTGGAGTCCAAAGCACCCGGTCATTGCCGGACGAGCCATGGTGCCCGACAGGATGCGGATCGCGAGGTCCAGCCGAGGGCGCTTGCTCGTCAATCGTGACGGGTCAGCCGTGACTCCATCGGACACCTCGATATACCCGGATTTAGCGAGGTAGGTGCGGGCTTCGGGGCCCTTGAGCACCACTCCAAAACCGGGGTGCCAGGAGGCGAGCTTGGCGGGGGAGAACGGGTAGTAGTCGAAGAGGAAATCATCGACGGCGTGCTTGCGTCCCGCTGATCGCCGCGCAAGCCGGGCGTCGACCCATGGCCGGACTCGGTCCGCGTGATCGGCGGCCAAACGCTGCCATTCATCCTGACGCACGCAGCGACACTAGCGCTGTGGTCGCCGAAAGCGAATGCGTGGACGCGCGAAGTCACGCCGTTCAGGTGACCTCGGTGAGACCGATGCCGCGGCAGCCTTCGACGAGTGCATCAAGACCGAAGGCGTCCGCCGGACCGAGTGCGCCGGTCGCCGCCGGCAGCTGCTCTGCGAACCTCGTAGCCGCCCACGTAAGAAGGTCAGCCGTAAGCTCGTAGGGGGTCGGCCCGTCGACCCGCGCCTCTGCGACGAGGGTGCCGGATTCGTCAAAAGCCCGGGCGACGGCTATCGATATTCCACCCTCGCGCTGTTGATCATCGGGGCCTATGCCGGTTGGGCCGGACGTGGCCCGCCTGGCGATACCAGTGAGCAGGGAACGCGCTCCGGGGATCGAGGAGATCCCGTTGACCACCGCTGCAGCCCTTGCCGCCGCCTTGGTGCGACTGCCTGCCCAGCCGAGGTACACCCCGATGTCGATGAGTGATGGGTCGAGACGGGGGAGGGTGAAGTGCTCGCTGCCCCCGACGCTCAGCGCATCGAGGGACCGTCCGTCGATTGAAAAGGAGGTGGTGGATTTCGCTGCACGCTCGTGCTCAACCCGGCCGTGGTGGAATGAGAAGGATGGGGCGAACATCACCCCTGCAGAACTCGCGCGCGTGCCGCTGCTCATCGCGAAGGCACCCTGAACGAAGTAGCCGATCTCTAGGCGAACCGGGGTCGAACCGTTGGCTCGGGCCGAAGCGATTGCGAGCGCGCCGGCGAGATTGCCGGGCACGTAGTCGTAGCCGAAGGCGGTGAGCAGTCGTGCTCTGCTCGCCACGGCGCGAGCGTGGTAATCGGTGAAGACTCGCTCGATGAATGGTGGTTCGCCGGTTGAGTCGACGTAGACGGCGCCGGCGTGAATCGCCGCACTGATGGCGGGGTCTCCGAGGCTGGTGAAGGGGCCGACAGTCGTGACGAGCACGTCCGACGGGTCTTGCACGAGAGCCCGCACGCTAGCGGGATCACCGACGTCCGCCACCTGCCATGTTGGCGCCCTTCCCTCGCTCCCGACCACAGCGAGTTCATCGACGAGTTCGGCGAGCCGAGATGCCGATCGTCCGGCGAGAACAGGTGACAATCCGGCTCGAACCATTGAATGGGCAGTGAGGCGGCCGGTGTAGCCGGTGGCGCCGAGAAGGATCACTCGAGCAGTCATATGGCTGACGCTACGCCAAATGTGACTAGCCTGTGTTCGTGAGCAACGAGGTGAGCAACGAGGTGAGCAACGAGGTGAGCACGACCTTCTGGCATCCATTCGCCGATATGTCGGCGGTGAACGGCCATGAGTTGGTCGTGGCCTCGGGGGTGGGTGCTCGAGTCCGAACGAAGGACGGACGCGAGTTCATCGATGCCTCGGCCGCCCTTTGGTTCAACAGCGTCGGCCACGGCCGCAAGGAGCTCGCCGACGCCGCGGCTGCCCAGATGATGACCCTCGCGGCCTACTCCAACTTCGGCGATCAGGCCACGGAGTCGACCCTTCGACTGTCCGACCGGCTCTCGGCGCTCTCGCCGCAGGAGGACTGCAAGGTCTTCTTCACCTCCGGTGGCAGCGATGCCGTCGATACCGCGGTGAAGATGGTCCGACGCTACTGGTGGCTGAACGGGCAGCCGGACCGCACCTGGATCATCACTCGCAACCGGGCTTACCATGGCATGCATATGGCTGGCACGGCTCTCGCCGGCATCGCCGCCAATCGCGATGGGCACGGCAACCTTGATAGTCGCGTCCGAAATATTCAATGGGACAGCGCCGCAGAGCTCGCTGCGGTCATTGATGAACTTGGCGCCGAGCGTGTCGGCGCCTTCTTCTGCGAGCCGGTCATCGGGGCGGGTGGGGTCTACGCGCCGCCGCCGGGCTACCTCGATGAGGTTCGCAAGATCTGCCGCGACCGCGGAGTGCTGTTCGTGGCGGACGAGGTCATCACCGGCTACGGACGGGTCGGTTCGATCCTTGCATCCACTCGCTGGGCCCTCGACCCTGACCTCATCCTCACGGCGAAGGGACTGACCTCGGGCTACCTGCCCATGGGTGCTGTGCTCGTGGCGGGCCGCATCGCCGAGCCCTTCTGGAACTCACCCGGTGTTATGTGGCGTCACGGTTATACCTACTCGGGGCATGCCACTGCGGCCGCCGTCGCGATGGCAAACCTAGATGTCCTCGAACGAGAGCGACTCATCGAGCGGGTCGTTGAACTACAGCCGTTGTTGGCACAACTCCTGCAACCTCTGAACCAGCATGATGTGGTGCACGAGGTGCGCGCCGGTGTCGGACTCCTTGGTGCGGTGCAAGTGAAGCCCGAGGTTATTGCGGCTGACCCGACCTTCGGCCCGCGCATCATTGGGCAATTGCGCGAGCGAGGGGTGCTCACCCGGATGCTCGCCGATGGCTCAGTGCAGGTGTCTCCGCCGTTCGTCATCGAGGAGCGTGATCTCGCGAGCATCGCGAGCGCCATTGACGAGTCACTTGCGGCGCTGGGTTCGACCCGGAGGGCGAGGCCAATGCTCGACGTGAACCTGCTCCCGGACCAGACCTCTGACGAGTCGGGGGGCTTTGGGTCAAGTGACGATCGGCTGCTCGCTGATGTTCCGCCGCACCACGGCGGCTAGTGGTCCGTTAGTCGTTCAATGAATGAGGGCGGTGAGATCGGAGTCGGCGGTGGCATCGGCGATTGCGAGTGCCTCGGACTCCGGGAGGGCAATGACGACGAGGGCGCTCGCTGAAGCGCCGAAGCCATCGGATGTGCCAATCTCGAGCACCCGTGCCCCGCGTGCGACGACCCGAGAGATTCCGGCCTCTTGATTGGGGATCGCGACGACGTCGATCATGTCGCCGACCTTCAGACTGGCGGCGATGTCGGCGCTCGCGAGGGTGATTGGCGCTGCCACCTCGCCGAAGGCAAGGCGCGGGCCAGTTTCGACGCCGGAGGCGACGGGAGCCGGCGACTTGAGTGACGACAACGTGAGGAGTACTGCGAGGCCGGCGCAAACTGCGGCGATTGGACGCCGATAGCGACGGACGAGGGCGGCGAGGGGCGATCGGTCAAATTTGGCTGAGGAGAACATGCACCGACGGTAGGCGGTATCGGCGTTCAGTGGAAATAGTTATCCACAGGCACGCTTGCCTTGGTGCGTTGATCAGGTGCTGGAATTGCCGGAGGGGGCTGCAGCGGGGGTACTCGAGGGGGCACTCGGGGCGGGTGCGCTCGAACTCGATGAGGAGTTCGAACCCGAGTCGGATGACGAGGGCGAGGACGACGAGTCGGGCGAACTCGAACTCGAGCCGGAGGATGAGTCGGACGAACTCGAGCCCTCAGACTTCGCTGAGCCGCTGGCGGTGGACGCGCTGCTTGTCTTGTCGCGGGAGTCATTGCGGTAGAAGCCGGAGCCCTTGAACACCACGCCCACGTTATTGAAGAGCTTGCGCAGGGTCGACTCACCGCAGTTGGGGCAGATCGTGAGGGTGTCGTCGCTCATGCTCTGCTGGATCTCATGCTTGGTGTCGCAGGCGGCGCACGCGTACTCGTAGGTGGGCACTATTCCTCCGGGTAGGTTCCGAACAATTGGCACTCGCAAGTGCCGAGTGCTAAGTGTGCCTCGTCTTTCCTGTCCCGTCCAATTCGCTGTCCCATACGGTGGGCCCGTGACGACCGGGATGACGGCAAGCCGGCACGCGACCCTGCTTGCTGTTATCGCTGCGGGCGGAGCGGTTGGATCGCTCGCCCGTCACTCGGTGAGCATCATCATCGGTGCGCACGATCCGCACGCACTGCCGTGGGGGACCCTCGGGGTGAATGTGGCCGGATGCCTCGCGATCGGGGTGCTCGCCACGACACTGCCCGTGGTTGCAGATCGGTGGTGGCTTCGGCCACTGCTCATCACCGGGGTGCTCGGTGGGTTCACCACGTTCTCGGCGTTCGCCCTAGAAACCGGGGTGCTCATCGATGCCGGCTCGGCTGGGCTGGCGGCGCTCTACGTCGGGGGCACGGTGCTCGCCGGCCTGCTCGCAGTCCACCTCGGCCGGGTGCTGGCGCGGGGATCGCGGTGACTGTCCTCGCGATCGTGCTCGGCGCCGCAGTGGGTGCGCCCCTGCGATACACGGTTGATCGGTGGGTACATGGACGCACGGCGGGCACTGGCGAGGGGAGCGGGCACTGGCGGATGGTGCCATGGGGGTTGTTCACCGTAAACGTCACAGGATCCGGCATTGCTGGCCTCGTCCTCACGACCACGTCAGGTGACTTGCGGCTCCTCCTCCTCTCCGGATTCTGCGGCGCCTTCACCACGTTCTCGGGTTTTGGCTGGGATGCGAACCTGCTGTGGTCGGCTGCGCGGACGCAGTTCTGGGTGACGGTCATCGGCATGCCGGTCGCCTGCATCGCCGCGTTCATGGCAGTTTGGCACTTGGCTAGCGCGGCGGGCCGCTAGTCCCTACGGTGGGCTCGTGCGTGTGCTGTGGCGAGTCCTGGGGGTCATCGGCCTCATCCTCATTCTGGTTGTTGGCGGAGTGGCGCTCTACGGAGTTCACACCGTTCGGGCGTCGTTCCCGGTTGTTTCCGGGGAGGTGACGGTCGACGGACTCACCGCCCCGGTGACGGTTATCCGTGACGATCTCGGGGTTCCTCAACTCTATGCAGACGGACTTGAGGACCTGTTTGCCGCGCAGGGCTACGTGCACGCCCAGGACCGATTCTGGGAGATGGACGTCCGTCGGCACATCACCGCCGGGCGGCTATCGGAGATGTTCGGCGAGAGCCAGGTGACGACCGACTCCTTCCTGCGGACCCTCGGCTGGCGACGGGTCGCGGAGCAGGAGATCCCGATGCTCTCAGCGAGGTCGCGCAGGATCCTCGATGCCTATGCGTCTGGTGTGAATGCCTACCTCGCCGAGCATCGCGGCGATGAGTTGAGCCTCGAATACGCCGTCCTCGGCCTGCAGAATCCCGACTACCAGCCGGAGCCGTGGACCCCCGCCGACTCGGTGAGTTGGCTCAAGGCCCTGGCCTGGGACCTGCGCGGCAACATGGAGGACGAGATCTACCGGTCGATCATGTCGGCGTCGGTGGGCGTCGATCAGACCGAGAAGCTTTTCCCGCCATACCCGTTCGCCGAGCATCGACCGATCGTCACGACCGGCGCCGTCGTGAACGGGGTCTTCGACGCGGGCAACGCGCCGACGTCCGGATCGAAGGGCGCGTCAGCGCCCATCCCCTCGGAGGCCGTTGGGGCATTGCAGCGGCTTCGGACATCGACCGAGGGACTCACCCGTTGGCTCGGGCCGACGGGGCCGGGGATCGGCTCGAACTCGTGGGCTATCTCGGGAGACAAGACCAGCACCGGCAAGCCACTGCTCGCGAATGATCCGCATCTCGCCCCGATGATGCCGAGCATCTGGTACCAGGCGGGGCTGCACTGCACTACCCAGACCGCTGACTGCAACTACGACGTCGCAGGGTGGTCGATGGCCGGCCTCCCCGGGATCTTTATCGGACACAACGACACGATCGCGTGGGGATTCACGAACCTCGGCCCCGATGTCACGGACCTCGTGCTCGAGAAGGTTGATGGCGACAGCTATCTCCTAGATGGCAAGGAGGTTGCCTTCACGACGCGCGCGGAGATCATCAAGGTCGCCGGTGGCGAGCCGGTGGTTATCACGGTCCGGGAGACCATTGATGGACCGTTGGTGTCGGACGTCGCCGGGATCGATACCTATCGCGCAGTCGGCGCCGATGCTCCTGTTCCGGCACCTGGATCTGCTGAGGCTGGGTCGGTGCTCGCTGAATCTACGCAGAGCCGTCCCCCCGCCTACGGAGTAGCGCTCCGCTGGACGGCGCTGCAGCCGGCACCGACCTTCGATGCCTTCGACCTGCTCAACACCGCGCGGACCTGGGAAGAATTCCGGACCGCCGCGATGAAGCTCTCCGTGCCAGCGCAGAATCTCCTCTATGCCGACGTGGCCGGGAATATTGGCTACCAGGCCCCCGGCCGCATCCCGATCCGCAACGGCTACGACGGCAAGTGGCCGGTCCCCGGATGGGATTCGTCGTACCAATGGAAGGGCACGCTGGCCTTTGAGTCGCTGCCGTCCGTCCTCAATCCCTCCGAGGGCTGGATCGTCACCGCGAACCAGGCCGTCATCGGTCCGCCCTACCCGTTCTTCCTCACCGACGACTGGGCCTACGGTGCTCGCTCGCAGCGCATCGTGGATCTCATCGAGGAGTCGACCGCTGGTGGCGCGAAGGTCAATGCCGAGCGTATGCGTGAGATCCAGATGGACGGCCACAACGAACTCGCGGCATTCCTCGCGCCCCGACTCGTCGACCTGCCCACGACCGAACTTACGGCTCCTGCCGTGGCGCTCCTTGATGGATGGGATGCGCAGCAGACCGCTGACTCGGCCCCCGCGGCGTACTTCAATGCTGTGTGGCGCCAACTCGTCCACCGAATGTTCGACGCGGCCGCTGATGAGGAGCTCATCTACGCAAGCGGTGGCGACCGGTACTGGCAGGTGATCGAGAACATCTGGGACACGCCCGGTGATTTCTGGTGGGACGACAAGACCATCAACGGAACTCAGACTCGTGATGAGACGCTCGAGGCTGCGCTGACAGCGGCGGTAGAGGAGCTCACGGCCAGCCAGGGTGATGATCCGTCGGGGTGGTCATGGGGGGCGCTCCACACCCTTGAGTTGGAGAATCAGACCCTCGGTAAGAGCGGAATCTGGCCGATCGAGTGGCTATTCAACCGCGGCCCCATCGAGACTAGCGGCGGGGAGTCGACCGTCAATGCGACCGGGTGGACTCCGAAAAACGGCTACATCGTCGAATGGGTGCCGAGCATGCGGCAGGTCATCAACCTCGCCGACTTTAACGCCTCGACTTGGGTGAACCTCACCGGTGCCAGCGGCCACGCGTTCAATCCGCACTATGACGATCAGATCGAGGCGTGGCGGACCGGAGCCCAGTACCCGTGGCCCTTCAGCCGGGATCAGGTCGAGGCGTCGGCGGCCGACACGCTCGTGCTCCAGCCGAGCAAGTGACCTTCAGGAATTGCTCGGGAAGCGACGAACACCGGCCTCGGTGAGGGCGAGGTCGACCCGGCAGTCGTGGTCGTCGATCGGTACCCGGTGCAACATCTCCTTCTCGAAGACGATCGCGATCCTGATCGGACCGCCCTGGTCGTGAGTCGCCAGGTCGGCCAGTGTGCGGTCGTAGAAGCCGCCGCCCTGCCCGAGGCGATAGCCACGGTCGTCAATTGCCAGAGCAGGCAGGAAGAGGGCGGTGCATCCGGCGAGCGGCGCAATTCCTCGTCCGATTGGAATTCCGGCTGGCTCGGGGATTCCGAAGGGCCCGGCTGAAACCGGTTGGTCGGCGGCAAGGATCAGCCAGTCCAAGTGTTCTCCCGCAACCCTGGGGACGAGAACCGATGCTCCTCGTGCGAGGAGATCCTCGATGAGCGGACCGGTGCCGGGCTCGGTCTCAAGTGACAGGTAGCAGGTGACGGTCATGCCGCCTAGGTGGCCCGGCAGTGGGAGGTCGCGGACGTTCGACGCGATCGCGATTCCGGCAGCGTCGCGATCGGCCGGCGTCGGCGAGCGACGTCCGGATCGAATCTGCGCTCGGAGCGCAGCCTTGTCCCCGACACTCGACGTACCCAACTCGTCCACGTCCCCATCGTTCCCTACTCGGGGCGGCTATCGTCGGCGCATGACGACTAAGGGTGGCTACACCGGCGCCGTTCGCAAGGCAGTGGTTCCGGCCGCTGGGCTCGGGACGAGGTTTCTCCCGGCGACGAAGGCCACCCCGAAGGAGATGCTCCCCGTTGTTGACAAGCCCGCGATCCAGTATGTCGTCGAGGAGGCGGTCGCGGCGGGCCTCGATGACGTCCTGTTCATCACCGGACGAAGCAAGCGGCCACTCGAGGACCACTTCGACCGCAACTTCGAACTAGAAGAAGCACTCATGCGCAAGGGTGATGCGGAGCGTCTAGCCCTCGTCACAGAATCGACGGACCTCGCGCTCATTCACTACGTGCGGCAGGGCGATCCGCTCGGCCTCGGCCACGCGGTGCTCATGGCGCAGAGCCATGTTGGCGACGAGCCGTTTGCGGTTCTGCTCGGCGATGACCTCATTGACCCGCGCGACCCGGTGCTCCCGCGCATGCTTGCCATTCGGGAGGAGTACGGCGGTTCGGTCATCTGCCTCATGGAGGTGCCGCGCGAGAGCATTTCGCTGTATGGGTGCCCGGCGGTGATGTCGACCGATGAGACCGACGTCGTCATCGTGACCGACCTTGTCGAGAAGCCTGACGTAGCCGATGCCCCGAGCACCCTTGCGGTCATCGGCAGGTACCTCCTTGACCCCGCAGCGTTCGCTGTCCTCGAGCGAACCAAGCCGGGCCGCGGTGGCGAGATCCAGCTCACCGATGCGCTCCGAGTCCTCGCCACCATGCCGTCCGATGAGGGCGGAGGTGTCCGCGGCGTGATCTTCTCCGGGCGGCGGTACGACACCGGCGACCGCCTTTCGTACCTGCAGGCGAGCATCATGCTCGCGAGTGAGCGGGAGGACATCGGCCCAAGCCTTCGGGGCTGGCTGAAGGAGTTCGTAGCAGGGCTGCAGTGAACTGGTCACCTGCGATCTCTGATGGCGACATCACGCTGCGACTCATCCGCCAGCGCGATGCCAGCGCGTGGCGCGAGATCAGGCGGCGTAACCGTGAGTGGCTTCAACCGTGGGAGGCGAGCCTGCCTCCGGAGGCGTCGCTCATCACCGACGTGCCATCGACGTTCGGGCAGATGGTGCGGCGCATGCGCAAGGAGGCCCGTGCTGGCCGGGCGCTCCCGTGGGCGATCCTCGTTAACGGACGGTTGGCCGGGCAGTTGACGGTCGGTGGCATCACCTACGGTTCGCTGCGCTCTGCCTACATCGGCTATTGGATTGACAAGGAGTTCGCAGGTCGGGGGATCATGCCCGCGGCAGTGGCGATGGCGTGCGACTACTGCTTCGACAACGTGCGCCTTCACCGGATCGAGATCAACATCAGGCCTGAGAACACAGCCTCACTTCGGGTCGTCGACAAGATCGGGCTGCGCAAGGAGGGTGATCGTCCGAAATACCTTCATATTGATGGTGATTGGCGTGATCACGTGACCCACGTCGTGATGGCGGGGGAGTTCCCCGAGGGGGTATTGGCTCGGTTGAGGGCGCGTCAGTCGCGGACACCCTGATCCCTAGGGAGCCCGTCCCCGCGGACGTCTCGTCACTGCTAGCGCGACACGCCGAGGCGCGAAGTGTTCGCCTGCGCGATGTGCCTCACGCAAGCCTCTAACGTACGAGTGTGACCAGCCTCATCTACATCGCGATCATCGTGTTGTGGATTGCGGTGCTTATCCCAATGTGGCTGCGTCGCCTTGACCGGTTGAGTGAGGAAAAGTCCACCGCCCGTTTCAGCTCCGCGATGGAACTTCTCGGGTCGAAGGTCACTGCCGAAACCGCTGTTACTAGTGGGGTTGCGGCTCGCGACCCGAAGCCGCCCGTCACCCCCAGACTTGCTTCCGAGCGGGCCAAGCGCGCTGCGGAAGCGCGAGCGATCGCCAACGCGAGGCGGGCGTCGATCCGCCGGACCGTCGTGCTGGCAATCCTCATGACTACGCTCATCGTGACGCTCATCTTGGCGGTGGTGAGGACCGTGGCGCAGTGGGTGCCGGTTGCAACGGCTGGGATGGTCATCGCCTTCGTCGTGGCGTCAGCGCTCACCGCCTCGAGTCGCGCTGAAGTCCTCTCTGCCAGCCGAGCAGAGGCTCGACCAGAAAAACGTGAACTTCGCGAGTTCCGGGAATTACGCGACAGGCTCGCGCACGAGGAGTTGGACCGCCGTGCGGCGCCCCGAACCACGTCATCGCGGGCAGGCTCCCCTCGCGCCGCGACGGTGGCTCTCGAGGTCGAACGGAAACCGATCATCGCACCTCCGGTGATGTCGCCGCAGGGCATCACGAGGCAGACCATTGACTTTGCGCGCGACGAAGGCGGCTCCGACACTGAGGCGATTCCGGTCCTTGATGAGGCGTATTTTAAAAAGTTCCGGGCGTCAAGCGAGTAGGCCCATTGTCGGGTGGGCGCGGGGCCTTGCTACCCTTACGGCTCACGCAAGGGGCTGTGGCGCAGTTGGTAGCGCGTCTCGTTCGCAATGAGAAGGCCAGGGGTTCGAATCCCCTCAGCTCCACCACGTTCGTCATTTCATCCATAATCCGGGAGCACGGGCAGAATCCGAGGCTTATTGGCCGGAATTCTGCCAATTCTCCCGGATTATGGATGAAATGACCGGGGAGTGGGTGACTGGGTTGGGGGTGCCTGGGGTGGGCGCTAGATCCAGGTGGGCATCCACATTCGCAACTGCCACTGCTCGTACGGCATGACCTGTCCGGTCCAGATGGGGTAGAACCACCAGGCGGCGATGATGATGAGAATAAGAAGGGTGCCAGCGGCGAAGGCCCCGCGTGCCCGGCGCTTCTCCGGCGCGTTGCTCGGGCCGAGCATTGCTCCCATCGTCATCGCAAGGGCCATGACGAGGAAGGGCACGTAGACCACCGTGTAGAAGGTGAAGATCGTGCGGTTCAGGTAGAGCAGCCACGGTACCCAGCCGGCAGCGATGCCGACGAGTATGGCGCCCGAGCGCCAATCGCGGTGGGTGGCCCAGCGCCACGCCTGATAGATCATCGCGACGAAGCCGGCCCACCAGATAATGGGGTTGCCGAGCGCGAGAACCTCGGCAGCGCAGTTGTCGGTCGGGCAGCCTTGGGTGCCGTCCTTGATGGAGTTCCAGAAGAAGGAGGTCGGACGTGTCTGGAACGGCCACGACAGTGGGTTGCTCGCGTACGAGTGGGGTGAGGCGAGGTTGACATGGAAGCCCCACGCCTCGGCGTGATAGTGCCAAAGTGAGCGCAGGGCATCGGGGACGATCGATGGCCCCTGGCCTGCCGCCCAGTCCCGGGCCCAGCCTCCGTCTGAGATGAACCAGCCGGTCCAACTTGTGAGGTACACCGCGGGCACGATCGCGAGAGCGAGCAACGCAGTGCTTGGCACCTCGCGGATGATCGTCGCGCGCCACGGCTGGCCGACCCCGATTGCGCGCCTAGCACCGATGTCCCAGACGAGGCTCATGATGATGAAGAAGGCGACGAACCACAGCCCAGACCACTTGACCGAGCAGGCGAGGCCCAGCGCGACGAGTGCGGCCCAGCGGTAGGGCCTCAGCCCGAACCGCGGGCCATACGTGGTGGCAAGGGGCTCAAGTCCTTCCTCCCGAACGAGCCGCGCCAGCCGGGCGCGGGTGTGATCGCGATCGAGGACGAGTAGGCCGAAGGCAGCGAG
>CAMDKQ010000082.1 GCA_945901095.1 Bifidobacterium breve
AGCGCATCCGCGATGCCGTAGCGGATGCTGCGGGGCGTCACGCCGAGAACGGCAGCGAGCTCCCGGTTCGTCGCCGAGGTGGCGCCCACCTCGGCGAGGTGGGCGATGAGTCGCGCGACCTGGCGCGATGACGGAGTTGGCATGGGATGAGGCCCTCCCTGGACCTGATGCCGGTGCCGCCCCGATGGCAGCTTTCCTGTCCGGCAGGCAGGACCGTTCCACCGGATTCCAGGATGGCAAGAAGGTGTCCGGGTGCAGGAAGCGGTCACGCACCCTCCGCCGGGCCAGTTATCCACAGGCCGCGGCGTGTCCGGCGGTCTGCGTCGGCGCTGGAGGCCCGCGTGGACGCCCGGAGCGCTGGCCGCCCCTGAACAACGGCTCCCATAATGATTCGTGCAATGACCGGTGCATAATATAGAGTGATCAGCCGAGTACCCATTATAAATGGTTCGGATAGGCGAAGGATGGTGTGAGATGCCCACGCGACCGCTCTCGACGCGCAGCGCTAAGGCCGCTGTCGAACTCGGAAACAGCCTGGCGACCTTCCGCAAACTGCAGGGCTTGACGGCCGCCCAGGTTTCCGACCGCGCCGGCATCACGCGCAACACCCTTCGCAACCTCGAGCGTGGGGAGGCCACGGTTGGACTCGACGTGCTCCTCGAAGTGAGTCGCGTCCTTGGGGTTCTCGACTACCTCGTCAAGGGCTTGAACCCGTACGAGACGGACTTGGGCCAGGCCCTGGCGCAGGCCAGACTCGTCGAGAATCGCCCCCTGCCCCAACGGGTACGCCAGTGAGTGCCTCCCGCAGTCCGGCGACGTCCGTCGACGTCTACCTGAGCGATCGCGGGGACGACATCCTCCTCGGCCAGGCGTTCTTCTCGACCGCGCGGGGTCAGGTGACGACGACCTTTCGCTACGCGGACGACTACCTGACACGCAAGGGCGCCTGGCCAATCGAGCCCGGTCTCCCGTTGTTCGCGGGCCCGCAGGCCGTCGCTGGCGGACTTCCCCACTCCTTCACCGATTGCACTCCTGATCGCTGGGGCAGGAACTTGATCAAGAAGCGCCGCCAGGCTGAGGACGTCCGGGCCGGCCGCGTGCGCACCGACGTCACTGAGGTGGACTTCCTCCTGGAGGTCACCGACGAGACCCGACAGGGTGCGCTGCGCTTCACAGCCCGGGACTCCGGCCCCGAGGGGCCGTTCCTGTCTGCCGATAGTGATGTTCCCATGCTGAACGAACTGCCCAGGCTCATGGCCGCCGCGGACAAGGCTGAGGCGACGGGTGACCTGGAAGCAGTCAAGGAGCTTCTCAACGCTGGAGCAGGGTCACTCGGCGGTGCGCGGCCGAAGGCGTCGGTGCGCGATGGAGACCGGCTCTTCATCGCGAAGTTCACAGGCCCGCAGGACGGCTGGGATGTGATCGGCTGGGAGAAGACAGCTCTGGACCTGGCAGTCAAGGCCAGCATCACGGTGCCCGACCGGCGTCTTGTCCCGGTCGGCGCTCGACCTGTGCTCCTCCTCGAGCGGTTCGACAGGACCCCTGCTGGCAGGCGAATCCCGTACGTGTCCGCGATGACTCTGCTGGGTGCACGCGATGGCGGGAACACGGCGTTCGACTACATGGACCTCGCTGACGTCCTCACGGAGAATGGCGCCGCCACCGTGAAAGCTGACCTTGTCGAGATGTGGCGTCGGCTCGCGTTCTCCACAGCGATCAACAACACTGACGACCATCTGCGGAATCACGGATTCCTGCGAGGGTCCGCTGGTTGGGTTCCGTCGCCGCTGTTTGACGTCAACCCGAACCCTGACACGGGCGCCGCCAGGCAGCTCGCGATTGGAGCCGAGTACTACCGAAGCGGGATCCGTGCGTCCCTTGGCGAGGTTGCCGAGCACTTCGGAGTGCGCAGATCGCAGGCGAACGCCATCCTTCGCGAGATCTTCGCCGCGACAAGTGAGTGGCGGCAGTGCGCGGCAAGCAACGGCGTGCCGAAGCGTGAGTTCAGCCTCATGGAGGATGCCTTCGACGGCATGCGCGACCTGGCCGACCACCTGTGATGCGGAACGAAGAGACCTAGGCGGCTCCGCCACCAAGAGGCGTGGTCCGTTCAGGGCCCGCGCGAGAGCTCCAGGCAGGACCGGCAGCCGCGGCCCCAGCGCGGAAGGCTGCTCTCTCGGCCGGTCTGGTCCAGTCTCGTCTGCTCTCCTGCCCAAGACGCAGAGGCGAGGCAGCCGAACCGGTTCGCGACCGAGGTCAATCTGTGGCAAATCAGTGGCAAATCGATTTCGACTGGATCCGCTGTCTACGTTGAATCTCCCAGAACACGTTTACTTGCAATTTTTTTTCGTGGAACCGCCTCGGGGATTTGAACCCCGGACCTATGCATTACGAGTGCTTCAGCCGAAACCAGCGATGCGGTCCGCTCGTCGGTGCCCCGCTCGGCGAGGGTCGCCGCCGCGAGCTCGGCCGGCAGGGCCACGGAGAACTTGAGCCCTTCAAGTGCCTTCGGGTCAAGGACCGCCGTAGGGAGCCCGGATTCGAGGACGGACGTCAGCGCGCGGATCGACTCGCCGGTGAGGCCCTGGCCTCGAACGGCTTCGGCGTCGGAGTGCGCCTTGATCCCGAGCGACGCTAGCCCGGCGACGAGTGATGCATTGGCCTTCGTTCCGGCGAACGTCCACCACGACTGATCGCTGCCGGACGAGGCAACAACCGTGCCCGAATGGTGAACATCGGTGGCGCGTTCATCGCAAACCCGTGCGAGCGTCGACTGGGCCCGTCGCGATAGCTCGACCGGCACCTGCGCCCCGAGCAGCACCTCGCGCATGGCCCTCGTGAGCTCGTATCCCTGGCTCGGCACGCCGCCCGCCCACCGGGACCGGCTGCCTTCGGCGTGCTCCACCACGTTGATGGTTCGATGGCGCCAGTCGATCGAGGTGACGACCCACGAGCGCCCGGCGAGCAGGAGCGTTCGCGCCTGGCCAGGCTCGAGCACCGCGGTCACGGTGAGTGGCGACACCGTGCCGAGTTCACGGCGGCCGAGGAGCACGTGCATCTCGGGGTCTGCTGTGAAGACGGATGTGAGCTCGAGGAAGTTGCGACGGCCGAAACGCCGCTCGGCCTCTCCCCCGATGAACAGCATGCCGGAGTCGGAGTCCAGAAATCCTGCGGTGCACAGGTAGTCGAGTACGGCGTCGCCGTCGTCCATCACTGTGAGGCTGCCCCACCATTCGCGCCAAGTGCGCGAGCCGAACTGTCCCTCTTGCAAGGCGAGCGCCAAAAACTGCTGCGCCGCAATGTGTCTGGGGTTCGGGGGCGGAATGACAGGTTCAACGAACCCGGTGCCCCACAGGAAGGCAAGGGCCGCGGCCCGTAGCAAGGTCTCCTCGCGCGTGGCGAGGAACAGGCAGTTGCGGCTCGTGCCCGCACGCCGGCCCGATCGGCCAAGTCGCTGCAGGAATGACGCGACCGTGCGGGGGGCTTCTAGCTGGATGACCCTGTCGAGGTCGCCGACATCAATGCCGAGCTCCAGAGTCGAGGTTGCCACCACGACGCAATCGCGGGCCTCGGCGAAGGCCTGCTCGCTGATCCGCCGTTCGTCGGCCGACAGGGATGAATGCGAGACGAAGGTCGTGACGTCGCGCTCGCGCAGGGCGTGCGCCATCTCCTCAGCCTGCGATCGGGAGTCGCTGAAGACAAGTCGCTTCTCCCCCTGGTGCATCGACGCCACGACCGTGGCCGCGTTCGAAACCGAACCCACGTAGTCGATGAGGATCTCGGGCGCGGCCTGCGAATCAGTAGCCGGCGAGATCACCGAGCGCGCACCGGACGTATCCGAGCCCTGCATCCAGGCGATGAGTTCGTCAGGATTACCAACGGTTGCGGTGAGGCCGATGCGTTGCAGCCGGCGTCCCGTCAGGTGCTGCACTCGCTCGAGAACCGAAAGCAGGTGCCAGCCGCGATCATCGCCGGCAAAGGCATGGAGTTCATCGATGACGATCACGCGCAGGTGACCGAACAACGCGCGGTGGTCGACCTTTGTCGATACGAGCATCGCCTCGATCGACTCCGGTGTCGTGAGCAGGATGTCGGGCGGCTCGCCCAGCAGTCGCCGCCGCTCCCCCGCGGTCGTATCGCCGTGCCAGAGCCCGACCGTGCGGCCAACCCAGGATGCGTATCCGGTGAGCCGCGGGTGCAGGTTGTTCAGCAGTGCCCGCAGTGGCGTGACGTAGAGGACCGAAAGACCGCGCCACTCGGCATCCGCCATCTGTGAAAGCACTGGAAAGACTGCGGCTTCGGTCTTTCCGCCTGCGGTGGGAGCGAGCAGCAGGCAGTCGTCGCCGCGGCGCACCGGCTCGATCGAGAGCCGCTGCAGGGGTCGCAGGTCGGGCCACCCCAGGGTGTTCACCACATGGTGCTCGACACCGGGATGAAGCCGATCCACAGCCTGTCCGGCCATGCTGCTCAGTCGTCCAAGTCGAGGTCGATGTCGTCGATGCCCGACGCTGCCTGACGCTCGACTTCGCCAAGCTCCACATCGCTGATGGTGAGCGCATAGTCGCGTCGCGGGTCGAAGTCCTCGTGCTGGTCGACCCTGTCGAGCACGTCGGCGACGAGCTTCTTCAGGAAGATGCGCGGGGCTACGCCAACCTTGCCCCCGAGTCGTCCGGCAACCGCGGTCGCGAGCGTCGCGATGTAGGCGTCGTCGACAACGGTCGGCACTCGCGGCGATGCGCCGACCGAGTAGAGATCGCGTACCCGGCCGCCGAGCTCGCAGAGGGAATCGTGGCTGAACCCGGGGAGACGGATTTGGACTGCGCGGGCGTTGTCGAACCTGGGGTCGGTGGTGAAGTCGACGGAGAGTCGCTGGGCCAGCGGTGCGAGGCGCTGGACGCCCTGGGTGCCCTCGAAGAAGGCCGGCGTGCCGGTGATGAGGAGGTACAGCCCCGGGAAGCGGCCGGAGTTCACCTCGTCGACGAGCTGCCGCAGCGCATTGAGCGCCTTGTCACGAACATCGCCCCGCACCCGCTGGAGGGTCTCGACCTCGTCGAGGACGATGACGAGTCCGGCGTAGCCGGAGTCGCGCAGCACGGCAATGAGCCCCTGAAGAAATCCGAAGGCGCCGAAGTGGTCGAGTTCGCCCCGGACGCCAGCTGAACGACGGACGGACGACGCCACATGCGGTTGGCCGCCGAGCCAGCCGATCAGGCCATCGGCCTGCACGGCATCGCCTGCAACGACGGCTGCCCGGTAGCCGCGCAGGGCGCTGGCGAAGGCCGGCGCCGTCTGGCTGACCACAAGGAGACGTCGCTCCAAAAGCGTGTCGACGGCGGTAGCAAGACCGACGGTGTCGGAGGGCTGGACAATTTCCGATGCGATGACATCCTGCTCGAGGGAGAAGAACCAGCCGTCGACGACCTCCCTGAATGCCGATGGCGGGAACTCCGCGGTCGCGAGGTTCTCATTGACGCGGCGATAGACAGTCTCGAGCTTGTGGAGCGGTGTCTCGGTCTCGCTGATCTGCACCTCGGCCGATGCGAACCCTGCGCGCCGAGCCCGCTCGACGAGCCACCGCGAGAAGAACGTCTTGCCTGCCCCGTACTCGCCGCGCACCGCCTTGAATACGGCGCCACCCGCCGAGACCGCTGAGAGCTCCTCGTCGATCGCAGTCTCGAAGCGCTGGAGCCCGACGGCGAGGACATCGAGGCCCTGCTGCGGCACGGTGCCGCCGCGCAGTGCGCTCACGATCTCGCGCCGGCGTCGGGGGCTGATCTCGATGGTCACGAGCCGGCCGCCGAGGGACCGTCGAGGCCGGCAGCGCCGTCGAGGAACTGCTCGCGCAGCAGCGCCACATCGAGCAGGACCGTCACCTGGTCGGGGTCGGTCGAGATGACGAAGTAGCCCTCCAGATTGAGCAACCGGCGCAATTGCCCGAGGGCTCCGGGAATGAGGTCGGCACGGAGTCCGGCAGTTGCCGCGAGCGTGCTCTGGTGCATGCGGCCGCCACTCTCGGCGAGACTGCCGACGATCGAGCGCACGATGGCGTCGTCGAGTGCGCGGGCACCAGCCCGCTGCCGCTGCGCCTGATACATCGGCGAGGCGATGAGCTGGTCGACGAGCGGCGATACCGGGGCGCTCGCCGCCGATGGCACCTCGACCTCGAGGCCGATCTGCCCCGTCACCTCGACCGGCCCGGGCTTCGGCGTGCGTCGCGACGATGGTGCGGCCGCCGGGGCCGAAAGACCAGCAGCCACCGGGTCATTCCACCAGACCGGGATCTGCGGCGTCGCAACATCCCAGCCTGCGTGCGGGTAGCGCTCGGGCTGCCTCGTCAGGGCGATCACGGGGATGACGACCTCCGCTGCCGAGGCTCCCCCGTGGTAGCCGGCCTGCTTGCCCGCGTATCGGAGATCCTCGACGAAGGGCGCGATGATCTCGCCGCCTTCGCTCAGCACGCGCAATCCCCGCAGCAACACCTCGGTGCCGGCATCGACCGGCCCCGAGGTGACCGTGCGCCAACGCGCCTCGGCCCCGGCCAGGGCGAGCGCCGAGCCGCCTCGCTCGACCACGTGGCCGTGATCGCTCGTGAGGAGCACCAACCGGCGGCTACGGGCCGCCTCGTCGAGCAGGCCCTGCAGGTGCTGCACGGAATCTAGAGTCCAGTCGGTGCCGCCCGGGTCATGCTTGGCGAGGGCATCGTCGACGCTGTTGAGGACGACGGCGACGATCGGGGCCGGCGACGAGAGGGCTTTGAGCAGCGGTCCGGGCAGTGCCGCACCAGCCGCGCCGACGAGGTCTGATTTGTGGAAGACCGCCCCGCCGCCGGAAATGAGCGGGAAGGTGCGCTTCTCGTCAGCCTGCTGCCCCGCCGCGAGTTGTCCGGCGAACAGCGAGGTCCGCGAGTAGCGGGTGAGGGTCGGCAGCACAGCGAGCGAGGCCATGCGCCGGCCGTCGACCTGGGGCACGATCTCGTACCACTGGGTCCAGCAGGCCTCCTCGACGAGTTCGCTCGCGACTGCGGCGCTCATGCCGTCGACGAGCACGAGCAGCACCCGCTCGTCGGCGTGGGCAAGTGGCGTGATGGTGTCGCGGACGAGTGCCTCGATCGGCACGAGCCCGTCGGGCAGCACTCCGCGTGTCGTCGCATCGGCGAGCAGTGCCGCGAACTGGCGGTCGTGCCCGAGGCGTCGGGCGCGAACAGCACCGAACAGATCTGACCATGCGGCTGCGACCTCGGGGTCGGTCGAACCGACCCAGATGTCGGCAGCCGCCCAGTCGACCCACGCATCGACGCGTGCCTGCAGGAGCGTCGCCTCGAGCAGGGTGGTCGCCGGCTCGGGGTCGGGCAGGCTGAGCCAGCGCACGAGTCGCACCGCCATGCGCGCAACGAGTGCCTGCCTGCCCTCGGCCGCCTGCTCATGCTCGAGGAGCTCGCCGAATGCACGTTCGACGCCAAACGCCCCCGATGGCTCGCCGGCGATGAACGCGCGCACCTGCGCAGCGAGGGTTCGGAGCCGGGTGTCGTAACCGGCGGGCAGCACCGTCGAAAGCCCTGCGCCTGCTGGGTATTCGACATCGCCGAACAGTGCCGTGGCGCGGGCAAGGACGCCCGGACGAGCCGGGTCGCGCCGCTCTGCCATTCGCTGCATGAGCCCGCGACTGGAGTCGGCGAGGATCCGCGCGGTGGCCTCGGGCAGGTTGCGGGCGCCCGTCCAGCGTTCAAGCCGAACTCGAGCGGCAGCGATGTCGGGCGATGACGAGCCCGATGGTGGCCATAGGACGTCGGCGACCAGCCCGATGGAGATCGCATCGATCGAGGTGCCGGTCGCCGCCGAGCCCATCGCGAGCCCGGCGACCGGCCCGATGCTGGCGGTCGCCCATTCGATGAGACCCGTCTGCACCGCAGTGGGCTGCTCCCTGAAGCGCAGCGTCGCGGCGGGGTCGAGGGTCCAGGCGAGCAGACCCGAAGGGTCGAGTTCGCTCACCTCCAAGCCGAGCACGGTCGCGGTGAGGTGCGAAAGGGCATGATCGCGAGTGAGGATGCCGGTCGGCGCCGCGGGCCAGCCACCGGGGGGCGCATTGGCGACGAGCGGCTCGGCGACCCATAACAGCCGGCGCAGCAGCGGGTCGATGTCACGGGCCTTGAACGCCTGCTCGACCCCGACCCACATATTCAGGGTCTCGACATGCTGGTTGAAGCAGCGGGCGAGGATGCCAAGGCCAAGATCTGCGTCATTGCGGTCAGTAAGCACGATAAGGAAGTCGCTCGGGTCGAGCGCACTCATCGCTTCGCGAATGGCGAGTGACGAGACACAGGGCCGGACGAGCACGCGAGCCGACTCGCCGGATGGCCCGCTGAGCAGGAGATGGTCCGGGCCACTCCACGCCGGCTGCGCCCGAATCGCCAGGACCCGAGCCTCGCTCTCCAGGCCCATCCTCGACACCAGGTTCTGGGCGTATCGGCGAACGAGGGGCTCGTTCGCGACCGGGATCGCAGTGTCTGGTGCGGTGCTCACTCCAGCCACCAGGACACCTTGAGCGTCTTGCTCGGTGCAGCCTCGAGGGCGGCCCGCGCCTGCCCGAGAACAGAGCCGAGTCGATCGTCAATGCCTTCGAGCGTGATGTCATTGACATGCCGCTCGACCGGCGGGTCAGGGACAACAATGACGGGATCGACCACCGGGGCGATCACCTGCGGCTTGCGGGCGAGAATCTCGGCCGCGTCCCGAACGGCGGTCGCGAGCGCGGGAGCCAGCGAGGCGTGCATCTCATTCGCCCGCGCGACCTCCGCCAGCGAAGCCAGCACTGCGCGCGCCGCCTCGTGACGATCGTCGGCTGCCGAGATGTCAGCCATACCCGCGAGCAGGTCCCACATCGCTCCTCGCAGTGCCGCGTCAACCACAGCCGCCGACGTGAGCGACTTCGAAAGCGGCTGCACCTCCGCTGGAAGCGGGGCCATGGCGAGTGTGTCGATGAGCACCACGTCATCGCGCTCAACAGCGAGCCGCGCAACAAGATCCCGCCCGAAGTTCGCCGAGACCATTCGGGGCGAGGTGCCATCGATGCCGAGCATGGCCGCGTGCTTCTCGAGCGCTGCGACGAGTTCGGCGGCACTGCCCTGCAGCGCAGCCGCCTTGCCCCTCACTCCGCTGGCGAGGATCCCTACGTTGGCCGCCGACCGCAGGCTCGACACGGTGACGCCGAACAGCGCTGCTGCGCGTTCGACGGCCGGGGTCCAGGACTCCTCGGACGGCAGGGTCGGCTCACGCAACTCGAGGTCGCCTGAGACCTGCTCGATTGAGGCAACGGTGACGGGCGCACCGGATTTGATCCACTGCTTGTCATCGAGCAGCGCCCATGAGCACATGAGCAGGTTCTCGACATCGCGAACCATGCCGTAGGGCGCGAGCCACTCGCGCACCCGCGCGACCGGGATGACGGTGAGACCCTCATCGGCTGCCTTTGCAGTGAAAATATTGCGCCACGGGAAGGTCGCTGCGTTGAACACGTAGTGGTTCTCGTAGGTCTCGCCGACCTTCAGCGCGTTCGTAACCCTTGCCAGCGTTGGCCGCTTGTCGCGGGCGACAGGGTCGACCCGGCCCTCGTCGCGAACAGCGAGGCTCACGTGTTCGAGCACGACGGTGAGCTCGCGGCGGACGACCTCGGAGTTGCTCGGGTCGAAGCGGGGGTGTTCGGGGAACTGCGAGGTGAGCATCTGGTCGATGAGCCCGCCGAGCGCATCGCCGAGGGTGGCACCGATGAGCGGCTGCAGGGTGAGCCCCGGGTCGAGGGTCGCGAACGGCGCGATCTCGCCATAGGTCGGGTCGATGTCCTTGGCCTCGGGTCGCGCCGCCCCGTAGGCCTGCTTGATGACGCCGCCGAGCGACTCGCGCAGTGAGCGCCGGCGGTTGTCGAGCATGGTGCGCGCGGTGGGTCGAGAGTCAGTGGGGAGGTGCGCCGAGTGGGTGGTCATCTGGTCGCCGGACCCAGCGAATAGGTACTCAAGGAGTACGAGGGTGCCGACATCCTCGAGACGCGCAGCGGTGAGGAATGACGGGATCCACGCGACAGTGCGGCTCGTCACGCCGGCGCCCCGCAGGTTGTCGATGCGGGCGCGGTCGTCGTTTGGCCCAAAATCGGGGTCGAACGGGTAGTCGATGATGAGTTTCCACTTGTCGCCCTGCGCCTGCAGCGCGGCGTCTGGGAGTTCGTTTGTATCGCGCACGTTGCCGAACACCACGTCGATGGTGCGCTTGCTCCCCCGCCACACTGTCGGATAGAGCGTCTCAGCAAGGAGGGTGTCGCCCGCGCCGATACCGAGCTGCTCGAACACGAGCCTGCGCAGCAGGCTGCGCCTGGCCCCGGCTGTGTCCTCGGTGCGCACCCGCTCGAGCACGCTGTCGTAGTCGACTCCTGCAAGGTCAAGGCGGACGATCGGGTCCTTGCCCTCGCCGACCTCGAGCTCGCCGACCTGCTGCGCCCAAACCTTGAGCTTGCTCAGCACGGCCGAGAGCTCGCCGCCTGGGATCGGCGAGGCGACAGCGCCGTAGTTGAGGTAGGCGAGGCGCGAGGCGTTGAGGTTGTGCAGCGGCGCTGTCGCCGGGGCGAGTGCCGCGATGAGCAGGGTCTTGGCGAGCCGGTCGTCGGTGAAGAACGATGCGAGCGCAGCCGGTGCACCAGAACGAATGGCCCCCGGACGGGAGCCGGTGGCATCGTCCTCGGTGAGCCCGTGCTCGGCGAGGAGCATCGGGCGAAGCCTCGTGCGGTAGAGGTCGCGCGCGATCGCGAAGTGGGTTCGCATGTCCTGGGTGAGCGGCTGGTCGCCGCCCTCGACCATGACGTCGTAGAGATCGCCCACCGGGATCACGTCGGTGACCTTGAGGCTGTCGCGGCCCTGCACGAGTAGGTGTGCCATGACCTTCAGTGCCGTGCGCTCGCGCTGGAGTAGCCCCGAGAGTGCGACGAGGGTGTCGACGAGCGCTGGCGAGAAGGGGTAGACCTTCGCGAAATCGGCCTCGTCGGCTCCGTGCTCGTCGGAGAGCAGGGCATCCCACGCGAGCCCGCTGCGCTTGACGGCAAGCAGTGCGGCGCCCAGTGCCGAGGCACCCTCGGGTGAGGTTGGTTCGAGCAGACGCCGGTGCATGATCTCCGGCAGGTCGGATGCCTTGAGCTGGATGGTGTCGAACCGGCCCTCCCACCACTCGAAGGTCTGCCCGACCGCGACCCGCTCGGCGCCGGGCACCGAATCGCCGAGAAAGTCCTTGAGGTCGCGCTGGCGGGCGACGAACGATACGAGCGGCACTGCCCGCACGCCGATGCCGGTCTCGACGAGCTTGGCGACCTTCGCGCCCTCGGTGCTCACGAACTCAGGGTCGGCGAGGTGCGAGGCGAGCCAGAGCACGAGCTCGTCGAGGAACAGCACGACCGCCCGGTAGCCGAGGCTTTTCGCGTGGGCGGCCATGACGCCGAATCCGTCGGCGACTCCCAGCCATTCACCGGCTCGCGCGTAGCCCGCGAAGTAGGTGGACGTCAGTGCGGTGGCGAGCCGACTGCGCGAGGCATCGCCCTGCGGCGCGGCGATGGCCGCGGCGAACGAGGCTGCATCCCAGCCCCCGCCGAAACCGCCCCATTCGGAGGATGCCCCGGCGTTGAGCCCGGCGAAGAACCGCTCATCGCCCTCGCGGACGAGGGCTGCCTGCGCATCGGCGAAGAGCGCATCGCTCACGTGCAGCACCGGCAGCGGCGCCTCGGGGTGCAACCGCGCCACCTGGTTGAGGTAGCCCCGGAAGAGCGCATCCTCGAGGGACTCGGCTCCGATGAGGTGGTAGTCGAGGGTGAGGACGGACGAGGCGAGGGTCGATGCGTGGGCTGCAACGACGTGCTGCAGGCCGGGCAGTGCGAGCGCGGATGCATTGCCCGACAGCAGGAGGTGCAGCACCGCCATGAAGTGGCTCTTGCCCGCGCCGAAGGAGCCGTGGATGAACGAGCCCTTGTCGGAGCCCGACGATAGGGCGCTACCGAGCGACTTGAGTGCCTCATCGAAAGCCGTTGCAAGGGAGGGGGTTACGACATATTGAGCGACCGTCTGTTGGGCGCGCTCGACGCCGGCATCGAGCTGCAGTACGAAGTCAGACGCACTGACGTTCTCGGGGATGTTGATCGCATCGCGGAGCAGCATCAGGTTGGCCTCCAAGCCTTGCAGTCGTCACGTGTCTTGCCCGCAGCGGAAAGCTGTTGGTCGATCAACCCGGTGAGGTACGCAGCAGGTGACCCACCGAACAGTGGATCAACGGCATCGAACCACTGATGCAACCACGGCTCAAGCTCAACGAGCCCAGCAACGAGCGGCAGCACCTGCTCCCCCGACCACGACTCATGCTGCTGACGCTCGAAGATGAGGGTCGCGAGCGCCCGAGCCTGCTCAAGATGATCCCACCCCGCCCAACCAACC
>CAMDKQ010000083.1 GCA_945901095.1 Bifidobacterium breve
CGAGGAGCTTGGTGACCATGTCGTCGCGGATATCGGCGAAGTGATCGACCGGCGGGACGGGGAAGTAGCCGCCCTTGTAGCGGGTCTTGTAGCCGCGGTTGCCGCCCTCCTCTGAGCGGCCGGTGTTCCAGGCGCCCTCGATGGAGTCGATGTGGTAATACGACTCGTGCTGGTTCGTCTCGAATCGAACGTCGTCGAAGACGTAGAACTCGGCCTCGGCACCGAAGTACACGGTGTCGGCGATGCCGGTCGAGATGAGGTACGCCTCCGCCTTGGCGGCGACGTTGCGCGGATCGCGACTGTACTTCTCATCGGTGAACGGGTCGCGAATCGAGAAGTTCATGACGAGGGTCTTCGCCGACCGGAACGGGTCGATGAAGGCGGTGGACGGGTCCGGGATGAGCTTCATATCGGACTCATGGATGGCTTGGAAGCCGCGGATCGATGACCCGTCGAACATCAGACCATCATCGAAGACCGCTTGATCGAATGACTCGACCGGCATGTTGAAGTGCTGCATGACGCCAGGCAGGTCGATGAATCGGACGTCGACGAACCGGACATTCTCATCCTTGATGTACTTCAGGACCTCTTGCGAATTATTGAACATGATTCCTCCTGCACCTAGCTGGTGCTGTCTCTAGCCCTGTGGGGCTTCGCCTCGCTAATGGAATATCTAGGTTCTTCGTGCGAACAATCGCAACACTATGAAGGAGCCGTGACGCGGGAGTGTCTCGTTTGTTTCGACCGTGTTAACGAATGGCGGCCGAGCGCGGGGCAGTTACCGTTGATCCCGTGACGAAGATGCCTCAGCCGTTAACCCCGCAGGGATCACCTGAATTGCCTGGCGAGGTCGCGGGTCTGGGCCGGCGGGTCGCGGCCATCGGGCTCGACTGGTTTGCGAGCATACTGCTCTCTCGCGTCATCTTCGGTCAATTGACGTACGGCTCATCCGAATCGTCATTCGCGATCCTCATGATCTTCATTGCCGAGGTCGTGATCTTCACTTGGTTGATGTCGGCCTCGTTCGGTCAGCGGCTGCTTGGGATCTCGGTGGTGCGGATGGACGGCGGAAGACTCTCACTTTGGCGCGTGTTCGTGCGCACGCTGCTCATCTGTCTCATCATTCCCGCGGTCGTATACGACAACACGGGCCGCGGCCTGCATGATCGCGCGGTCGGAAGCGTCGCGATCCGGGCCAGACGCGCGGTCCAGCAGACCTGAACGCAGTTCGGGCGGGTTGATGTCGCTGCGCGTCAACGAACCTGCGCTTCGAGCGACATCAACCCGCCCAAACCGGCAGCGCCTGGCGCCGCCGGTTTCCTGGCCGGGTTACTAGGGGTTGAGCGTCACCGTGGTCTCGAGTCCGACCCACCCTGCTCCCGACTGTTCAACCAGCCGAATCGCTGCCGGCCCGGCGTTGTCGGGATTGCCGAGGAGGCCATTGGCGAGTACGACCCGGACTGCCCCCTGAAGGCCGTAGCCGGGGGAGTTCAGAACGAAGCTCAGTTGGGGGTTTGTACCCTCGGTCCAGGAGCACTGCGATGTCGTGGCGGTTGACGGGGTGGCGATGACGCGCACCGTCGACGGGCATGGCTTGCTGCCAGTGCTCTCGAAGGTCTTGAGGGCCGTGAAGCCCGGGAACACCAACGTCACGTTGGTACCGACCCAAGACGAGGCGCTGTCGTAGGTGATGTCCGCGCCGGTTGTTGCGCCCTGGTCATACGACCGGAGGGCCGCCGTCAAATTGGCAGGCACCCCGATGTTGACCCACCAGTTCATCGAGACCCATCCGGCGGAGGATTGCTCAGAAAGCCTTGCCATGTGTTGGGCTGGGACGATTGGGTTTCGGAGCGTGCCCTCGCCAAATTGGATCGTCACCGGTCCCGCGAGACCCTCATTCGGAGCGCTCACAATGGCGGAGAAGATTGCACTCCCGCTCGTCTGGATCCAACTGCATTGGGAGACGGTCGCATTCTTGGGAGTCGCCGAGACCGTGATCGATGACGGGCAGGGCGCGCTGCCGGTGTTTGAGAAGGTGTTTTGCGCGCTCCATCCCGGCAGGGTGAGGATCACATTCGTGTTCGCCCAACCGGAGGCACTGACGTACGTCGCGGTCGCTGCGGTGAGAGCACCGGCAGTGAAGGTGCTCGGAGTCAGGGTGAAGGAGGACGGGACGTCGATTGAGGTCCAGTTGGAGAGGGTCACCCAGCCGGCATCGGACTGCTCCGATAGCCGAACTGCGTAGTCGGCAGGCGCCACCGGATTCTTGAGCATGCCCTGGGACAGGCCGATCGACACCGGACCGTCAAGCCCGCTTGAGGATGTGACGACGACGGAGAAGACCGCGCCGCTGCTCGACTGGGTCCAGGTGCACTCACTGAATACCGACTTGGCGGTGCCAGAAGCGGGCTTGGCAGTTGTTGTGATCGAGGTAGGGCAGGGCGCTGAGCCCGTGCTCACGAACGGATTCAAGGCGGTCCAGCCCGGCATCGTCAACACGACATTCGTGCTCGACCAGCCGGAATCGCTCGTGTAGGTAATGTTCGCGCCTGTCGTGTTGCCGGCATGCGGCGACAGCAGTGAGACCGAGAGGTCACTTGGTGCCCCGCCCGTCATGGCTGCGCCCGCGGGACCGGCAGTGAGAGTCAGGGTTGCGCAGGCGAGTGTGGCGCAGACGAGGGCTGACACGAATCGTCGAGGAGTTGAATGCATGACGCTAGTTTAGGCATGGGGTCCAGCAATGCGCGGTCGATGGGAAATCAACCCTCCGAATTGGGCTTGTGCCCGTTGGAGGGGTCCCACGAGGACTTCCTGAACCGGTAGAAGAGAAGCGGCCCGCCACCGAGGATCACGATTCCGAGGAGCAGCAGTGAGATATGGACGACGTTGTTCATGGGCGACCCTGGGAGATGGAAGAACCCGATGACGAAAGCCAGCAGGCTCGCCGAGAAACCAACCCAGCCCACCAGCCGCATTGCAGGCGCCCTGAATCCGCGCGGTACCTCCGGCTGGGTGCGCCGCAATTTCAGTGCGGTCATGAACAGGATCATGTACATGATCATGTCGAGTTGGACAGCGATCGCTGTCACGATCCAAAAGGCGGAATTGACATCGGGAATGATCGCGAAGAACAGCGCGAGGATGGATACGAGTATGCCCTGAACGATGAGGATATTGACCTGAACGCCGGCGCCGTTGGTCTTCTGCAGGGCCCTTGGCAGGTAGCCACTCCTTGCGACAAGGAGTAGACCCCGGCTCGGTCCGGGTATCCAGGTGACAACACTGGCGAGGATCCCGACCACGATGAGCAGGCCCATGGCACTGGTGCCCCAGGGGATGCCGACGCGGTCAAAGAATGCGTCGAACGCCTGCATCACTCCAGTGGTGAGGTCAATGCCCGCTGCCGGCACACCCACGGCAATCGCCAAGGTAGGGGGAATGAACACGAGCAGGATGAGGATCGACGCCAGGCCGATCGACTTCGGGAAACCCTTCCTCGGGTTGATCATGTCGGGCACATGCACCGCATTGACCTCCATCCCCGCGTAGGCGAGGAAGTTGCTGACGATGAGCACGATGCTGGCGATACCGGTGAAGGCTGGCAGGTAGTCCGAGGCAGACCCTGTCTGCAGCTGCGATTGCCCTCCGTCAGCAAGGTAGATGATCGCCATCACGACGAGCATCGCCGCTGGCACCAGGGTCCCGATGACAAGTCCCTTGCTTCCCACGAACGCCGTGTAACTCATGCCCCGCAGGGAGATCATCGTGGCAATCCAGTAGACGATCAGGATCGTCGATCCGACGAAAAGTCCGTTGGCTGCTAGCGAGGGTTGAAAGACATAGGCCAAGGCCCCCGCGAAGAAGGCAAGTTGCGCCGGGAACCAGACGACGACGGACATCCACTGCTGCCAGATTGCGAGGAATCCGAGCCGATCCCCGTACGCCGCTCGAACCCAGCCGAATACCCCACCATTCCAGCCGCTGGCGAGTTCGGCTGCCACCAGGGCCACCGGCACGAGAAAGACGATCGCCGGCAGCACATACATGAAGATGGAGGCCAAGCCGTAAGGAGCCATCGCCGGCAGCACGCGGATACTTGCAACGGCTGCTGTCGTGAGGAGGGCCATGGTGACCCAGGTCATGCCGATGCCTCGCCCCTGACCGGGGGAGTTCATCGTGGCCCTCGGCTCTCAAATGCAACGAGAGCAGCAGCGCCGACTGAATGAATGACCCGCAGGTAGGACCGTGCAGGCGTCATGGGTTCCTTTGGTCCGTCAAGCGCGAGGGTGCCCAAGATGTCAGGGCCAGGCTCAGATCTATCGCGAATTTTTCACTCTAGCTTGTGATCGATACCGGTAGGCCCTTCACAACCTGATTCCCTCCACAATGTGCGAATTAAGGGTCTCTAATTCTCACTTGGTCCCGGGAACTGATCGTCGCTATGTTGCGTCAAAGTGGGACAGGGATGATGAGCATCCCGATAATCGACGAGGGTTGGGGTATGCAATGCGAACTGGCTCGAAACTCCTAATCATTGGAGTCGCACTTACTATTTTTGGTATGTCTGGGTGCGCTTCCACCGCATCAAGCCCGTCCGGTGCCGCGTAGGACAATGTACCCGTGGTCGGCGCGTCTGAATCAGGGTCACCGGCATCGGCAAGCCCCCCCCCGGTCGCATCAGCGGGTCCGTCACAGTCTTCGGCGCCTGTCCCTGTTGAACCCACTGCGGCACCGGCGTCATCCGGTCCACCGTTGCTGGGCAGTAGCAGCAATGGGCCCTGTGACAATGGGATGGAGTATTCCTGTGGTGACACTGGTCCAGCGGGTGGCATCATCGTGTATGTCATCAAGGAGAGCCGCTTTTCCTTGAGCAATGGTTACTCGGCGGCATGCAGCAACGACTGCAACTATTTGGAGGCACAGCCCTCCGCCCTGCCGGGGTCATATCCGTGGTGCGTGGGTCCAGGAGCGACAACGAGCGTCTCGCCAGGCACCGGTGGTGCTATCGGTACCGGATACTCAAACACCCAAACAATCGCGACCTTCTCGGGCTACTGCTCATCGAGTGCCGCCGGTGCTGCCCTTGCATCGTCATTTGGCGGCTATACCGATTGGTTCCTCCCGGCACAGAACGAACTCAATGAGTTGGACAATAACGGCCCAAAGAAGGCTTCGGGCTACTATTGGACTTCATCGCAGACCAGCCCCACCGAGGCGGATTCGGGCTACTTGGGGGGCGGCGACTGCTGTGCCGCGAAGGGCACGAAGACTACATCGTTCAACGTCTGGGCCATGCGGGCATTCTGACAATCTGTTTCATCATTGACGTCTACGGTCCGGTCTCGTCTCCTTGAGGCCGGACCGTAGTCCTCAATCTTCATGGACCGTCGGCGAACGGACCACATCCATAGAGGGGGCCTACTCGATCGGACCTGACTTCCTCGACTCGCTCACCGGATTGGCGAAGTCGAACCCCGGTCGACTGATGCACGTCCTGAGATCGGGCTCCGGAGGAGAGGTGGCTACCGATACCACGTCGCTCGAGCCGGTGATCGATACCGGCGTGCCCTGCAAACTGATTCGCATGACACCATCACACTGAGATCCGCCAGAAGGCACTCGGCGACAATCTGCGAATGTTGAACCGCATGCCGTGACATGCATGCCTGCATCCACGGAGTTGCCGGTAGCCTTCGGTTGACCAAGGGGCTGGGGGATCGCGTGGACGTATTCGATATTCACGTCCGCGTTCGTTGAGGTCCGCGACGAGCGGATCAAGCAATTCGTGCAGGGCCAGTTCGAACGAGGTGTTGAGTGGCCGAAGCCTTGGCTGAGTCTGAACTCGAACTTCGAATCGGGTGGCTCCGTTACGGCGCTCGTCGAAGCAGGCACTCTCCATCCGGAGAGCGAGCGGATTTTCCGCTTCATGGCAGATCCCGAATCCCTCGTAGGTAATGGCATGGTCCTGCACCGACATGACGAGTCGATTCGTCCGGAGTGGATACCCAGAGTCGAATGAAGCAACCTGTTCCGACCCCGCGTTACCATTTCACGCACGCGTCGCATCTGGCATCGATAATGAAGGACGGGCTCCTGTCTGACACGGATGCGGTGCGCAGCGGCTCGCTCATGGTCGACATCGGGAATGCGGACATCAAGGAGCGACGCCGTGGTCGGATGGTCCCGATCGGCCGAGGCGGTGCGGCGTCCGACTACGTGCCTTTCTACTTCGCCCCGCGAGCCCGATGATGTACGCCATTCACCGAGGCAATATCCCCACCTCCCACGAGCCCGGCACCGGCATCGATTCGCTGGTTGACTGGGCCCTCATGGAGCGGCCGATGTGGAAGAGCACTCGTGAGGATCCCGACCGCCGAGAACGGCGTATGGCCGAGTGCCTTGCGCACCGGTCCGTTCGATGGCCGTCAATCAAAGAAATCGCCACGGCGACGCAACCTGTTGCCGACGAGGCTGGGCGAGAATGGCTAGTCTGGGAATCGAAATACCGATCAGTGTCAGGCCCCAGTGGTACTTCTGACGACGTGGACGGAATTCATATGATCACCCTAGAGGGCGGCAACCTGCTCGACGCTGATGTCGATGCCCTCGTCAACACCGTGAACACCGTTGGCGTCATGGGCAAGGGGCTGGCGCTGCAGTTCAAGCGGGCTTATCCGGCGATGTTCCGCGACTACTCGCGGGCCGCTCAGTTCGGCGAACTTGAGGTTGGGCGTATGCAGGTGTGGGAGACGGGCGAGCTGCAAGGCCCCCGTTACATCATCAACTTCCCGACCAAACGCCATTGGCGGCAAGGCTCCCGTTTGGTCGACATCGAGCAGGGCCTCACTGACCTCGTGCGCGTGGTTCGAGTGCTCGGCATTCCCTCGGTGGCCGTTCCGCCCCTCGGCTGCGGCAACGGCGGCCTCGACTGGGCTCAGGTTGAACCACTGATCACTAACGCCCTTACCTCGTTGGCCGATGTCGACGTGCGTTTGTTTCCCCCCGGCACTGCGGCCAGGGCTCATCCAGGGTTACGGACTCGCGGAGGAGTCGCCGCCGGTTGTCCGCGGGCGCATCAGGATTGGTGAGCCGCTCAAGCGCAGGCCCGGGATGTGGGTGCCGATCGAGGTGTCACATGACGACTTCACGATCGACACGGCGGAGAACCAAATTCTGCTCGCCGCCTCGTCGTTCGAGCATCGCGGCGGCGACGTCCGCATCGATGGCTTCGTCCTCGACATTCCGTTGATCTTCGAGGGGTTCCTCACCCATGCCCTCCGTGCGGCGCTTCTCTCCCTCGATCCGACGACGACTGTTTGCGGCCAGTTCCCGGGATTTCTGGACGAGGATGATCAGGTGCCCATGAGGCCGGACATCGTCTGGCTCAGTTCTGCCAATCGGCCGCTCGCCGTTATTGACGCCAAGTACAAGGCCGAGAGGATATCCGGATACCCGAATGCTGACGTGTATCAGGCCCTCGCATATGCCACGGCGCTCGGGCTTCCCGATGCACACCTTGTCTACGCGCGCGGGAACGAGCCTGTTTCGTCCTATCTGATTCGCGGGAGCGGCGTCCGCGTCCATGCGCACGCGCTCGATCTCTCCCTGCCGCCGGCCGACCTGCTGCATCAGATCAGCGGGCTCGCGCGCCTCGTGCTTCCGGGAAACGCACTCAACCGGTGATTGTCACCCGAGTTCGAAAGTTGGTAGGTCAGTGAATTGCTGATCGCGGCCGTAGCGACCTGTTGGCTCGTTTTGGTGTCCAACTTGTCCCTCGGTTCCGGTGTCTTCGTCATCGAGCGAGGGCTCATCGGTGTCGGATCACCGCGGAAAAGGTCTCCCGCCCGGTATTCTGCGCTGTCAGAGGTGAATATGCGCCTCATGGAACAAGGGTGAAACAGTGAGGCTACGGGTCACGACCGCCGTCGGTCTTTCAGCCGCCGCACTCCTCTCCTGCGGTCAATTCGCCTTCATCCCTATGGCAATCGCACAGACGTCCCCCACTAGCGAAATCGCGCAACCGACGTCGATCGACCTGGCTTCGCACTCGGCCGAAGGCCCCGCCTACCGGACCATGTCATCGGTCCTCATCAAGCAGATCAAGCGAACGGTTCGCTTCGCCCCCTTGTCTGCTCATCTTGATGCGGAGTCGATACAGATCCTCGCAGCCGCCGCGAAGCTCGTTCCAAAGTCGGCGACGCAAGTCAAGGTCAGGGCCGTCGGCTACGTCCAGCCAAGTGCATTTCACGGCAACGACATCTCGCTGTCCACCAAGCGAGCCCGCGTCGTTGCCGCTGCCCTTCGCGACGAGGGGATTGAGGGCACCTACTCGATCAGCGGGCGAGGACCTGCGGCGAGGCGAGGTGCCGAGGCTCGCCGAGTCGACATCACCATCAGCTTCACCGCCACCGGCTAGCCACCTCATTTGAGCCAAGCTCTGGACTCCCGCGCAACACGGGGCATGGGCTAGGGAAGCGCTGATTTTCTTATACCTCCTCATCCCCTCGGGTCGCACCTGAGTCATATGCACCCCGAAACCCGATGAGTTGTGGTCTGACGAGCGACTCGTCGGGATTCGGGGTGCATATGGCCGAATCGGCGCTCCCTCGACTCACCACGCTTGCTCGGAAACAACCCTCGCGGGATACACCCCGATGATCAGCGCTTCCCTAGGAGTCGTCACCTTGTCCATTCATGCTGGTAGGACGATGGCCCGAACCGTAGGGTCCGGGTATGGGCTCGCCTCGATCCGTGTCAGGTCAGGACATTGCCGATGCGCGGTTCCCCATTCAGGATGTCTACGACCTTGTCCTCGAGGGGTTTCTCCTTCATAGCCTCGGCGAATACGAGATGCCGCCGAAGCAGGGGGTGCACACCCGAGCACGATCATTCATGCACGCCATGCCTGCCTACCTCCCGACCAAGCGCCTCGCTGGAACCAAACTCATCAGTGTCTACCCGGAGAACGTTGAACGGGGATTGGATGCCACGACAGGGATCATCGTGATGATGGACCCCGATTCTGGGATCGTGAGCGACATTGTTGACGCTCGCTGGATCACGAACACCCGCACGGCCATGGTCAGCATGGTCGACACGAAGCTCCTCGCGAAGGAGAACCCCGTCTTCGGGATCGTCGGTGCGACGGGCAGTTGCGGAAGGGCGCACATCGAGGCCATCGGAGCGATCTTCCCGGGAAGCCGGGTTATCGTGAATTCGCGCAGCCAGGAACGTTGCGAACACCTGCTCGATGAATTCGACCAAGTGCCCTGTCAGCTGGTCATCAGAATGGACCCGGAAGCCGTCGTCAAGGAATGCGATGTCCTCATCGTCTGCACATCGAACCTCCTGCAACCCATCTTCAAAGCGGAATGGCTGAGGCCCGGGCAGAACGTGCTCAACGTTCACGGGCGCGGGTGGCCCCCCAGCATCACCAGCCTCGTCGATCGAATCTCGTGTGACGACAGGAGCCAACTCCTTGACCCAATGGGCGGCCTCACCGATGCCTATCCGAATCTGAATCCAGATTTCGAGCTTGGGGACGTGGTCGCCGGAGAACATCCGGGTAGGGAGAGCTCCGCTCATACGATCTTCTCGTTCAACTATGGCTTGGCAATCTTCGACATCCTCGTCGCCGATTACGTATTGACGAGTATGTGACGCCACCGACTCGTGGCCAATCGACTACGAGACCACCAGGCAGGTGCCGGCAAGGACGATCAGGAGCGCCAATCGCTCTGACCTCACCATCTGCTCCCCGAGAATCGCGAGCGCCAGCAGCGCCACGACGATCGGGCTCAGGGATCCGATCACCGAGACGACCCCGATGTTTCCCTCATTGGCTGCGGTGAAGAACGCCACGTTGCCAAGTGCGAGCGCAAGCCCAGCACCGGCGATCGCGGCGAGGGGTAGGCCGGTCAACCCGCGAAGGGAGTCCGTCACGACAACGACCATGATCAGAGTGAACGCTATTTGAGGAAGCTGGGAAATGAACATGGTGCCAGTGACGCTCACCCGTGAGCCGATGTCGATGACGACGATGGCCACACCCCAGCTGAGTGCCGCGGCCGCCGCCATGACGATGGCGGCCTTGGAGTTCGATGCACCGGCCGCGGCCTTCATGTTGGGCACATAGAAGGTCAGGAGCCCGGCGAGAATCACCACGATCCCGCATGCCGCAAGGCGGGACACTGGCTCGCCCGCGAGGACGGAGTAGGTCAATGGCACAAGAGTCGAGGCTGAGGCCACCCCGGTCACGACCCCCAGTTTCCCCCGTTCGAAGGCCTTGAGGACGAGGATCGTTCCGGCGACGTTGAAGGCCCCACCGATCAGTCCCCGGTATGCATCCCAGCGGTCGAAGGCGAGGCCGCTAGTTGTGAAGCCGAGGAGGAGGTAGACAACCGCCGCTGAGCTTGCGCTGACAAGGACGACACTGTAGGTCGAGATTCGTCCGCGGAACTGGCCGATCCCAAACTTCCAGAGTCCGAGCAGGATCGCGCTGGAGAGTGCGAGGATGACGTACACAGTCGTGACCTTCCCATGGACCGCGCGCTCGACCTCTCCCTGCCGCCGGCTGACCCGCTGAACTGCTGATCGGATCATCGGACTCGCGCACCTCGTGCTTCCGGGAAATCCACTCGACCGGTAATTGTCAGGTGGTCGGGGTAGCCTCGCATGCACGAGGGAGGGGAGTAAGTGGAGGTGCGCAGGGTCACGACTGTGGACGAGGCCAGTTCGCTGGCTGCGAGCCTGAACGATTCGACTCGCGACCGCGTGGTCATCGTCGTGACTGCTTCCAGCGGTGCGAGCGAGCCCCTGATCGACGTTGATCGCATCCATGCCGAAGTTGGGGATTTCGCCGACGTCCACGTCATGCCAACGGGTGATGCTTCGTGGGAGTTCTCGGCCTCTATGGCACCGGGCACAGAGGTCTATGGGGGCGCCGGACGTGTCTACCCGGTGGGCCTTGATTGGATGGACAACCTCGCCCGTTCGCCCCTGCGATTTGCCTCCTCCGCCCAAGAGGCCGTCAGGGCAACCACCCGATTGATCGGTGACGCATTCTCGGCCGCTGCCCGGGCCGGCTACGGCACCGTCTCGGAATCTGGGCGATCATCGCTCGCCCACGCCATCGTGCAAGGGACTCCGACCGACACGGAAGTCATCGTGCAGTTGCCAGATAGCCGCTACGGCGCGATCAAGTCGGCCAAGATCTTCCCGGGGGTGGCTGCACCTCGAATCTTCATCAAGGGCATGACCATCCAAGGCGAGTACTTCCCCGAGAGTCGTCTTTTCGATGTGTCCGACCATGTGCCGCCGGTGGCAGAACGGCTGACGGAGTTGCACGCCGAAGATGTCCTCCCGGTATTCGTGACGAGCGTTGAATTGTCATCGTGCACAGTTGAACTCCTGCCCGGTTGGTGTGTCACCATTCTGCGCGAGCAGGTGACGGGCAGTCCGGCGGATGACCTGTGCGATCTGCTCTCAGCCGATGAGGTCGTGCTCGCCCGAGTGGTGTTCACCGCTGAAGGCACGATCGAGCTGTCGATGCGTGACGTCTCGGAAGGTGACGCCACCCGGCCTGCACTCTCTATTTGGGCAGGGGGTCCCGCATGGCTTGTCTGGCCGCCGGTTGATCCTGAGGCGGAGGAGGAGCCTGCACCGACAGACTCGGCCATCTCGGCGGAGGTCTTCGGCGCGCTCGTCGTGGCACCGTCTCCTGCTCCGCTCGCGCTTCCCCCGACTCCACTCGACTTGCGGCATGGTGCGCGCCGGCCACCGGATGCCGCCAGTGTCGCGGCGGTGGCAAGCCGGTCAGGATCGGGCGTCATTCAGAACTTGAGCCTCAGCCTCGACGCCGCGAAGGCCAGCGCGACTGCCCACGCGAGTCGAGCGATGTTCGCTGAGGAGCGGATCCGTCTCATGACCGCTGAACTACTGAGGATCGAGGCCGATGTGGCCGCACTACGGCAGCGGAGCGAGCGACAGGAGCGGGAACTCACTCGGCTGAAGACCCGTCATCGGTCAGCGCTCATCCGGGAGCGCAGCGAGGCCGTGCAGCCCGCGGCCGAGGCGTTCGCTGACCCGGAGGACGAGTTCCGGTGGCAGGTCTACTCGGACTGGGTGCGCCGGATCCCCGCGGGAGAGAAATCGACCCGGCCACTTGTGGCCTATTGGATCGGTCCTGATTTCCTCGACTCGCTCACGAGCATCGAGGGCGTCTCGGTGGTCAAGGTTGCAGGGGTCGTCGTCGAGGTGCTCACCGGGTTGGCGGAGTCGAACCCAAGTCGGCTCATGCACGCCTTGAGATCGGGCTCTGGAGGAGACGATGCTCCCGTGCGGCGCGATGGCGCGACCTGCTGGCGTGTCGCGCTTCAGACGGGCACCCCTTCGGCCCGTCGCCTGCACTTCTGGCGTTCAGCGGAGGG
>CAMDKQ010000084.1 GCA_945901095.1 Bifidobacterium breve
CCGTTCCATACGGATTCGCCCAGCGATGGGCCGCTGCATTCAATGCCACAGGATTCGCGGGCGTGCGGTATCGGCCGAACCAGTGACCTCGAGTCGCCAAGCCTGACAACTTTTTCCCGCTCATCAACTGATCGGCAACATTGGCCAGCTGGTCGGCTACCGGGTCGACGGCTGCACGAATGGCGGCTTCACGACGGTGAAGCGCGACTCTCGTCCGCGCACATCGACCGCGACCTCGTCGCCGACGGCGACCGAGGAGTCAAGGAGCGCCAGAGCGATGCCTTTCTTCAAGGTTGGCGAGAAGGTGCCACTCGTTATCTCCCCCACGATGACCCCGGCGAGGACAATGTCCGCGACAGCATGCACCTGCATGTGCGGGCGCGGGATGCCGCGATCAAGGCTGAGCAGTCCGCGCAGCTGACGACGCGGACCAGTTGCCCTTTGATTGAGGAGCGCATCTCGGCCGGCGAACTTCGGTTTAGCCCAGCCGATGGCCCAGCCGAGGCCCGCCTCGACCGGCGTGATCGTCGGGCTGATGTCTTGTCCGTGCAGCGGATATCCCATCTCAGTCCGCAGGGTGTCGCGCGCTCCGAGGCCGGCGGGCAGGCCCCCCACGGAGGCCACGCGCGGGAGCAGTGCGTCCCACAGATCACCGAGTACCGCCGCCGGGGCGACAAGCTCATAGCCGTGCTCCCCCGTGTAGCCGGTGCGGCACACGATGACCGGCGAGTCAGCGAAGTCGGCGCGGGCCATGCTCATGTAGTCGTGATCGACCGGGAACCCGAGGCTGGCGAGAACATCGATGCTACGCGGCCCCTGGACCGCGATGATGCCGTGCGTCAGGTGCTGGTCGTCAATCGTGATGCCCTCGGGTGCAGAACTCTGCAGGACTGACGCCACGATGGCCGCATTCGATGCGTTCGGGATCACATACGCACCGTCATCCGACCAGCGGTAAACGATGAGGTCATCGATGACACCGCCGTCGTTGTTGCACAGCATCGAGTACTGCGCCTGACCCGCTGCTACGCGATCGAGGTCGTTGGCCAGCAACGAGTTGAGGAAAGCAACTGCTCCATCGCCATACACAGCAAGCTTGCCCATATGGGAGACGTCAAAGATCCCGACAGCGTTTCGAACCGCAGTGTGCTCCGCGATCACGCCCGTGAACTCGATGGGCATGTCCCAACCGCCGAAGTCCGCGGTCTTGGCACCGGCTGCCTGGTGCCGCTCGAACAGTGGCGTGCGCTTGAGTTCCGTGGTGGTCACTGCCTGACGGTAGCGCCTCGGCAGGCGGCAGGGTACCCACCCGTCGCTACTCTTTGCGCATGACCGTGACCGCAACCGCAACCGCCCCCGCCTCCACCATCTGCGACGCACTCGTCGTCGCGATCGCCCCGGGAAAGGGCAAGAGCGTCACCCTAATCTCGCAGGGGTTCAGCGCGGCCCAGCAGACGCGCATCGTTGAGGCGCTCGAGGCGGTGGGCGCGTCAGGCAAGTCCGGTGACATCACGAACATCCCCGGCGGCTCCGGAATCAAGGCCACCCTCATCGTCGCGGTCGGCCTCGGTGATGCAAAGAAGCAGGAGGATGACGAGGCCGTGCGCCGCGCGTACGGCAATGCGATGCGCGCCCTCACTGGCCGAGCGAAGGTCGCCATCGTCGTCCCAAAGGACGACGCCAACTTCCGGGCAATTGCAACCGGGTCCCGGCTGGCCACCTACGAATTCACAACCTTCAAATCCAAGAAGCCCAAGGGCGCCCAGCCAGCAGCAAGCATCCTGCTGCTCGTGCCCCGTTCAGTGAGCGCGACCGAGCGCCGGATCGCGAATGAGGTGAACGTCATCGCCGATGCCATGAACCTCACCCGCGATCTCGTGAACACCCCACCCAATGCCCTCCCCCCTGTCGCCCTCGCGAAGGCCGCGACCGATGCTGTCTCAGCACTGCCGGTGAAGGTCACCATCTGGGACGTCCCGGCCCTCAAGCGAGCAGGCTGTGGCGGCATCCTCGGCGTCGGCCAGGGCTCATCGAACCCGCCGAGGCTCGTGAAACTCGTCTACACACCACGCGGTGCGACACGCCACCTCGCTCTCGTCGGCAAGGGCATCACCTTCGATACCGGCGGCATCTCGATCAAGCCCGCTGCGAACATGGATGAGATGAAGGGTGATATGGCCGGAGCGGCTGCAGTCATCGGCGCCATTCAGGCCATCGCAACCCTCGGCATCTTGGTCAAGGTCACCGGCTGGCTCGCTATCGCAGAAAACATGCCGAGCAGCACCGCCCAGCGCCCCGGCGACGTCATCACAATGTTCGACGGCACGACCGTCGAGGTCCTCAACACCGATGCGGAGGGTCGCCTCGTCCTCGCCGACGCTCTGGGTATGGCCGTCAAGGAGAAGCCAGACCTCCTCATCGACGTGGCAACGCTCACCGGCGCCCAGAGCGTCGCGCTCGGCCGACGCGTCTCAGGCGTCATGTCGAATGACGACGACGCCCGCGATCAGGTCTGCGCGGCGGCGGCGGCGGCCGGTGAATCGATGTGGCCGATGCCGCTCCCGGAGGATCTCCGGGCCTCCCTCGACTCCTCAACCGCCGACATCGCGAACATCGGTGACCGTATGGGCGGCATGCTCTCGGCCGGAGTCTTCCTATCGACGTTCATCCCCGAGGGTCAGCCGTGGGTCCACCTCGATATTGCCGGGCCTGCCTTCAACGAGAAGGGCGCATACGGCTACCTCCCAAAAGGAGGCACCGGCGCTGCGGTGCGCACCTTCGTTCGGATCGCTCAGACAATTGAGGCAGGATAGGACCCAACACATCCTCGCGATCGTAAGAAGGAGCCGTCCGTGCCCAGTGCAGACCTCGTCATCCTCGGTGGTGGAAGCGGAGGCTACGCCTGCGCCCTACGGGCGAGTGAACTGGGGATGTCCGTCATCCTCATCGACAAGGACAAACTCGGCGGCACCTGCCTGCACCGCGGGTGTATCCCGACCAAGGCGCTCCTCCATGCCGCAGAGATCGCCGATAGCTCGCGCGAAAGTGCCAACTTCGGGGTGAACACAACGCTTCACGGCATTGACATGGTGAAGGTCAACGAGTATCGCGACGGCGTCGTCGGCAGGCTCTACAAGGGCCTCCAAGGCCTCGTCAAGAGCCGCAATGTCACCTACGTCGAAGGCGAGGGCCGCCTTGTCGCCCCGAACACCGTCGAGGTGGGCGGTGAGCAGTACACCGGCACCAATGTCGTTCTCGCGACCGGCTCCTACGCGCGGTCGCTGCCTGGCCTCGACATCGACGGTCGGATCATGACCTCAGACCAGGCCCTTAACCTCGACTACGTCCCGAAGAGCGTGATCGTGCTTGGCGGCGGGGTGATTGGCGTCGAGTTCGCGAGCGTCTGGCGATCCTTCGGAGCGCAGGTCACCATCGTCGAGGCGCTGCCCAATCTCGTGCCGAATGAAGACATCGCCTGCTCGAAGGCCCTTGAGCGCGCCTACCGCAAGCGCGGCATCAACCTGTCGCTCGGAGTCCGGTTCGCCTCTGCGACCCAGAGCGACACCGGAGTGCAAATCGTGCTCGAGGACGGCAAGACCTTCGAAGCCGACATCCTGCTCGTCGCTGTCGGCCGCGGACCGAGTGCCAGCGGCATGGGATTCGAGGAGCAGGGCATTGCCATGGAGCGGGGCTGGGTGCTCGTGGACGAGCGGCTGCGCACGAACGTGGCGAACGTGTTCGCAGTTGGCGACATCACCCCTGGCCTGCAACTCGCCCATCGCGGTTTCCAGCACGGCATCTTCGTCGCCGAGGAGATCGCCGGCCTGAACCCGGTCGTCATCCCCGACATCAACATCCCGAAGGTCACCTACTGCGAGCCCGAGGTCGCCAGCGTTGGGCTAAGCGAGGCCGAGGCTCGTGCCCTGCACGGTGACGACAAGGTGACCGCCTACGAGTACAACCTCGGGGGTAACGGTAAGAGCCAGATCCTCGGCACGGCCGGGTTCATCAAACTCGTACGGGTGAAGGACGGCCCGGTCGTCGGAATTCACATGGTGGGCTCTCGCGTCGGTGAGCAGATCGGTGAGGCCCAACTCATCGTGAACTGGGAGGCCCACCCGGAGGACGTCGCAACCCTCATCCACGCGCACCCCACCCAGAACGAGGCGATGGGCGAGGCTCATCTCGCGCTCGCCGGCAAGCCGCTGCACGCTCACGCGTAACCCGCACGCACAACCCGCAGGCCCACAGGCCGGCACTGCAAGGCTCGATGCGGCCAACCGGCCGACCGGAACAGAAGGAGTGGACCAGGACATGTCGGTCTCCGTTACGATGCCCGCGCTGGGTGAGAGCGTCACCGAGGGCACAGTCACCCGCTGGCTCAAGCAGGTCGGCGACACCGTCGCCGCCGACGAGCCACTCGTTGAGATCTCAACCGACAAGGTCGACACCGAGATCCCCTCCCCAGCATCCGGAGTGCTCCTCGCGATTCGGGTGGGCGAGGACGAGACCATCGCCGTCGGCGCTGAACTTGCCATCATCGGCGAGGCCAGTGAGTCAGCCGGCGACTCAGCTGTCAGCCCCGCGCCGCCCGCTGAAGCCGCCGCCGAGGGAACCGCAGACGTCGAACCCGAACCCGTCACCGCCGCACCTTCCGCACCTGCACCCACGGGAACGACAGTCGCCATCACGCTGCCCGCCCTCGGCGAGAGCGTCACCGAGGGCACGGTCACCCGCTGGCTTAAGCAGGTCGGCGATGCCGTCGCGGCCGATGAGCCAATCTTGGAGATCTCGACCGACAAGGTCGACACTGAGATCCCTGCGCCTGCATCGGGCACCCTCGTCGCGATCAACGTCGCCGAGGACTCCACCGTCCCGGTCGGCACCGAACTCGGCCTCATCGCCACCGGGGCTACTGCCCCTTCGGAAACCCCAGCAGCACCCGCCGCGCCGGCGGTTTCAGCACCGGCCCCAGCCGCAGAAGTCCCAGCCGCCGTTGCGCCCGAGCCGGCCGACAACGCTGACGCCTATGTCACCCCACTCGTCCGCAGGCTCGCTGCCCAGGAGGGCATCGACCTGTCGACCGTGACCGGCACCGGGGTCGGCGGACGCGTCCGTAAGCAGGATGTCCTCGCGGCTGCCGCTGCCCGCACCGACCAGTCCGGCGCGACAACGTCGCCCGCCGTGACATCAACCCCTGCCCCGGCGCACGCCACCGTTGCAGCAACCGCCACTTCGCCCCTGCGCGGCCGCACCGAGCAGATGCCGCGCCTGCGCAAGGTCATCGCCCAGCGCATGGTCGAGTCACTCCAAACCTCAGCTCAGCTCACCACCGTCATTGAGGTCGACGTCACAGCGATCGCACGACTCCGGTCGAAGGTGAGGGTCGACTTCGAGGCCCGCGAGGGAGTCAAGCTCTCCTTCCTTCCCTTCTTCTGCAAGGCGTCGGTCGAAGCCCTCAAGCAGTTCCCACAGGTGAACGCCTCGATCGATATGGCCGCCGGCACCGTCACCTACCACGACACCGAGAACCTCGGCATCGCCGTCGAGACCGACCGCGGCCTGCTGGTGCCGGTCATTCGCGATGCCGGTGAGCTCAATATCGCCGGACTTGCCAAGCGAATTTCCGACGTCGCCGACCGCACCCGCACGAACAAGGTTTCACCCGATGAACTGAGCGGCGGCACGTTCACCGTCACGAACACCGGCAGCCGCGGGGCCCTGTTCGACACCCCGATCATCAACCAGCCGCAGGTCGCGATCCTCGGTACTGGTGCCGTCGTCAAGCGTCCGATCGTCGCCACCGACGCCTCTGGGCAGGACGTCATCGCCATCAGGTCGATGGTCTACCTCGCGCTCTCCTACGACCACCGACTCGTCGATGGGGCAGACGCAGCGCGCTTCCTCGGGACGATGAAGGACCGGCTCGAGGGCGCGGCGTTCGAGGCCGAAATCGGCCTCTGACAGAGCAGTAACCCTGCTGCCCGTCCCTCGATCCGGGGGATCACTTCACCGGGATTGACTGCGCATGGTGGAAAAAATTCTGCGGGTCCCATTGCGCCTTCACGTCTACGAGGTTCCGGCGGCCCTGCCGAAGGTTGCCGAGGAAGTACAGCCATAGGGCCTGCTCGGCATTGCCCTTGCGGTGGGATCCCAAGTCGATGTCGGGATAGTTGTAATAGCAGCCATCGACCGTTCCGGTCGGATCCTGGGTTGGATCGGGGGTGCCGCCGTAGGCCGAGTAGACGTCGCCATACATTCCTCGGATCCATTCGAGGTGCGCAGCTGACTGCTGCTGGTAAGGGCTGGTGCGGATCTGGCCCGGCTCGGAGTCGTTGTCCCAGTATGTCTGGTACTGGAGCTTCATGATTGATGATCGCTGCGGCACCGCGGTTGCCCGCGGAGAGTGCTCATTAATGGCCCCGCCATAACTGTCAACCTGCAGTAGCGACTGCGCCATTTGTTCGGGTGCAAGTCCGCTCGGCGTCACTTGCAGCCAGTGGTGGATCGCCTCGGCCTGATCAGCAGGGAAGGCCTTCTTCATGTACGCAGACTTGTACGCGCCGAACTGATTCGGGCCGCTACCGTTGAGGGTCTGCAGGGCCTCAAGGTAGGTGAGCCGCACCTCACTCTCCCGCGCCGGCAAGGAGTTCATGAATCCCGGGTGCCCGCCCAGCGGGCGGCGAAGCGGGACCCCCCGCGCCAATGCGCCGAATCGTGCGCGGAGTCTCGTCGCCCGCTTTTCAGCACTCCTCTCGTGTTCCCGCCTAGTCATCCCTGTCGGGGCGGCCATCTGCAGAATCATCCCGAGCTGCCCGTTCGATACGTGGTTGAGTTTGAGGAGCGTGAAGTCGGTGCGGGGCAGGTCTGCGACGAGATCGGCGTACTCAGCGAGGAGCACGGTGAATCTCTCGACGGTCATGTCTGCCCAGTCCCAGGCCAGGGTGGCAATGGCTGCATGCTGCGGGGCCGGGGGCGGGTCGGCGAAGTAGTAACGCACGATGACCCCGAAGTTGCCGCCGCCCGCGCCGCGCAGGGCCCAGAAGAGATCACGCTCGCGGGGATCTGTGCTGGCCTCGGACACATGGCGCATCGTCGCCCGGCTCGACCTCGCATCCCAGGTGACGATGTCGACGGCCGAGAGGTGATCGATCGTCAGCCCGTGCAGACGTGAGAGCAATCCGTACCCGCCGCCGGAGATGTGGCCGCCGGCACCGACCGAGTAGCAGGACCCGGCGGGGAGGGTTCGCCCGTAGCCGTTGAGCAGGGTGCGATACACCGTCCAGTTTTCGCACCCCGCGTCAACGAAGAATGCTTCCTTCTCCTCGTCGTAGCCGACCTGATTGAGCGCCGACATATCAATGATTGCCTCGGTGCCATCGTTGTAAACGAAGTCCAAGTAGCAGTGGCGGCCGGAGGTGACCTTGACATTTCTCCCGTGCTCGGTCAGCGCCTCCTCAACGATCGCTTCGACTTGATCAACGGAGGTCGGCACGAACACGCGCTGCAGGTTAGGAGCGAACCAGCGGCGGTTGAAGCCCTGCCGATCGCTCTCGATGAGGGTGCGCGCAGGTGCAACCGCAGCACGCTTGGTCGCCAGCGTGGCCGCGCTGGCCCGAACCGGGAGGACACCAGCAAGGCCCACGACTCCGGCCCCTGCGGCGACCCCGGTGAGGAAGGTTCGGCGGGAATGATCCCTAGCAGCGGCCACAATGATGAGCGTAGGTGACATCGTCGTCCGTACCACCGGGGCACGACGGCAGAGCGCGCGATCAACCCGAACATCTTCGACCCTGACCCCTCGCCAGGATTGCCTCCAGCCCTGCGCGGCGCCCAGCACATCATCGATCGCCACTTCACCCACCTGTCACCGGGCAAGGTCCCTGAGATCAATGGCACCTTGGATCTCGAAACCGAACGAGCCCTGTCCTCCGCGGACGACCCCCTTCTCGATCTCATCACAGGCGGACGCTTCCCCTCGTACGCCTACGCGAATATCGACGTCCTGCATGCCTGCCGAAGGCTCACTGGCGGCTCATCGCGGCCACCGCGACCCATTATTCGGTCCCTGGCTGGCAGGTACCGAATCTGCAAACCCGTTACAGCGCTGGGCGCGGGCAAGAAGACTGGTGCACCAGGATGCGCCCGCATCGCCCCGCGCCCAGCATCCGGCACACCTCGAAGTCTGAGGCCCTACGCGGCATCTACTCCGGCATCACCGACCCGACCTTGCCCCGGCGATGGCCGTCCACGGGTGGACTAGCATGGATGTTTAGCAATTTGGCTATTATTTGACTCATGGGTTCAATATCTGGCGGATCTATAATCAGGAATCTCGTGTCTGGGGCAGTTCCGGGGCGCCCATTGAGCCTGCACGACCTTGAATCCTTCGGCGTCTCGGCGTACCTGGCAGCCAAGTATGCGCGCACCGGTTGGCTGGTGCGCCTCGGTCCGGGCCTGTATCGCTTACCGTCGCCGCCGCTGAACCGCGACCAGAGTCTGGTGGTGCTGCAGGTGCGAGTGCCAGGGCTTCACGTCGCTGGTCGAACCGCCTTGGCCTGGCAGGGAATCCGACACAACGTCGAGTTCGCTGAACGTTTGACCCTCTGGGGAGCCAAGCCTGGCCCCCTCCCAGAGTGGTTCGCGGACGCGTTCCCGAGCCGGTATCGCTCGACTGCGCTCTTCTCCCCCGACGTTGACGACCTTGGGATCTTTACGCCTCCTGCCGTGACCGCTGGCGTGCGAGTATCCACACGGGAGCGCGCCCTTGTTGAACTGCTCCGCGATGCAGGGCAGGGTCAAGACATGGAGGAGGCGATGCATCTGTTCGAGGCAACGACAGGCCTGCGAACATCCGTTCTGGGGCAGCTCCTGTCGCGGTGCTTGAGCGTGAAGGCCGTTCGGATGTTCCTGCAATGGGGTGAGCGCGTGGGCAACGTCGACGTTGATGCCCTGCGGCGGCACAGCACGCTGCCGACGGGCAGTAACTCACGCTGGGTCGGCACCATGAACGACGGCTCGATGTTGGTGCTGCCGCCATGCTGATCGCCGACTATCAGCGAGCGGTGCAACTCCTGCTTCGACTGGTGCCGCCCGTCTTCGCCACCGAGGCCTTCGCGCTCAAGGGCGGAACGGCCATCAACCTATTCATGGCACCGGTCTCCCGCCTGTCGGTCGACTTGGACTTGGTGTTCCTGCCCCTGGGGCTGTCCCGCGATGAGGCGCTGGCATCCATCAGCAGCGAACTCGACGGGTGCGCGAGCGGGCGGCATCCATTGGCCTGGGCGTCCGCGCACCTCGACGCCTTACCGGCGATGACACACAGGACCTGTTCGCGACCAGCGTTACTGCCCGCCTGCTTGCCACCTCGGAGATCTATGCCGGCAAGGCTGTTGCGGCGCTCGACCGGCAGCACCCGCGCGATCTGTTCGACGTCTGGGTACGCGATCAAGAAGGCGGCTACTCCAGCGACGATCTCGATGTATTTGCCGTCTACCTTGCCGGTCACAATCGCCCGCCACACGAGGTACTGGCAGGCCGCGACAAGCCGGTTGCAGATCTCTACGCCTCTGCATTGATGGGGATGACTTCCGGGCCTATCCCTTCGGTCGAGCAGCTGGACGAAGTGAGGCGTGGACTCCGTCGGGACGTTCTTCAGCGCATGTCCCCACAAGCGCGCGAGTTCCTCTCGTCCTTCTTCTCCCTCGCTCCCGCCTGGCATGTCCTGCCCTTCGCGGGTCTGGAAAAGCTGCCCGCTCTTCAATGGAAGCTGCGCAACCTCGAGAAGTTCAGAAGTCGTCGCCCCGAGGAGTTCGTCCGCCAGAACGACGAACTCGGTGCGCTCCTCGCCTCGCCAGCCGCCGACTAGGTTCGTACGGGGTGGTCGTTCCATGGGTTGTTTCCGGGCATGCGCGGTGCGTCGAGCGAGCGCTGTTTCGGTGAGACGCACCCCGAATCCCGACGAGTCCCTCGTGAGAGCACAACTCATCGGGATTCGAGGCGCATCTGACTCAGGTGAAATGCCACCGGGCTCACCCGAACAGCTCTGGCCTATCGGCTCAGCGGCTGATCGGTGGAGGGGCGGGCGCCGGGTCAGCGCTTCTCAGTCCGAGTGCCTCGACGAGGTGGGCAAGGTCACCACGATCCTGCTCGACGCGGGCAGCGGCGACCTTCATGGCCAGCAGGTGCTCGGCGCCGGCGACGCAGACGCGCAGGTGCGCCGACTCGAACACGACACGCTGGTCGGCGTCGGCTCCCGGAGGGACGAACCCCTTCACGGCGTCGTTGAGCCAGTCCTCGGCCAGTCCGAACTGGTCGGCGACGTTTCGGGCGGCGGCGCGAACCTCGGTGGTTGGGGCGAACACGGCATCGAGGTCGCGGGTCGTCCGCGTCGCATCGAAGGCGGTCATGTGCGCAGGAGTGCGGTGTCGGTGATGAACACTCCGCGGATGCGGAACTGCCCTGGGGACTGGGCTAGGGCCCAGGCGCGACCGTACGCCGAGGAGGACACGAACCACCAGGGCCTGGCGACCCGAGAGGGATCCAGCGACCAGACGGAAGGCGTCCACCCGTCACGATCCGCCAGCCAGCACGTCAAGGCCGCGAAGGATGCGTCAACTCCCGAGTGGCCGGTGCGTTGCGGCTCGACGGCGAGCACTTCGGAGGCCACCTGGACTCCCCGATGTCGCTTTAGGGACTCGTAGTCGTCGAGGAGTTGCAGGACCCCGAATCGCCACAGGTCCTCACCCGGGGGCAGCGCCCCGTCCAGCATCGACTGCACGTCGCGCGCTGCTTGCGCAACCGATGCCAACGACACTAGCCAAGGCTACCCCGCACCGGCGTCCGAGGGGCCCGCGCCGGTCGTCACCGTTGCCGTGACGGTGTCAGCGCGCGACCGTCAAGCACAAAGGGTCAGGTTCGCAGCCGAGGAGTAGGACGACGATGGCGCATACGTCGTGCCTGATCCATTGGCAGCGGTGTTCCATCCGGCGAATCAATGGCCCGTCTTCACAAGTGAACGGGTGTTCCCCAGAATCGCGCGGGCACTGCTCCCAGCGGTGTAGGAACCGCTTGAAGTCCCTGATCCGCCGGTCGATCCATTGCCGGGGTACCTTGCCTACCGTGATCGTGGCCGCCGCATTGATGATCACCGTCGACATAACCATCCGCGGTACGAAGGGCGAGTGAGCGTTCATCGACCGGAACACGGATCACGGCCGACCTCATCTGGTCTCCCGCAGCTATTCGTCCGTAATCGAGGTGCGTATGGCGTGCCCGGGGGCGGATGCGGGATGCTTGGGCCATGAAGATTGCTATCACCGGAGCGTCCGGGCTCATCGGCTCCGCACTCGTCCCTCACCTTCGATCGCAGGACCACGAGGTTGTGCGACTCGTTCGCCGCCCAGCAACCGCGCCCGACGAGGTCACTTGGGACCCCGCCGCCGGGACTGTCGACCTCACTGGACTGCAGGGCACCGAGGCCGTCGTGCATCTCGCGGGCGCCGGAGTCGGCGATCACCGCTGGACCGACGATTACAAGCGGCAGATCCTCGACAGTCGCGTCGATGGCACGCGAACGATCGTCACGGCCATCTCACGACTCGACGTCGCGCCGAAGGTGCTCATCTCCGGCTCCGCGATCGGCTGGTACGGCGAGACCGGCGATCGTCGCGTCGACGAGACCGACCCCGCTGGCACCGGCTTCCTCGCCGACGTCGTCCGCGCCTGGGAGGCCACGGCCGATCCTGCTGAGCAAGCCGGCATCCGCGTCGTCCATGCCCGCACCGGACTCGTTGTAGCAAAGGAGGGCGGGGCATGGGCTCGCATGTTCCCCCTTTTCAAGCTGGGACTCGGAGGCAAGCTCGGCTCGGGCCGCCAGTACTGGTCGTGGATCTCGCTACCCGACGAGGTCCGCGCCCTCGACTATCTCATCACCAACGAATCCGTCGCCGGCCCAGTGAATCTCACCGCCCCAAACCCCGCGACCAACGCCGAGGTGACCGCTGCGATGGGCCAGGTGCTCGGCCGGCCGACCCTGCTCCCTGCCCCCGCATTCGCACTGAAGGCTGTCCTCGGTGAGTTCTCGACCGAGGTGCTCGGGAGCGCCCGAGTCATCCCCACCGTCCTCGAGCAGGCCGGGTTCACCTGGGGCGACACCACGATCGCAAGCGCCATCCGCACCGCGCTGGAGAGCGCGAAGCACAACCAGAGCGCCGGCCGGTAGCCCGTGGCCGATTCGGTCGATGCCATCGTCGTGGGGGCCGGGCTCGCCGGCCTCTCGGCGGCGCGACAGCTGGCAATCCACGGTGTCGATGTCATCGTGCTTGAGTCCTCCGATGATGTCGGTGGCCGGGTGCGCACC
>CAMDKQ010000085.1 GCA_945901095.1 Bifidobacterium breve
CATTCAAGCTGCAGGAGAGTGTGGTGTGAGTCGCCACCCCCGTGGCCGCTCCACGGGTACTCCCGGACCTCCTTGGGGCCGGCCCACGCGTTGAAAGCGGCGTAACACGTGGACGGAGGACAGATGTCGTCCATCAGGCCGATCTCGAAAAGCGCGGGGGCGGTGGCCATTCCCGCGAGCACCGTGCCGTCCAGATACGAAAGGGTATGTCGAACGGCATCGAGGTCGTAGGGGCGAGCCTTGAGGTAGTTGGCCAGCTCCTTGTAAGGAATTGTGTCGACCAGCGTGCACGCGCGCTCGACGTCGCACCAGAAGGGGACCCCGACGAGGGAACCGATCACGTCGGGGACAAGTGCCGAGGCAGCGATGGTGATGGCGCCGCCTTGGCTGCCACCGCCCACCGCCACCCGTGCCGGATCGATGAACGGCAGGGCACGGGCGACATCGACCGCTCGAGCGGCGTCGATGAACACGCGCGTGTAGTAGCTCGTCAGCGGGTCAAGGATTCCGCGCGTGACGAATCCGAGCTCCTGCGGGTTTGCCGCGTACCCGGGATCGGGTGTGTCAGACCAGCCCTGTCCGCGCGTGTCCATGATGAGCGTGGCCCACCCCGCTGAAGGCCACAGGGTCCACTCGTGGTGCAGGCTGCGTCCTCCGCCGTATCCGATGTACTGCACTAGGCAGGGCAGTGGGCCATCGATGCCGATCGGGGTGAGGACCCAACCCTTGATGCGATGCCCCTCCGCGCCGCTGAACTCGATATCTTGAACGCGAATCTGAGTGAGGGGTGAGTCGACGTGACCTACGACGGTCTCGGTGGCGAGGCTTCTGGCCTCCGAGAGGCGAGCCGACCAGAATTGACGCACATCGGGCGCCGGGGTGATCTCGCTGCGGAACTGCCGTAACTCTTTAGGCGGCAGATCGGTCCAAGCCATGAGTCCTCCCTCACCATCGATAATACATATGATGTTAGTGGGTCAGTCCTTCTGACGTGGCGTTGTGGTCCAAGGCGGTTCGGTCGGCAGTGAGAGCCGGTCGTTCGACCATTGAAGTTGGTCAAGCCGGTCTTGGGCCGACTGCATGTGTTCGTACATTGCAGCGCTGGCACCGGTGGCATCGCGGGCCATGATGCAGGTGAACACGCGGTGATGCTGCAGGTGCGCCGCCTGCAGACCGCCGGTGATGAGGGCAGTGCCGCGTCGTGCAAGCGCGAACGGCTCGGCCATCAGGTCAAAGAGGTCGCACGCAATCGCCACGCCGGAGATAGTCGCGATCTCAGCGTGGAAGTCCCCATCAGCCATCACGTAGGACTCAGGGTCATCTTTCCACCGATCGAGATCGTCGAACCGCGACTGCAGTCGAGAGCGGTCTCCATCATTGGCTTGGAGGGCGGCCATCGATGCTAAGACGGGTTCGATCCCCTTGCGGAGAATGAGTAACTCGCGGATGACGTCCTCACCGCCGGGGTGACGCAAACGTGCAGCGAGGAGATCGGGGTCAAACGTTCGCCAGTGGGAGGCTGGCTCAACGATCGTGCCGCGGCCCCGCCAGGTGCTGACCAGGCCCTTTTCGGTCAAGACTTTGACGCTCTCTCGAAGGACGGTCCGTGACACATCGAACTCCGCGCCGAGTTGGCTTTCGGATGGCAAAACGCCGCCGACGGGGTAGGTTCCGCTCACGATTCGGTCGAGCAGTTCCTGCATGACCGGTACCCACATCGGTCCCTTCATTGCCATCGTGAACGTCTCCCCACCTCGTGACCAGAGCGCCACAGTATCGCCGAAGTGAGCGGGAGAGCCGACGTTGTGGCAAATCAGCATACGTACTATCTTTGAGACACCGCTAGAAATGCCGAGATTCAAGGAGTCACACATGGGTTCGGGAACTTGGGGCGCTGCGGATGAGAACTTCCTGAATCGGCTTCGAGTTGCGGGTGTGGTCCCTGTGGTGACCGTGACGGATCCGGCCCTGGCCCCCGACCTCGTGGGAGCACTCGTTGAGGGTGGATTGCCCTTCGTTGAGATCACCTTGCGTTCCGCTGCGGGTCTGGATGCCATCCGGGCGGCTCAGGGGCTTGGCGCGGAGATCGGCGCCGGCACGGTGACGAGTGTTGCGAGCGCCGCTGCCGCGATCGATGCAGGGGCTTCCTTCGTTGTTTCGCCGGGGCTGAACGAGGGGGCGGTTCGCTACTGCCAGGACGCTGGTATCCCGGTGATCCCCGGGGTCGCCACACCAACGGAGGTGATGGCCGCGCGTGAACTGGGTGTCGCTGCAGTCAAACTCTTTCCCGCGGCTCATCTCGGGGGACCGTCGTATTTGACAGCGCTTGCGGCCGTATGGCCGGACCAGTTGTTTATGCCCACCGGTGGGGTCAGCGTTGTCGATGCGCTGGACTACCTACACCTGCCATCTGTCGTTGCTGTCGGTGGAAGTTGGATCGCGCCAGCATCGCTTTTGTCCGCACGTGACTGGGACTCCATCACGGAACTTGCGCGTCGCGCGGCCGCCCTTCGTGTGACTGCCACATGAATGGCCTCCAACTACGACCGAAAGCGGAGTGTCGCTGGGACGCCGTCGCGCTCGGTGAGGTGATGCTGAGGCTCGACCCGGGTGAGGGGCGCGTACGAACGGCGCGATCGTTCAAGGTGTCCGAGGGCGGGGGTGAATACAACGTCGCACGTGGGCTGCGCCGTGCCTTCGGGCAACGAACCTCCGTCGTCACCGCTTTGGGTGACAACGAGGTCGGGCTCCTTCTTGAGGATCTGATTCTGCAGGGTGGGGTCGACACCTCGCATATCGTCTGGAAGAAATCCGATGGCATCGGTCGAATGAACCGCAACCCGATGAATTTCACTGAGCGCGGATTTGGGGTGCGAGGGGCTGTCGGTGTCTCGGATCGGGCCCACAGTGCAACGGCTGCGCTGGCGGTGGACGATGTCGACTGGGACGTCCTGTTCGGGGATGAAGGAGTGCGCTGGCTGCACACCGGAGGGATCTTCGCTGGGCTTTCCGCTACTACCGCGAACGTGGCCGAAGCGGCGATGACGGCGGCACGGATCCACGGCACCGTCGTCTCCTACGACCTGAACTACCGGCCTAGCATCTGGCGCGATCAGGGAGGGAAGGAGCGTGCGCGTGACGTCAACCAGCGACTTGTGCGCCTTGTTGATGTGCTCTTCGGCAACGAGGAGGACTTCACGGCCGCACTCGGATTCGATGTCGCAGGTGCGACCGACGGACTCACCGGTCTGGATCCTGCAAACTTCGAGGCAATGATTGAGTCCGTGGCACATACGTACGGTGAGCTTGCAGTCGTGGCAACCACATTGCGTGAAGTTCACTCGGCGTGCGAGAACGACTGGGGCGCGGTCGCATGGTCGAGGAGTTCGGGGTTTTCGCGCGCCCAGGATCGTCGGGCCCTTCAGATTTTGGACCGAGTGGGTGGCGGAGACAGTTTCGCCTCCGGCCTCGTGTTCGGGCTACTTGACGGACGAACACTCCAGCAGGCGGTCGAGCTCGGTGCCGCGCACGGTGCGCTCGCCATGACGACTCCGGGTGACACCTCGATGGCCAGTCGCGACGAGGTCGAGCGGCTTGCTGCTGGAGGAAGTGCGAGGGTGCAACGTTGACCAGCAGAACGTGGGAAGTTGCTGCGCATGTGCGAGCTGATGTCGGCGAGGGACCGGTGTGGGATGGTCGCGAGGGCATTCTCTGGTTTGTGGACGTCACGCCCGGTGCCCTATACCGGTTGGAGGCGGCGAGTGGCGAAGTCGAGCGTCGACTCGTTGGTCTCCCCATGGGTGCGGCCATTCCGGGGCGGCAGGGTGGACTATTCCTCGCCCTGGAGAACGGTGTCCACACCTACTCTTGGGGCGACGACACCACCTCGTTGCTCGTGCCGGTCGAGGCTCACGACACGCGTGTTCGCATGAACGATGCCAAGTGTGATCCGCTCGGTCGGCTGTGGGCCGGCACGATGGCGTACGACTTTTCGCCGGGTGCCTCGACCCTGTACCGATTCGATCTGACTGGTCCGACGCCAGTGGAAACCGGCTGCACCATCGCCAACGGAATGGGCTGGAGCCCCGATACCGCCATCATGTACTTCGTCGACAGCGCTACCTCACGCATCGACATTTTCGACTACGACGTCGAGACTGGGGCAGCAACTGACCGGCGCACCTGGGTAACGATCGAGGACGGTGCTGGGTCACCCGATGGACTCACCGTTGATTCTGAGGGTTGCGTATGGGTGGCACTGTGGGGTGGAGGGGCCGTTCGACGGTACTCACCTGACGGGCTGTTGATGGAGGTGGTCGAACTTCCGGTGCGCCAGGTAGCCAGCGCATGTTTCGGGGGTCCAAGCCTGTCCGACCTTTACGTGACGACCGCCGCCTACCAAATGACCAAACGCGATCTTGAACGTGAACCGCTGGCGGGAGCAACGTTCGTTGTCGCGACCGACGTTGTCGGGAGCCCGAGCGTGACTCTTGATCAGGGCCTTGTTTCGACAACGACGTGAGTCCGGGCGTCAATCGGTTGCACAGTGACCACTGCTAGCGGGCGAGGGGCCCAGTGGATGGCCCTGCTAGCGGACCGAGATGTTCGCTCGCTTGCTCTCGCTAGGTTTTGGGCCATTCTCGGCGCGAGCCTGCTTCCGACGGCACTTGCCTTCAGCGTACTGTCGATTGAGGGCGCGACGCCTTCGGCATTGGGCATCGTTGTGGCGTCCTCGGTGGTTGGGCAGGTGGCCTGCCTGCTGCCTGGCGGTGTCGTCGCCGACCGAATGTCCCGGCGACTCATCATGATCGTCGCCGAGTTGGTGGTCGGCGCGGTGTCGCTACTCTCGGGCGCCCTTGTGATCTCTGGTCACGCCACTGTAGCCACGCTGGCTGTACTCGCAGCGATCGGCGGTGGGGCAGGAGGCTTCTTCTATCCCGCCTTCACCGGATTCGTTCCCCAGGTCGCCCAACTCGAGATCCTGCAGTCAGTCAACTCTCTGCTGAGACTGTCGGTCAATATCGCGCGCATTCTTGGAACCGCGGCCGGAGGAGTGATCGTCGCGGTGGTCGGCCCGGGCGTGGCCATCGGGTCGGCCGGCATAGCCGCGCTGATCGCAAGTGTCTTCGTCGCTCTGGTTCACCCCAGATTCGTGGTTGATCGCCAAGGGGATTCCCATCCTTTCACTGACTTTCGCGAGGGATGGACTGCGTTCACGGCGCGCAAGTGGGTGGTCGCCGTCGTGGTAGCGGGGACCCTTTCCAATATTGGTGCCAGTGCGGCAATGGGGGTTCTTGGTCCCTTGCAGGCAGTGACGGCACTGAACGGTGCGAGTTCGTGGGCCGTGATCACCTCGGCCCTGGCGGTGGGAACGGTGATCGGAGCGGTGATCGCGGGCCGTGTGCGACCCAAACGCCCTCTCGTGCCTGCAATGATCGCGCTGGGACTGTTCTCATTGCCGTTCCTTGCTCTCGCTCGGCCAATGTCGATCACGGTCATCGTGATTGCGGCGCTGGTTGCGGGAATCTCCCTCGATATGTTCTCAGTTCTGTGGGACACCGCTCTGCAGCAAAACATTCCGAACGATTCCCTGTCTCGAGTGTCGGCCTTCGACTGGCTTGGATCCTTTGCGTTGTCGCCTATTGCGATCGCCGTCGCCGGCCCGCTGGTCGATGTTTACGGGGTATCCAATGTCTTGTGGCTTGCAGCCGCCTTTGCGGCGACACCGCCGCTCGCACTCCTGGTACCCGCGGTACGTCGCCTGCGCGCTGCATCATGAGCTGGGGGCCGATCGTGGTCAGCGTTCGAACCACGAACTTTCGATTGTCAGGTCACTCCCGTCTCGTATGAGCAGGGGCACGATGTGAAGTGGTGCCTCGACGGTGATCCATCCGCCGCCGGCGTGTACGGCGCCCGTCCAAGCGTCGCGCCAACGTGCATCGGCGGGAAGGTAAACCTTGCGACTGCTCGCCCCTCGCTGCAGTACCGGCGCGATCAGGAGATCATCGCCGAGGAGGAATTGGTCGTCGACTTGAACCGCGACGGGGTCATGGGGGTTCTGAAACCACAATGGACGAACAGGCGGAAGGCCCGATGTCGTCGTGTGGTCCATTACCTGCTGCACGTACGGGCGCAGTCGCTCGCGGAAGAACAGCAGGCCTGACATCACCTCGTACGCCTTGTCTCCGAACGACCAGACCTCGTTGGGCCCGCCGCTGGAGAAGATCCCAGAGTTGAAGAAGTCGGGATGCCGATTTCCGTGCAGTCGGACAACCGGCCAGAACGTCGCGAATTGAAACCAGCGCACCAGCAGTTCACGGTAGTCCTCACTCTCCACGTCGGCGTCGAAGAACCCGCCGATATCTGTGGTCCACCAGGGCATACCGCTCGCCATCATGTTCAGGCCGGCACCCACCTGCGTGCGAAGTGATTCCCATGTCGACTGGATATCACCGGACCAGACGGTGACCCCGTAACGCTGGCTTCCGGCCCACGCGGAGCGCTCGAGAATCATCGAATCGACGTCGCCAATCTCGTCGAGACCATCGCGGATGGCCTGAGCGTCGAAGAGGGGAAACATGCCGGCGAACTCGGTCCCGTGCCCGCGTGCGAAACGAGCTCCTGCTTCGCGCAGGGTGCCCGCGGGCTCACTTAACTCGGGCTCGCAGGCATCAAGCCAGAACGCTCGGACACCAATGTCGTAGTAGTTCTCGCGGACACGCTCCCAGTAGAAGCGGCGAGCGTCAGCGTGAGTCAGGTCGAGGAGGGCGAGATCGACCCCCGCGGGCTCGGCTCGATCGGCGAAGGAGAACACGGCGTGTGACCCATCGGGTCCATCCACGAGGAGGCCACGGTCGCGAAGCTCAGTAAAGTGCTTGCTGTGCGGGCTCACTTGGGGCCATACAGCGACCATCACCTGGACGCCGGCTTCGGCAAGTTCGGCCACCATGCTGGCGGGGTCGGGCCAATTGCCCCGGTCCCACTCCCATTCACCAAGGTGAGTCCAGTGCATGAAGTCGACGAAGATGGCTGACAGGGGAAGCCCCCGTGAAAGGTGCTCGCGGGCCACTGCCAGCAATTCGTCCTGTGAGACGTAGTAACTGTTGCTCTGCCAGTAGCCCGTCGCCCACTCTGGCAAGCGGCGCGGAAAGCCGGTGAGTTCGTGATAGCGGCGCAGCACCTCGGCCGGTGTCTGCCCGGCATACACGAAGTAGTCGATACCTGATGCCCGTTGAGCCACCCAACGCGTGTGGTTGGCGGCGAACTCGACCCGTCCGACCGAGGCGGAGTTCCAGAACATGCCGTACCCACGGGACGACATGATCGCGGGAATGGAGATGTGGCTGTTGCGCTGCAGCAGGTCGATAACGCAGCCCTTTAGGTCTAGGCGCGCGAGCGAATGCTGGCCAAGTCCGTAGATGCGCTCGTCATCCCATGCCTGGAAGGTCGCCTCGACCGAGACCCCTCCGTCATGATCGTCGAGGTACAGCCGATGTGGTCGCAGGGGTGGCTCGTTCGGGTCATATTCCACCTCGCCGGCAAGTGCGCCATCAAGTCCCTCGAATCGCACGCGGCCGTGCGATTCGATGATGGCAGTGAGTGCGCCGCTCGTCACCCGGGCGATATTGCCGTTGACGGTGACGATTGCCTCGGTCGGCTCGGTGACCGAGAGCCCTTCGGTGACAGGAACCACGTCACCGCTCACACTGCTTCGCACGCGGATCGTGGAGGTGCCCCAAGCCTCGATGCGCAGTACCTCGCCCGGCAGCGTCAGCGTCACTCCTGAGGTCTGGGTGGTGAATGGCATCGGTTGTGCTCCTCGGCTAGGGGGCGATTTGCGGGGGAGTGGTCTCCGGCAGGTGTTGCTCGCTCCCAGCATGTTACCGCAATCATCTGCAGTTCAGGAGGGTGCCGGCCCGCTACTAGCCCGCACCACCAATGACGGCGGGATTAGCAACTTGTCATCGGCGACGAAGTCATCGTCGGTCACCAGTCGATCGAGCAGTTCCACGGCGACCTCCCCGAGTCGCGCGAAGTCCTGCCGCACTGTTGAAAGCGCAGGGAGGAAGTACGCGGACTCCGGTGTGTCATCAAAGCCCACGACACTCATGTCCTGCGGAACCCGCACCCCTCGCTCGTGCAAGGCGTGGAGAAGACCTAACCCCATCTGGTCGTTTGCGACGAAGACTGCGGTCACGGAATTGTCGTCGGCGAGTCGCATCCCTGCGTCGTACCCAGCCCGAGCCGTCCAGTCTCCGCCAAGTGGCGCAGGTACTGCGGCCCCAGCATCAGCGAGTTCCGCGCGCCAGCCATCGGACCGCAGCCGACTTTCGATCCATTCAATGGGCCCGGCGATGTGGTGCACGGTCCGGTGGCCGAACCCGAGGAGGTGGCGGGTGGCAAGCCGAGCTCCGAGACCTTGGTCGATGCCGACGATAGGAACCTCGCCCTGGTGTGCGGCTTCTGCTGCCACAACAGGTGTGCCACGGCCAAGGTCGCGAAGGGCGCCGGCCATGGCGGTGAACGGCGCGATCACCACCATGCCGTCCACCATGCGGTCGTCGAGCGAGAGGACGGCGGAGCGGAGCGCGTCGTGATCGGGGCGTGCGATCGCCGTGATCGTGACGCCGTAGCCTCGTTCGCGCGCGGCACGCTCGATGCCCAGCACCGCCGAGCCGGGCCCGTATTGCGCGGTGTCGTACGTGACAACGCCGATCGTCTGAGACCGACCGAGTGAAAGACTGCGCGCCATCACGTTCGGTCGGTATCGCACCTGCTCCATGGCCCGCTCTACGCGCAGACGAGTCTCACGGCTGACGTTCCCGCGGTCGTTGAGCACTCGGGACACCGTCATGGCAGAGACACCGGCAAGGCGTGCTACGTCAACGAGTGTGGCCGACTTGCCTGATCTGGAATCGCTCATGGCAGCGTGCTCCTCCCTCTTCTGGTCGATTAGACCACGCCGAACGGTCTGTTGGCGAAGGCTCCGAGCCTTGCTCCCTGCTGATGATTGCGTTAACATCTGCCCGAACAGCCATCACCATGCTTCATGGTGTGGAAACGCGGGTCTGGACCGATGGTGAGGGATCGATGTTCCAAGGGTCAGTCGCAGTTGGTATCGACTTCGGCACGCTCTCGGGGCGCGCCGTCATCGTGTCAGTCGCTGATGGACAGGAACTCGGGAGCGCGATTCACTCATATCGTCACGGGGTTCTCACTCAGGCGCTCCCGACTGGTCGGCTGCTCCCACCATCGTGGGCCCTGCAGGTACCGCAGGACTGGCGCGACGTCCTAGCCCACGCGGTTCCTGACGCGCTCCGCGCAAGTGGCGTTGCGGCCGATCAGGTCGTGGGTATTGGCACGGACTTCACCGCGTGCACGGTTCTGCCTGTGACACGAAGCGGCGTCCCGTTGTGCGAGCAAGCGGGCTATCTCGATCGTCCGCACGCATTCCCCAAGCTCTGGAAGCACCATGCTGCACAGGGGCAGGCCGACCAAATTAACCGAATTGCCGCCGAGCGCGGAGAGTCGTGGCTGGCTCGGTACGGCGGCGCGATCTCGGCGGAATGGCAGTTCGCAAAGGCGCTTCAGGTCCTTGAGGAGGATCCTGAGGTGTACGCGGCGACTGAACTTTGGGTTGAGGCCGCGGACTGGATCGTTTGGCAATTGACCGGGGAATTTATCAAAAACCCGTGCACGGCGGGGTATAAAGGCGTCTTCCAGGACGGGCTCTATCCCTCGCGGTCGTACCTCGGGGCTCTCAATGCTGGTTTCGCCTCCTTTGCCGAGGAGAAACTCAGCGGCTCCATCGGTGGGCTGGGGGCCAAGGCTGGCGATTTGACGGAGGAAATGGCGGCACTGATGGGGCTACCGGTAGGTCTTCCGGTGTGCGTCGGCAACGTGGACGCCCATGTGACCGCTGCTGCGGCTACCGCCACCGAGCCGGGGCGCATGGTCGCCATCATGGGAACGTCCACCTGCCTCGTGATGAACGGCGACCATCTTGCAGAGGTGCCCGGGATGTGCGGTGTCGTCGATGGCGGAATCGTTCAGGGCTTGTGGGGCTACGAGGCGGGTCAGTCTGGCGTAGGAGACATCTTCGGTTGGTTTGTCGACAGGTACCTGGGCGCCGATACGACAGAGGAGGCGGAGCGAGCCGGGATTGATATCCATGAGCATCTTGCACACCTTGCCGATCGCAAGCCGGTGGGTGGGCATGGACTGGTTGCGCTGGACTGGCACAGCGGCAATAGGTCAGTGCTCGTCAACCACTCGCTGTCGGGAGTGATTGTCGGATTGACGTTGGACACTCCGCCCGAGGACATCTATCGCGCGCTGGTTGAATCTACTGCCTTTGGTACCCGGGTCATCGTGGAGACGTTCGAACAGTCCGGGGTCCCGGTGGAAGAGTTCATCGCAGCCGGGGGCCTGACGCGCAACCCTTGGCTGATTCAGCTCTACGCCGACGTTTTGGGACTCCCGATCCGCTGCGTGGCCTCAGGGCAGGGGCCAGCACTGGGTTCGGCAATCCACGCCGCCGTGGCCGCGGGCGCGTATAGCGACGTCCGTTCCGCCGCCGCCTCGATGGGTCGTCTTGATGATCGAGTATTCGAACCGGATCCCGACAGGCACCGCGCCTACTCGCGCCTGTATGACGAGTACCTGCAGTTGCACGACTACTTCGGACGTGAAGGAAACGATGTCATGATGCGGCTTCAGCAAATGAGACACGAGGTTATGGCGCCGTGACGCCTATTGCGCGCTTGCGCGAGGACCTCGTGGCATTACATGCCGAGCTGGCAGCCAATGGCCTGGTGGCTTGGACTTCTGGCAATATCTCTGCCCGGGTGCCTGGTGAGGATTTCTTCGTCATCAAGCCGAGCGGCCTGCGCTACTCCGAACTCTCCGCGGAGTCGATGGTTGTCTGCGCACTTGATGGAAGCGTCGTAGAAGGCTCGCTCAAGCCGTCAAGTGACACTGCCACGCATGCCTACGTTTATCGCGAGATGCCCAACGTCGGCGGGGTGGTGCACACTCACTCGACGTACGCCACCGCGTGGGCCGCGGCGGGGGAGGCGATCCCGTGCGTGCTTACGGCGATGGGCGATGAGTTCGGTGGGGAGATCCCGCTGGGTCCCTTCGCGCTCATCGGCGATGAGGAGATTGGTCGGGGAATCGTCTCCACCTTGCGCGGTCACAGATCCCCTGCGGTGCTCATGCGAAGCCACGGAGTGTTCACGATCGGAGCGACGGCGATCGAAGCGGTCAAGGCTGCGGTGATGTGCGAGGACGTGGCGCGGACGGTGCACCTAGCTCGCCAGTTAGGCCCCGTAACCCCGCTTTCCACGGAGGACATCGACAGGCTGCACGATCGATACACCCATCACTACGGGCAGGGACCGTCATGAAGGTGCACACTCGGCAAGTGTGGTTCCTCACCGGGAGCCAAGAGCTCTACGGACCGGATGTACTGACGCAGGTGGCGGCACAGTCGCAGGTGGTTGTGCAACGACTGAATGCGTCCGGCGAAATACCCATCGACATCGTCTGGAAGCCGGTACTTACGGGTGCTGATGCGATCCGCCGAGCCTGCCTGGATGCGACCTTCGATGACGCCTGTATAGGTGTCATCACGTGGATGCATACCTTTTCGCCCGCGAAGGCGTGGATCGGTGGGCTCACCTCGCTCGCCAAGCCACTTCTCCACCTTCATACACAGGCGTCGCTGGAGCTCCCGTGGTCGACCATCGACATGGACTACATGAATCTGAATCAGGCGGCTCACGGAGATCGTGAGTTCGCGTTCATGGAGACTCGTCTTCGAATGAACCGTGTCACCGTGTCCGGTCATGCATCCGACCCGGTGGTCGCGACACGAATAGGGAGGTGGGCCAGGGCATGTCTTGGTTGGGCTGAGGCCGGAAGCTTGAAGGTTGCGAGGTTCGGCGACAACATGCGCGATGTCGCCGTGACGGAAGGTGACAAGGTCGAGGCACAGATTAAACTCGGTGTCTCGGTGAACGGCTTTGGCCTCACCGACCTTGTTCACGCGGTCGATACCGTGGATCGCGGCGACGTTGATGAACTGGTCGGCGTCTATGAGACGGAGTACGACGTCGCGCCCGTCCTGCGACGCCAGGGCGAACGACACGATTCCCTGCGCTATGCCGCTGCGATTGAACTTGGGCTGAGGAGCCTGCTCACACAGGGTG
>CAMDKQ010000086.1 GCA_945901095.1 Bifidobacterium breve
CCTCAAGTTCCCCGAGTGCGGACGTTGTAAGTGCGCTTCAGCAGAACGCTGGAGTCGCAGTAGACGATCATCAGTCGACCGAGCCTCGCTCATGCGCCATGAGGTCGTCAGAACTCATCCCGTCCGGAAGAGTCAAGAGCGGTCGCTTCACGGCCCCCGGCGCGGATTTCATTGCTGGCGTGAGGAAATGTCTGACCTCTGGTGGGAAGCGCCGAAGGGGATAGTTTCGCACGTATTCGCTGATCGCCTCACGAATGAGATCCTGCTGAGACCGTCCGGTTTCACGTGCCAGGGAACGCAATTCCTCCGATAACTCCTGCGTCATTCGAACGTTAACCGCCATAGAAAAACGGTACCGAATATGGTGCCAAACAAGCGAGGTGGTGGCCATACCGTGAGTTTGGCCAAACCGTCCTTGCCGCACAATGGCCCGATATGCACCTGTGGACGCGTCATTCATCACCGGCGTGAGCCCTTCGTGTGTTTGGTTTGAAGACTGAAGTCCGGTAGCCTCAGCAAGTTCTGCGAAGCGCCGACGTACGTCGTCATCGCAGACACGCAGAAGCCCTCCTGTCACGGATCGACCGTGACCGCTTAGTCCGAAGGAGGTGGGTTGTTCATGCGTCGTTATGAGGTCATGGTCATTCTGGACCCAGATCTTGAAGAAAAGACCGTTGCTCCCAGCCTTGATACGTTTCTCAACGTAATCAAGGCCGATGGTGGCTCGGTCAACCAGGTCGATGTGTGGGGTCGGCGCCGTCTGGCGTACGAGATCAACCACAAGACCGATGGCATCTACGCAGTCCTCGACATCACTGCAACAGTGGCCGCGGTCACCGAGCTTGATCGTCAACTCGGGCTGAACGAGGCTGTCATGCGTACCAAGGTGATGCGCCCGGCGGAAGTCAAGTAGTGGCTGCGGGCGACATCACGGTGACGGTCATTGGCAATCTCACCAATGATCCCGAACTGCGATTCACCCCCAGCGGCGCAGCCGTTGCCTCATTCACCGTCGCCTCTAGTTCGCGGGTGCTCGACAAGACCACGAACGAATGGAAGGACGGCGAGTCTGTCTTTATGCGCTGCAGCGTGTGGCGTCAATACGCGGAGAACGTGGCGGAGTCCCTCACGAAGGGGACCCGGGTCATCGTGTCCGGACGGTTGAAGCAGCGTTCCTACGAAACCCGCGAGGGTGAGAAGCGCACAGTCATGGAGCTTGAAGTCGAAGACGTCGGTCCCGCGCTTCGCTTCGCGACGGCCAAGGTCAATCGTGTTCAGCGTCAGGGCGGCGGCTTTGGTGAGGGTGGCTCGGGCGCAGGCGCCGGTTCCTTCAGCAGCGCCCCGACCGATGATCCGTGGGCAAGTGGCGCCACAGGTGGCGCTCCGGCGTACGACGAGCCACCCTTCTAGTCAGCAGACCAAACATCCCAGGAGATTTAACGAACCATGGCGAGCAACAGAGACAGAGACAAAGACAGCAAGCGCACTCCAATGCGCGGCAAAGACGACAAGATTCCGAAGAAGAAGGCCTGCCCGTTTTGTAGGGCTGAGTCGAAGGGCAAGGGCGTCCAGATCATTGATTACAAGGACATTCCCCTGCTTCGCAAGTACATCTCCGATCGGGGCAAGATCCGTGCTCGGCGGGTCACCGGCAACTGCACGCAGCACCAGCGCGATGTGGCGATGGCCGTCAAGAATGCCCGCGAAGTGGCATTGCTCCCCTACTCATCGACCGCCCGGTAGTCCGGCGATTCACAGGAAAGGGGAACAACCATGAAGCTCATCTTGACCCAGGACGTCAGTGGCCTCGGCACTCCCGGTGACATCGTCACCGTGAAGGACGGCTACGCACGCAATTACCTCGTGCCCCGTGGCTTCGCCATCGGTTGGACAAAGGGTGGCGAGAAGCAGGTCACCCAGATCAAGCGGGCGCGCAAGGTTCGCGAGGTTCGCGATATGGCGCACGCCAACGAGATTAAGCAGGCAATCGAGGCGCTCGTCGTTCAGTTGCTCGTGAAGGCTGGCGAGACCGGTCGGCTGTTCGGCTCGGTCACGGCAGCTGATATCGCGACGGCAGTGAAGAGTGCCGGTGGCCCGGCGCTCGAGAAGCGCAGCATTGAGCTAGGCAAGCCCATCAAGACGCTGGGCAAGCACTCGGCGAAGGTGGCTGTGCATGAGGGCGTGTCGGCCGTCATCACCCTTGAGGTGGTCGCGCAGTAGCACGGATGTGAGCACGTTGTGCAGGGAGTGAAGCCGAGGGGTTTCACTCCCTGCGTTTTTTGACGAAAACACGGCCGCAACTTACCGCCTGGCAGGACCTGACAACCGAGATGAGTGATTCCAAGGGGTCTGGCCGGTGGCGTGTGTGAGTGAGGGGTGAAGGTGTCCAGACTCGGCGTGGTGAACCCAACTCGAGCCTCGAGGGCCTCGTGGACGCCGCGCACTCTGTGTGACCACCGATAGATCTGTTGGCTGCACACCCCGAGCGTGTCCCCGCCGCCCGCGGGTCGGGATCGCACTGAAGATCACTGACGCCGAACGGCTGACCCTCGCGGTCATGCAAGCGTTGTTGGGCTACACCAGCGAGGCCCGGTGGCTGCGCTACGCCCGGATGAACCTGGTCACCATGTTCCCGCACCTGCCCCAGCCATTCCCGCTTCTTCTGGGGTTGCGACTACACCTGGTAGCGACGTCGCACGGGCTGCCGTTGGGTTGGGCCCTGTCGGTGGACCCTCAGGGTCGCCAGACCCTGATCGCGGACAAGGGCTACAACGGCGCCGCGTTCGAGGTAGACCTGAACCAGTTCGGCATCAAACGACTCCGCCCGACCCGCAAGGGCGAAGCACTGCGCGCCGGTGAACGCTTCTTCAAGCCGTTGCGCCCGAATCGGTCAACGCATCTTGGCGTGGACCGCCGTGATCTGGCACAACGACACGATCGGCCCCCGTCCTGCGCTCGCTGACCGCGTAGGACCACTGACCCCTTGGAATCACTCATCGCGTGAAGGGGGACCTCATGTCTCTACCCGATGCAGTGCGCACGTGCTTCTCGAAGTACGCCACGTTCGAAGGCCGCGCCAGGCGATACGAGTTCTGGTAGTGGATCGTCCTTCAGGTGATCGTCGTGTCGGTGCCGATGCTCACCGGCGCGCTGTTCGTCTCACCCGATGGTGGGAGTGTGAATGGTGTGATGCTCGCGATCGGCACCATCCTTTGTGTCATCGGCGGGATCGTGTCGCCCGCCATTTTGGTCCCGACCTACGCGGTTGGGTGCCGCCGCCTGCACGATCGCGGACAGTCCTGCTGGCTGCAACTTCTCGTACTCGTCCCCAGCGGGAATTTCGCGCTCATCGTGCTGAGGCCACTCGAAGCGGCCCCGACCGATAACGTCTATGGCCCGGCCTAGATCCAACGTTGAACAACCGAGCGCACACCGGCTGAAGCCCATCCAAGTGCGGTGTCGGACGGGTCGCCGTGGTTCACTCCCATGTGTTGCGAGCGATCACCCAAACCGCGCTCAGCGCAAGGATCCCCCAGACGACGGGCCTCGGCAATTGAGGGACGGCGGTGTTCAACACCGCGGCCTTGAGCCACAGAACGAGTCCGACAGCAAGCGCCGGGATGACGACGAACACCATAGGGTTGCTCTCCCAGGCGCTTGCCAGGTCGCCGTGAAGCAGGCTCCAACTCGCTCGCAACCCACCGCACCCTGGACACTCGATGCCGGTGAGGGCCCGCAACGGACACGGGGGCACAAGCGGAATGCCACGGTGAGGGTCGTATTTCAGGAGCAAGCCCATGAGCGCTACGGCGCTCATGGCTAGGAGCGATGGCCCGAGGAGGCGCCGACCTACCCCGACCGACTGACCCTGACGGCGGGTTGCCTCGATGGCTCCGGCTGGACGGCCCACGTGTCTACGGCCTGAGGGGACGACCATTTGAATCGACGGGATCCCCACTCAGGATCACGATGCCATCGATGAGCGCCCAAATGCCTAGGCCACCGCAGGTGAAGAGCTGGGCTAGGCCGATGCCGGTATTGCCCATGTAGAAGCGCCCGATTCCTAGGGTGCCGATGAACAACTGCATGAGTCCGGCGGCCACCTTCGACTTGTCCGAGTAAGCCCGGCCGAAAGGATCACGCCCGAAGGGTGCACCGGGATCCGGCTGCATGGGGACGACGTAGGACAAGGCTCTCCTCTTGACGGCTAAGATGCTGGGATCTTGGGGGCACGATACACCCGGGGCGACACGAGCCAGTCGTGGGCATCAACTGCTGGACGCAGGGGTGGCTTTGATCGCTAGGGTGTGGACTGCGGTTGGGTCGTGCAGTCAAGTCTCGGCAGATCTCACGAAGGGATGGTGTTGCGCGTGTCTGATTGGAACGTTCCTCAGCAGGGACCGCGCGCTGGTGACTATCCCCAGTTCGGTCCGCCAGCGACGAGCAGCGGCAAGGCCATCGCGGTCATGGTCCTCGGGATAGTGTCGCTAGTCTTGTGGTGTGGATACGGGGTCGGTGTAATCCCGGCGATTGTGGCCCTTGCGCTAGCACCGAGCGCCAAGCGGGAGATCGCAAACTCCGGTGGGAGAGTCGTTGGGGCGGGCTTCGTCAAGGCCGGAGTGGCGTGCTCGTGGGTGACGGTTGGATTCACCGCTGTGGCGTTGGTGGCGGTTGTGATCGTGATCATCGTCTCGGCCGCTCAGGGATCATGAGCACGACTAGAGGAGCCGGTCGATCAACGCCCATGCCTCGATTGTTCACTCCTCCCTCCTTACATGATCGGACGCCCATCGTTGAATCGACCGGGCTCGACTCGGAAAGGCCGACCACTTCATGAGCGTGGAAGGAGATCGGGTTCAGGGGACCTGCAGTCCCTCAGAGCGGCGAGCCCAGAGCAAGACTGCGAGGGCGATCCCACTGGCACTCGTAGGAGTTGCGGGTGCGTCGATGTCGGCGCTCGTCTACTTTCGCGATCCTCACGTCCCCGGCTCTTGGCTCGGTGAGTGCCCGCTGGTGTACTACACCGGATTGGCGTGTCCATTGTGCGGCGGCCTGCGAGGCACCTGGAGCCTGCTCCACGGCAATGTCCTTGATTCCATCTCCGAGAACACGCTCGTCCTGCTGCTCTTCACATTCGCCGGCGGCTACCTGTCGCTTTGGGCCTATGCGATCGTTCGTGGCTGGCCCGTGCCCAGGGTTTCCCCCATCGTGCTTGTGATCCTTGCTGCCTCGGTGGTCAGCTGGTCGGTCTGGGCGAATGTGAGACCGCCTGGCTGAGCGGCGTCATGACCGTGCCAGCGGCGGTCACGCCTCCTTCCGTGCCGCGGTCGGCCGGGATTCGGTCTCCCCTTCGGCAATGAGTGCGGGAAACCGGCAACATTTAACGTTCCTCGTGTATAGGCTGTCAATCGCATTCATTGGATACCTTTACTACTAGATCGGAAGTCTTTCATGAGCGAAATATCGAACAATGGTCGGCCACAGAATGGCTTCGGTGTCACGGCCTTGGTTCTCGGCATCGTTGGTCTCCCGTTTATGTTCGCTTGCGGCGGCGGCATCATCGCCTCCGTGCTAGCCCTGATCTTCGGGTGGCTGGGACTCAAGCGCGCGCAGGCCGGTGTCGCGACGAACAAGGGTATGGCCGTCGCCGGCCTCGTCCTGGGGGTCATCGGCATCGTCTGGTTCGTGTTGGTCATCTTCGTCTTCGGGATCGCAAGCATCCCGGGTTCAACCACCACGTGATCATCGCGCTCGACCGCACCTGACGTGAGGAGTCGATGAGCGGCAGCGCGAGCCCTTGGCTCGCTGTCTGCCGCTTTTCGCTTGCCGTCACCGGACGCACGGCTTCGCTCAGCCGTTCGTCAGCCGGCAGCGCCGGAGACTCGGTCAGTGAGCACATGAACAAGGCCATCGACGGCAACCTCGATCATGCGAAGCACCGCGACGAAGTCCTCGTCGGATCCGTGATAGGGGTCCGGCACATCTAGTCGGGCGTCAGGCTCACTGATGCCCACGAATTCCGGATCGAAGGAGCGGAGCATTCTTAGATCGACGTGGTGAGCCGTGGTGGGGATGAGCGCCTTGATGTCTGCGTAGTTGGCGGTGTCCATGGCGATGACGAGGTCGATGTCGGTGAACCAGCTCTCGTTGATCTGTCGGGCGGTGTGGTCATGCTCGTAACCATGGTCGTCGAGAACCTGAACACTTCGGGGGTTGGCTCCCTGCCCGACGTGCCAGTCTCCGGTGCCAGCGGAGTCGACCTCGACGACGCCAGCCAGACCGCTGCGCGTCAGGCGCTCACGCACGACGGCTTCGCCAATTGGCGATCTGCAGATGTTGCCGAGGCAGACGATTGTCACCCGATACTTACGGGTCGTGGGAGAAGTCATCGACCAACCCTAGTGAGTAACCCGATCTAATTTCTGTCCACACGACGGTGGCTCGGGAATCCCCATTGAATAGCGAGAAAAGCCCGAAATTCACTAGGTCGTCCTCAACTTATCCACAGACCAGAGCAACAGCGTATGAGGTTTCCAACAGTGAGTCCACAGGTTTGTCCACAGCACGGATGGACAGATCCGCATCGCTATCCCTAACGTTCGTCACACCCCTGCTGTAGAACGATTTCGGCTGGGAACACCAGTCTGACGAAGCAACGAAGGGGGCATCATGAGCGTCGCAGAACTGCATGCTCCGGTCGAAGCCAGGGGCTCAGATCGCACTCCCCCGAACGACATCGCAGCAGAACAGTCCGTCATCGGTGCCATGCTGTTGAGCAAGGATGCCATCGCCGATGTGGTTGAGGTCGTACGCGAGGGAGACTTCTACCGTCCTGCGCATCAAACGATCTACAGCGCGATCCTCGATCTCTACGGCAAGGGTGAGCCCGCCGATGCGGTTACCGTGGCTGCCGAACTCACGAAGGCCGGCGAGATCGCGCGCGTCGGTGGTGCCACCTACCTTCACACCCTCGTGTCTATGGTGCCGACAGCGGCCAACGGCGGCTACTACGGACGTATCGTCCGTGAGCAAGCCATCCTTCGGCGCCTGGTCGAGGCAGGAACCCGCATCGTTCATATGGGCTACACCGGCACCGGCGATGTCGACGACATGGTCGATCGCGCCCAGGCAGAGGTCTACGACGTTACGGATCGCCGGACGAGCGAGGATTACCTCCCCCTGCGCGAGATCATGGGCGATGCGCTGAACGAGATCGAGGCAATCTCGAATCGCGGCGGCGAGATGATCGGTGTGCCGACCGGCTTCATCGAACTCGACAAGCTCACCAATGGCCTTCATCCGGGCCAACTCGTCATCGTTGCTGCCCGACCTGCCCTCGGCAAGTCCACCCTGGGCCTCGATATCTGCCGCGCTGCGTCAATCAAGCACGGTCTGGCAAGTGTGATCTTCTCGCTCGAGATGAGTCGAAATGAGATCGTCATGCGTCTGCTATCCGCAGAGGCTCAGGTGCCCCTGCATCACATGCGGGCCGGCACGATGAGCGATGCCGACTGGACAAAGCTCGCGAGCAGGATGGGCACGGTGAGCGAGGCGCCCCTCTTCATCGATGACTCCCCGAACATGACCCTCATGGAGATCCGCGCGAAGTGCCGGCGGCTCAAGCAACGCCACGACCTGCGCTTGGTCGTGGTCGACTACCTGCAACTCATGACAAGCGGGAAGCGAGTTGAGAGTAGGCAGCAGGAGGTCTCGGAGTTCTCCAGGTCACTTAAGTTGCTTGCCAAGGAACTTGAAGTCCCGGTGATCGCCATCAGCCAGTTGAATCGTGGCGCCGAGCAGCGTACCGACAAGCGCCCACTTCTCGCCGATCTACGCGAGTCTGGTTCCCTCGAGCAGGATGCTGACGTGGTCGTCCTCCTCCACCGTGAGGATGCCTACGAGCGTGAATCACCGCGCGCAGGTGAAGCAGACTTCATTGTGGCGAAGCACCGCAATGGCCCGACAGCGACAGTCACGGTCGCCTTCCAGGGTCACTACAGCCGGTTCGTAGACATGGCCACCTCCTAGTCGCTCCCCAACAGATAAACGCCAATAACCCCTCGCCCCCATTTTCAACTGACCCGGATTCTGGGTGGGATGAATGAAAAGCCAGCGAAACGGGCTACATTCGTTCATCTTGCCCAGATTCTGGGCCAGATGTTGGGTGATGGTGGGAAGGTTGCTAGCCTGTGCGCTCTTGGGTTGACAGGGTTGGGTGCGTCCAATCACTCCACGTCGGGGAGACCCGGCGACCGGCCGCGGTGAGTGACGTTCGAACTTGGCCGTCCTCGCCCCACGTCACGATTCCGGAAACGGGCAGGTCTTCGAACAACTTCACCTGCTTCAGCGTGAATGTCACGTTTTCGTAGCCAACCGCCTTCCACGACCCTCCTCGAAGGCCGTAGCCGGTGATGGTGCGCTTGTCGGGGCCAACGCGCCAGCGGTCGAACAGGTCCGCCACAGTGCGGGCTGCTGCGACGCTTGTGCTCAGCCCCTTGCTTGTGCGTGGGAATCCGGCGACGACGCGCACCGCTGGCTCGTTGGCAGCGCAATCACCGCCAACGCCGTCGATGACGGGTTGAGGTTCATTGATGAACTCCTGGATCAATCCGTCGATGCACTCGTTCCCAGTCACCCCGTGCGTGCCGCTGGCGACAACGATCTGCCGCGAATTGGGGAACTGAGCGGCGACCATCGCGCCCTCGCGGGCGGTGGTGACGAGGTCGAGGTCGCCCGACAGCACCAACGTGGGCTGGGTCCCGTAGGCACCACTCGGCGGAAGTGGCGGCTTGGATGGGTAGCGCGTCGATACCGGCCAGTCGAGGCAGGATTCCTGATCCCACCAGTCTGTGCCCATGAACTCATCGACCGTGAATGGTGCGTACAGGGCAGCTTTTGCAACGCGTCCAGCCTTTACGGCCGCCTGATACTGCGTCTCGCGGGCGGCTGGCGGGGTACTCGGATCAACAATCTGCGGATAGTCCTGGCAAATGACGGCATACATGAGCCCGTCATTTCCCCCGTCTGATTCATCGTCACGGGGACGCATCCCAACCCCCTGCGCCTCATTGATGAGGCGCCCGAGGGGCAGCCAGTCTCCGGCTATGGCGGAGCGAAATGCAGGATCCAGAGCGGAGTAGGTCGTGCCTCCGTAGCCCGCGTCAATGATCACCTGGAAGATATCGGACGGGGTAATACTCACCTTCGCACGCGATCCATCTGGTGCCGGAGCGTTCACCCGGACGGGGGCTCGCCGAAGTTGCTTCAGGACACTCGCGAGCCTGTCTGAACTACTCCCGCGGAACTTTTTGCAATTCGCAGCCCTGTTGCATGTGAGATTCAGGGCGTCAGTGAGTGAGGGACCGACGGTCTCCACCCACCCCTCCTCACCAAAGACCGGGTAGGCGCTGTCGAGGAGCAGGGTTCGGGTGAGTTCTGGGTGACGGCCGGCGAATACCTGACCGAAGAACGTTCCGTAGGACACGCCATAAATATTGGACGGGCCAAGTTGCAGGGCGTTGATGATGGCCGCGAGGTCATCTGCGGCCAGCGAGGTGCCGAACAGGTCGAAGCGGTCGCTGAGTTTCGAGGCGCATGAGCCGATGGACTCACGCCAGGTCTCGGCTTCAGCAATCTCATCGTCACATGCGACGGCGGCCGAAAGCCCCGTGCCTCGTTGATCCATGACGAGCAGTCCCCGCGTCGACAGTTCGTCACCGAACGCCGCAGCGAAATCTGTGCCACTTGCGATACCTCCGTAGCCCGGTCCGCCCTCGAGTGCCACGATGGTTGAGGTTGCTGGGGATTTGGGTGAGGCTGCTGCTGCGCGAGCTGACCCGGTAGGAAGGGTGAGGACGAAACCGACATCGAAGAGAGCTGATCCTGCCGCCGCGGGGTCCCATGGGCGTGGGAGTTTCCCGCACCACGCCTGTGATCCATCGACTTCGACTGAATCGCATGCGGTGAGGGTGAGGGTGCCGACTGTCAAGGTCTTACTGGCCTCGGCAGCATCCGCGGATGCGGGAATGCCGATGAGTGAGAGAGTGATTGCAAAGGCGCTCACGAGTCCTACGGAGACGCGTGAACTGGTGTGCTTCGCATTGCCCCGACGACTTAAGACCCGGCCTTCGCGCATAGCATCCCCTACTCACGTCGATTCCCCCACAATTGGAGTGAGTTTAGGGTACGCGGCCGGTGCCAACCTCGCTTCGGTTGGACCCAACTCAGTGGCGAATGAAGATTTCGAGGAGGACGACGAGTGCTCCGAGGCAGGCGTAGGCGGCCCCGAAGACCACGCAGGGCCACGCCCGTAGACCGGCCTGACGCGCTCCGTAGCCGCCCCATCCTGCCAGTGAAATCACGCCGAGGTACAGGACGATGTTCACTGCATCTTTCTGGCTTAATCCGATCAGCCATGCGAGGCACAGCAGGATGATGGGAATGAGGCTGACGTAGAGGAACTGCACGTTGGAGTGAAGGATCACCAGCACGTCACCCCAGCCCATGCGACGTCTGAGTCGTATCTGTAGGTCGAGCACCTCCGAGAATGCGTGGGCGACTGCGAGGGCGAACATTGGAACGACTGCTACCCAAAGCAGGACGGTGAACCCATCGAAGGCGATGGGCATGTCGGGCACGTCGAAGAGTGCGTAGGCCGTCATCTGGATGAGGGTCGCGTAAATGACGACCCGGGGCTCGATCCACAAGGAGCCCACCTGTAGGCGGGGATCGTGTTCAACGCTCATGACGTGATTTAACCGCACGGCTACAGTCTGACGTGACCACCAACTGCTGAGGAGCTATCCATGACCGTTGCTGACCGTCCAGCTGTTGACCGTGCGACCCTCGCCAGACTTCTCATCCACGAGCGCGCAACCCATGTGGAGCGGACTCCGAAGTCGAGGGCAGCATTCGAGGCGGCGGGCCATCTCTTCGGCGGCGTTCCGATGACCTGGATGAACAAGTGGTCAGGCGGCTATCCGCTGTATCTCTCGACGGCGCGAGGTAACCGGGTCACTGACATCGATGGCCTCGAGTACGTCGACTTCGCCCTCGGGGATACCGGCGCCATGGCTGGACACTCTCCGGCGGCAACGGTGGCCGCGGTGAGAGAGCGCATTGAGGTTGCAGGTGGCATCACGACGATGATGCCGAGCGAGGACGCCGAATGGGTGGCGGCGGAGTTGACCCGCCGATTCACCATGCCGCTGTGGTCCTTCAGCCTCACGGCAACCGATGCCAACCGATGGGCCCTGCGCCTGGCACGAATGGTCACCGGTCGCCCTAAGGTCATGGCCTTCGCCTATTGCTACCACGGCTCGGTCGACGAAACCTTTGTCGTGTTCGACGATCACGGCGGCACGGCATTACGTGAGGGGAATGTGGGTCCCGCGCTGGACGTGTCCGTGACGACAAGGGTTGCCGAGTTCAATGACCTTGCTTCGGTTGAGCGCGGCTTAGCGCACCGGGATGTGGCCGTGCTCATCATGGAGCCGGCGCTGACGAACATCGGGATCGTGCTCCCTGAACCCGGTTTTATGGACGGCGTTCGCGAATTGTGCACGAAGTACGGCGCACTGCTGCTCATCGACGAGACTCACACGATCTCGGCTGGACCGGGTGGCTGCACCGGTGCGTGGGGGTTACAGCCCGATATGTTCGTCATCGGTAAGAGCATTGGTGGCGGGATTCCCTGCGGGGCCTACGGCATCAGCAATGAGATGGCGGAGCGTGTCAGCAGCCATCCGACGGCAGATCTCATGGACGTCGGTGGGGTTGGGGGCACACTCGCCGGCAACGTTCTGTCGACCGCAGCCATGAGAGCGACACTCGAGCATGTCCTGACCGATGCTGCCTTCGAGCACATGATCACGCTCGGCTCGCGCTATCGAGAGGGGGTCGAGGCAGCGCTCGAACGGCATGCAATGCCGTGGAGCATCGAGCAACTCGGCGCCCGGGCCGAATACCGATTCACCTCGCCCGCACCGCTGACTGGCACGGCTTCAGCCGCCGCCGGCGACGAGGAGTTGCAGGAGTTCCTGCATCTGTTTATGTCGAATCGCGGGATCCTCATGACGCCGTTCCACAACATGGC
>CAMDKQ010000087.1 GCA_945901095.1 Bifidobacterium breve
GCCCGCTCAAGCGACTGGAAGCTGACCGCTGTCGTTGTCGACGATCGGCTCGTCTCCGTTGAGCCGGGCGATACGACCTCGCGGCTCTTCGGCATCGCGTTCGACCTGGGCACGACCACCGTCGTCGCGACCTTGCTCGACCTGTCGACCGGGACTCCTGCCGCCGTCGCCTCGATGCTCAACAAGCAGCAGCCGTTCGGCGCCGATGTCATCAGCCGCATCAGCGCCGTCATGCTCGATCCGTCCGCCCTCGAGAAGCTCCAGGACCTCGCGCACCAGACAATGAACGAGCTTGCCCTCGAGGCGTGCACCGAGGCTGCCGTCGACCCGGCGGAGATCTACGAGATCGCCGTCGCGGGCAACGCGACAATGGTCCACCTCGCGCTCGGCATCGACCCCGAGTCCCTCGGCGTCGCCCCGTTCATCATGACCTCGCAATCCTTCGAAGACTGCCTCGCCGCCGACTTCGGCGTCATGGTCCACCCCCGTGCCCGCGCGGTCGTCTTCCCGGCTCTCGGTGCCTATGTCGGCGGCGACATCATCGCCGGGGCGCTTGCCTCCGGCATGGACCGCGACAAGCGGCTGCGCCTGTTCATCGATATCGGCACGAACTGCGAGATCGTCCTCAGCGACGGCAACAGGATGATCGCCACGGCAGCGCCTGCCGGACCGGCCTTCGAGGCGGCGTCCATCCGCTGCGGCATGCGCGCTGCTCCCGGCGCGATCGAGGTCGTCCAGATCAGCGACGAGTTCGAGGTCACCTGCGGGGTCATTGGTGACGTGCCTCCGGTTGGCCTGTGCGGCTCCGGGCTTGTCGATGCCGTTGCCGAGCTCGCCCGCGTCGGCATCGTCGATTCGTCCGGTCGCTTCGTATCCGCCGAGGAGGCCGAAGCGATCGCCCCGAGCCTCGCCGCCCGTCTCGTCGAGATCGATGGGCTACGGCTCTTCGCCCTCGCGACCGAGGACGAGACCGGCGGCGACGCCGTGCACCTGAGCCAGCGCGACGTGCGCGAGTTGCAGTTCGCGAAGGCTGCCATCTCGACCGGCTGGCAACTGCTGCTCGAGGAGTTCGGCGCCCAGCCTGAGGATCTCCAGCAGGTGCTCCTCGCCGGATCCTTCGGCACCTACCTGTCGGCGAAGAACGCGATCAGGATCGGCCTGGTGCCGCGACTGCCCGTGCTGCGCATCGTGAGCGCCGGAAACGTCGCGGGCGAGGGCGCGAAGATGGTGCTCCTATCGGGGCCCGAGCGGCATGGCGCATCGGCGCTCCTGCGCGAGATGGAGTACCTCGAGCTCTCCGATCGCACCGACTTCAACGATCGGTTCGTCGATGAGCTCGCCTTCCCCGGCTAGCGACCGCGTCGCGCTCATCGGCTGCGGCGCGCTGAGCGCCGACATCAACGCCATCTGTGAGCAGCGTGGCTGGGACGTCGACCTTCATCCCTTGCCACCCCTGCTTCATAACCAGCCCAAGCTCATCGCGCCACGTGTTGAGGAGCTCATCATCGAGCTTAGGAAGACCTACCGGCGCATAGCGATCGCCTACGCGGACTGCGGCACGTACGGGGCGCTCGACGAGGTCTGCGCCCGCCACGGGGTCGAGCGACTCGCCGGCGACCACTGCTATGACCTCTACGCGGGCGCCGAGGCCATCGCAGAGCTGTCGGCTCAGGAGCCTGGCACCTACTTCCTCACCGACTTCCTCGTGCTCGGGTTCGACCGGCTCGTCTGGCAGGAGCTCGGCCTCGACCGTCACCCTGACCTTCGAGACGACTACTTCCGCCACTACCGCCGGGTCGTCTGGCTCGCCGGCCGCGACACCCCCGACATGCGGCGCGCAGCCAAGCGGGCTGCCGGCCGGATCGCCCTGCCGCTCGTGGCCCGCGACGTTGCTCGCACCGGGGGAATAGGGCAGTCCCCGTTCGCCCATTCGCTTTCCGTGCTTGTCGACGGCACCGGACGCCTGCCTCCGACTCATCAGTCGTTGTGAATTTATCAAATCCGATAAGTTTTTCTCATGGCTCGTTCTCTGCGTCTTGACCAAGTCCTGAAATCCGCGGCCCGTCTACAGGAGCTCGTTCCCGGTGCAGTCCTCGTGGGCGAATCAGCAGCTGCCCTCCATGCGGGCCACCGCGAATCCTTCGACCACGACCACGTTCTCATGGATCTGGACGAGCGGTATTCGCAGGTCCTCGACGCTGTCGAGGCCAGTGACGGCTGGGCGACATCAGTGCGCGCGTCCCGGCCACCGATGACGATCCTGGGATCGCTTGACGGAATTGCAGCCGGCCTTCGCAATATGCGCCGCAGTCGCCCGCTCGAGACCATCCGAGTCGTGGTCGCTCCGGGCCAATTCGTCACGGCACCCACCGCCGAGGAGTCACTGCGGGTGAAGGCCTACCTCGTCGTGCAGCGAAATCAGGTGCGCGACTACCTAGACGTCGTGGCGCTGTCCGAGCACATTGGCCGGCACGCAGCAGTCGGGGTCCTCCAGCGCATCGACGAGTACTACGACGACCGATCGTTGCACAACGGATCCGTCCTCACGAGCCTGGCACTGTCACTGGCAGCCCCGAGCCCTCGCGATGTCGACGTTATCGATGAACTCCCCCGGTACCGGGCACTCGACCCCCGATGGCACGACTGGTCCGATGTCGTCGCGGCCTGCCACGCTCTCGCCTTGGGATTGGCAAACCTATGACCCTCACCTTTCGCAACGTCGACGCAGCGCTCACCGATGCCGTGCAGACTTGGCCGTATGAGGCTCTCGTCGAGAGCATGGAACGCGGTCTCATCGGCGATTGGACCCCGATTCTCGACGAACTTCGCAGGGAGCCGTGGGGGACTGTTGCCCGCAAGGTCCAGCGGTGGGCATCGATGGCGTCGGAGGAACCCGCCACAGCGTTCTTCTCCCTAGCGATCGAGCACCTGCGCCAGCGCACGGAGGAGGCCGAGCGCGCAGAGGTCGTTCGACGTGTGAGAGATTCCATCGAGCAATCTGGCGTCACTGCCGCCCAATTCGCCCTGCTTGTTGGCACGTCAGCCTCTCGCATGAGCACCTACGCAAACGGACGCGTCACGCCCTCGGCCGCCATGTTCCTGCGCATCGAGCGCGCAGGAACACAGCAACCGGTTAACCCCGAGGCCGCGTCGAGAAATCATGGACTCGACAACATCCGTGGGTTAGCCGACTGTGAGCGTGCCGCCCTTCAATGACGACGCGACACGGGCCAGTCCTGTCGTTGCGGGGCCGAGTTCAAGCGCGCCTGCCGCCGTGAATTCAGATCCGTGGGCAGGGCACACCCAACCGGACTCGTCACGCCTGACTGGGACGCCTTGGTGCGGGCAACGGAGAGACATTGCCCGGTAGCCCCCAGTCGCCCTGACGACCCCAACCGGTGTGCCCTTCACTGTCCCCACGTACACCGCGCCACCGACACGAGACAACTCCGGGATGCGATTCACTCTCACGGCCAGACGACCATCGGCAAGCGTTCGAACATTGCTGTCCGCGGCCGCAGGCATCGCCACCACCCCCACAGCGAGAACGCCGCAAGCAGCGACGAGCAGGGTGCGCCGCGTCATCGCCGGCGACGCACCTGCTCCAACGTCACGACTCACGAGGCCGACGGGAGTGTCACGGTGGCTGTTGCGAACTTGGACCCGTCCATCAACGACCCCACAGGAAGGCCAAGGCCATCCACGAGGGCGGCAGCAATGCCGGGGGCCAAGGACAACTCAGCACCCTCATACATGGTCGTGCTCGTCCCTGTTGATGCATCCTTCTTCACCACGGGCTTCAGCTTCTTTGCATTCGTGATGGTAAAGACCGTTGTTACGGGTCCCGCTCCAACTGCGGCACGAACGGTGCCAGCACTGAGATTGATCACCGGATTGCGGAGTTCCACCTGCTTGTTCGTGGTCGTGTTGAACATCACCAACGTGCTTCCGGCGTGCTTCACTGTGGTCTTTGAGTTTGTGATCGGTATGTGGTAGACCACCGCTGCGTTTGGCGAGGCGACGGAGTCACCCATGACAGCGCTCGTAGCACCGCCCTTGCCGTACAACACGACTCCGGCGGCCTCAAGTGACGAGGCTAATCCGGCAATCGTCTTGATGTGCGTCCCCGGCTTGGTCGCGTCGGCATGAGCCGGGCCAGCCAGCGCAAGGGTGAGTGTGGCGACTCCGAAAGTCCCAACGACAATGCTTGTTGCACGATTCATTCTTTGATCTCCCAAACAATATTCATAATTACTCACTCGGATAAGTGATCCCTTCAATTGTTTGAGGTTCCACTACGTGCGGCAACCAGAGATCCACGTGTCGGGCAGTTCTTGATCGAATCTTCACGAGCGAAAGCAACCGTCGACGCAACTGCGACCGACCTCCGAGTCATCCTTCTCGCTTTGCCCCTTGCCATGGACGAGCATGGATTGGTCGTTTCCGACTCTGCCACCAAAACTCGATCCACCGGTGGCCCCGCCAACATCGATCTTCATGGAACCTTCATGAGTTCTCGTGCTCCCCATGATCAAACCTGACGCATTATGAACAACACCTACACCGGATGGATGCACCGAGGAGACATGAACCCATGAAGACCCGCCTATCTGCACTCGCTGCTTCCAGCGCACTCGTCGCATTCCTCGCTGCATGCGGAGCCCCGCACTCTTCGACTCCTGCTAACGCAGACATCTCTGCCACGTCATCGCCGTCCGCGATTACGGCAGCCAATGTTTCTAATTCCGATATCTCTTTCGCACAACTCATGATTCCCCATCACCAGCAAGCAGTCGAAATGGCGGATCTCGCACTGTCACGGGTGACGTCCCCGGAGGTCAAGGAACTAGCGGAGCAGATCAAGGCGGCACAGGACCCGGAGATCGAGATGATGTCAATGTGGCTTCAGCGATGGGGCGCGCCGATGGGGATGGGCGAGGATCACAGTGGTCATGACATGGGCGATATGAACATGACCGGGATGATGAGCGACGACGACATGCGCGCCTTGGCCGACGCTCAGGGCGCAGCGTTCGATTCCCTGTGGCTGGAGTTGATGATCGCTCACCACCAAGGCGCTATCAGCATGGCCAAGCAGGTGAAGGGCTCGAGTAGCAATGCCGAGGTGATAACCCTCGCGGGCGCAGTGATCACTGGGCAGAAAGTGGAGATCGACACCATGCAAAAACTTCTCGCGCAATAGCGGCAACCGACCAGCGGGACTGCCGCTTAAAGGGGCCATTGAGCACTCTGGCGTCACCGCTGCCGAATTCGCCCTCCATGTCGGCACGTCCACCTCTCGGATGAGCACGTACTCGAACGGACGCGTCATGCCGTCGGCCGCCAGCGCCGACACGGCGACAAGGGCACGCAGGGTGTCCACGTAGCGCCTTTCAGTCCCGCGCCGCCCAGACCTCGCCGGCAAAGGCGGTGGCGAGGTCCCACGATGCCTGCCGGTACTCACGCCAGTAGGAGGCGGTGAATCGGCGCAGCTCGTCGATGTCAACGCCCGCCTTGAGCATGGCGTCCTTGTAGACCGCAAGCCAGGAGTAGACCAGTGACGGGTTGGCCTCGATGTGGAACTGGACGCCCCACGCACGATCACCGATCCGGTACGCCTCCGTCAGCTCGCCCGTGCGTCCCAGCACAGTGGCCTCGGCGGGCAGGTCGAAGGTGTCGTAATGAGACTGGAAGACGTGCACGTTATGACCGAGCGAGCCGAGCACCGGATCCGCTGCTGCCTCGGGCGCCATGTCGACCTCGAACCAGCCGATCTCGGTGACAGGGGATCGGTAGACCCGGCCTCCGGCGGCGCGAGCGAGCAGCTGCGCACCGAAGCACACCCCCAAGATGGGCATGCGACGGGCCAATGCCTGCTCCAGGACGGCGACCTCGCCCCGTAACCACGGGGTGGCGTCTTCGTCCGTCGCACTCGCCAACGCGCCGAGGGACAGGACGCCGTCGAAGGACTCCAGCGGTTCCTCTGGGGCATCGGAGCGAAAGGTGCACCAGGTGTCGATGATCAGGCCTGCGTCGGCAAGGGGCGCGGCGAGCTCGTTCAGGGCGTCATCGAGGTCGTGCTGAATGACGAGGAGGCGAGGTGGGGTCACGCGGAAAGAATAGAGGAATCCAGGCGAAATGTGCTTGCGTATCCATGCTCTCGAGACCTCACTTGCGCAATACTTGGGATATGGATGACACAGATCGAGCAATTCTCACTCATCTCCGGGCGGAGGGTCGGCTCACCAATCAGGAACTGGCCAACAGGGTTGGACTCACCCCTGCACCGTGCCTGCGCCGAGTGCGGCGACTCGAAGAGGACGGCGTCATCACCGGCTACGCGGCACAGGTCGATCCCACCGCCGTGGGCGAGGGCTTCGAGGTCCTGATGCACGCGGACCTCGTGGCCAAGGACCTGCCCACCGTCGAGGCCTTCGAGGCGCGGGTGGCCGCCATGCCGGAGGTGGTGGAACTGCGACGCATGTTCGGCATACCCGACTACTTCATCCGCGTGCGCGTCACCGACATCGATCACTACGAGCGTTGGCTCACCACAGACATCATGGGCGACGTGGCCATCGCCAGGATGGACTCACGACTCACGATGAAACTGCTCAAGATCTAGTGCGACAGCGCCGCCTACCGCCGAGATGTGCAGCCCGGGCCGCCCAACTCAAGCCGGCTCGCCCACGCGTCGCCCGGCCGTACGCCCCTTGCGGAGGTGTACGCGGCGTGGAGCCAGGTCCGCCCCGACCAGGTCGGGTCGATCACGAGCCTTGACGTCCAGTCGTTCGCGCACGATCTCCATGCCCGCCACTGCACGGACACCCGCAGCACCCGATTCTGGCCGGGAGATGTGCGAATTTCTTGTTCGGCTTCACGGCACTATGCCGGGTGCGTAAGTAGAGGGAACAGACCATCCGCAAATCCGGGTCCGCTACCTTTGAACTAGGGTTTGTCGTGCCCGTAGTCCTGTGACCTGTGTGGCGACTGTTGCACGGCGTCCGTCCAAGGCGTGGCAGCTCGACCCCCGACGTGTCGAGTGGCGTCGTGTGGCGGCCTCCGAGTGTGAGTGCCGTGGCGAAGGGGTCCGGCACCGTTCACGTCGTGATCAGCCGAAGAAGAGAACGCATGTCGCGCGTGTTGCCCCATGACGACTGTCGACCCCGACACACTCGAACGCGATCCCGGGGTCCTGCGCGAATCTGCTCGCCGCTTCCACGGTCGCCTTGCCCTCAACGCGGAGGTCCTCGCGCCAGCAACGATCAGTGTCGGTGAAGGCGGCCGCTATCGCTGCTTTCGGTCGGTCGCGGCCACGGCCCGGAGGACCTGCGGCAGAAAGCGGAACGGCAGGGGCGGCTGAGCCACGTCGAACGTGCCGGCCAGGACGACGCCGAGGTCGGGGCAGTGGAACAGCCAGGTGGCGGTCGATCCGGTATGGCCGACCATGGACGGGATCGCAAACAGGGGCGACATCCACCGAGCCGGCGCGTAGCGCATCACGCCGAGTCCGTACTCGACTGGGAAGAAGATCGTGCTCGGGTGGGCCTGCATCCGTTCCCACGTCGACGGGTCCGCGAACACCTCACCAGCAACGATCGCTGTCATGAACCTGACCTGGTCTCCGAGCGTTGAGATGACTCCCCCGTCGGGTACCTGATGACGAAGCACGCCTGTTGGGCGCAGCACCGTGTCCTTGGCCCACACGTCCGTCCCCGGTTCGGGAGAGGCACCGGACCGAGGTGCATTCGGATACGAGGCAGTGTCGTCCAATGCAAGCGGTCGCAGCAGCAACGTGTCGAACAACGTAGGAAGCGGCTGACCCGTGACGGCCTCCAGCACCGCGCCGAGAAGCTGGAAGTTGGTGTCGGCATACCGGGCGCGTCGCTTGGGCGCATCGACGTCCTGCGGCGGAAAGTGCGGGGTGAGCTCATCCCGAACCAGGCGCACGACCTCATCGAAGGGCACCGGGGCGTCCTCGCCTGACAGCAGGCGCGCCTCGGCGCTCCGGCCCCCCTTCGGAGCCTCGTCGTAATAGTCCGGCAGGCCCGACGTGTGAGACAGCAAATGCTCGACTGTCACCGAAGCCGTGCGGTCCACCCCGTCGAGAACGTGCAGCCGATCAGTGACGCTGTCGGGCAGGAGATCCACGATCCTGTCCGTGAGCTCCAGCTGCCCGCGCTCACACAGCAGCATCGTCACGGTCGACGTGAACAACTTGGTGACACTGGCGATCGGGTAGCGAGTCGTGGTCGTCATCGGTGTCCCGGCCACGTTCGCCATGCCATGCGCGCCGTGCCACTGCCAAGCCCCATCGATGCGTGCAACAGCCAGCGCGCCGTGCCGAACGTGGCGCCGTCGGTCCACGGACCGAGTCAGCAACGACGCGAGGCGATCTGAAAGCTCCTCGCTCGCCGGTTCGAATGCCTCGGCCGGCATGGCTACCTCCCGCATAGTGATGAAGAACGTTCCCAGCTTGGCGTCAACGTAGCGAAAGACTATGGCGATGGGTCGCTGCACGCCGGGGTAGATCCGCGTTGCCGCGTCGGGCTGGTGCCCCTGTCGAACACCTTCCAGGGCGCGAGGCGCCAGAAGTAGACGCAGAGGTGAAATAGCATGGACTAGGCCCGGAGCCGTGACTCGACTCGCGGTACGCATCGACGAGCCGCTCGGCCCACACCGTGTTTCGTGAGCCGTGCTCGATGAAGCCTCCATGTGCCTTGGCGCACTCGCGGTGGGGCGGGTTGCCGATGACGACCATGACCGCGGTCACCGACTTGACTTCATTGGCTAGACATCGCGATCGCGTGATGGGTTCGAGGGTGGCGCCCAAGTGAGAATTCTGGGTCGTCGAGGCCGCCGTCGACAACGGTGAAGTCAAGATCCTCGGAGAACCGGTAGGTCTCGTGGTAGCACTTGCGCAACGACGTCCCACCCTTGAAGACCCAGGTGCTCAATTCGGGTTCGGCTCCGATGCCGGCGAGGACCCAGCCCAGAGCCCAGTCCTTCTCGATGACGTGAGTCGTCGATGCCCACTCGGCGCTGAGAGCCTGCAACTCCCGGACCGTGATCACGACGGCTCCCTCTGCTGCAGGCGCACGTTCTGCACGATCCTCCACCGTGTCGAGCGCGGCCCGCCTGGCGGCTGCGTCGGATCCAGCAACGGGTATCCCAGTGACATGCGGGTCGTGGTCCTCGAGGTAGGCACTCAGAAATTTTGCGACCCGCCGGGTGCCCCCACCGAGCCTCGGGTTGTCCAGCACATCTACCATCGTGCGAGCACGGTAAGCGATCGCGATCCGCCGGCCGTCGTAACCAGGGAGGATCGTTTCCTGACCCGACCGAGCCCCACGCGTGACGCCTGTCATGGTCGCGCCCGCCTGTCCCGTCAGGGGCCTACGCCTTCGGGGGCGAGTTCGGGGGCGACAGAGCTCTCAATGACAGCGCGAAGACTTACCCCACTACCAGGGAATTCCCTGTGACAGGAGTGGATTTTACCTAGTGCAGCCTCGGGGATTTGGACCCTGGATCTACGCATTACGAGCCGTCCACCGGCCCCCTATGGCCACGCTCATACTCGTGCGTACTCCGGCTTACCCCGGCATATTCGGCCATACCTGCGCCTTGTTCCGGGGCATAACCGGGGCGTTTCGAGATGCTCACCGGTAGATCTCGCGTCGATGACCGATCCGGACGACGTGGACCAGGAGCACAGCGTCCAGGACCTCGTACACGATCCGGTAGTCGCCGACGCGCACCCGGTAGACCGAGTCCTCACCCTGCATCGCGATGCAGTTCGGCGGCCGAGGGTTGTCGGCCAGCAGATCCAGCGCCGCCCGGATCCGCTGCTGCTCCCGACGCTGCAATGCCGAGAGTGCCCGAGCGGCTCGCCGCGCCAGCCTGACCTCGTACATCACGGTCACGACAGGCCGAGGTCGGCCTTGACCTGCTCCCACGGGATGTAGTCATCCTCATCTCGCGCCAGCGCAAGCTCAGCGCGATCGAGTGCGTCCTCCGCGTCATCAAGGAGCTTCTCGAACACCACAGGATCGACGACCACGGCGACCGCGCGACCGCGCCTGGTCAGGTAGACCGGCTCACCCGTCCGCTGGGCACTGTCGATCACGTCCGCCAAGTGCTCCCGGGCCTCGCTCACCGCCATCTCCATCATGTACGAATCGTACAAGATGAGTGGCCGAACCTCGGACCGGCTGAGTCTGGCCAAACAGAGTCTCCAAGAGGCAGTAGTCAACATCGCATTCTTCTCAGTCGCGCCCGCCAGCCGGCAATCGACGAGACTCACGAAAAGTGCCCGCGAAAGTCTCTCCGTGCCTCACGTAGGAATGCCCGCGTAACGGTGAACATTGTTGGGTATGGAAAACGAGCTTTCGATGAATTCTCGGGCCGAGGTCACGACGAGGTACGCGAAGGCGTATGTGAAGGCTGTGAAGGGGGATAAGGGCCGGATCCTTGATGAGGTTGTGGGGGTGACCGGGTGGTCTCGGGATAACGCCTAACAGCTTGAGGACAAGGCGTTGGCTGAGGCGCCGACTATTGCTTCGACGTTCTCAATCGCGGTTGGCGACCTGATTCGCGTGGATCGGGAGACGTCCGGGACGTACTCTGTGCCGCGCTGATTGCCTACGGGCATGACGTGGCCGCGGTAGCGTTCTTGGCGGCCGGGGTGCGTGCGGATCGTGATCTCGCGTCGTGGCGGACTCATCGCCCGTTGCGGTACTAGGACGCCGAGAGTGTGCGGGCCGCTCCCCTGTGCGCGCTCGGGTTTAGTGCGAGTTGAGGTCGATCGTGAGGATCCGGACCACAGGATGCTTGTCGCCGTCCGCGCCGCCGGCCTCCTCGTTCGTCCACTGGTAGTCAATGCGGCCGGCGCCGGAGATCTCGTAGTGAATCGTGCGGGAGTAGCCGTCCCACTTCGGCTTGGCCGCCTTGCCTCGCAGGTAGCCAGACGTGCCAACTTTCGGGTGCGATCCCGGTGTCAGCGACACGTGGGCGTAGAACTGCTGCGCGCTTTCCAGGCCCACGCGTTCGACGAGACTGTTCCACTTGTCTAGGTACTGGCGATGCACCACGACCCGGTACGTAGGCGCTTGGTCGGGTCGACCACCGGGGCTGCGCGCTGCCACGTACGGCCGGTACGCACCCGGCTTCGGATCAGGCTGGAGGCTCAACGCTGACGAACTCGTCGGCACCTGGAGTCCCCAGCAGGATGTCGCGCCTGGTGGGGTCTGCCAGCTGTCTGGCCGTGGTGGACCACGCGCGAATGGTCTCCTGCAAGGGAGCATCGTCACCTGCGGCGAGCAGAGTCAGGCCCTCGCGTAGTTCGGCCAGGCACTCTTCCCGGTCCTCATCATCGAGCGCGGACATCCAGGCGAAGGTGCCGAACGCGGACGCGGTGCTTGCGTGTGATGAGACAGCCCCATCGGCCGTGAGGAATGCGAGGAGCATGAATCGCGACTCGACCAGGAGGTCGAGGTCGCGCTTAGGCAAAAAAGCGAGAGCGAACCCGTCGGTATCGCGAACCACTGCGGTTCCGGTGCGAGCAGACGCCAGCACCTCTCGCCTCTTGTTCGCGAGGTCGCTCACCAGATACAGGCTTTCGGTTGTACTCATCGGTCTCTCCCTTGACTGCCAATATAGTACCTAGAATCTTGGCAGGAGCAAGGCTCGGGGTCCGGACACTCCACATCGGGCGGCACCGTGGCGTTAGAGGTGGTGTTGCATTGACGGATCGCCCGGGGTGGGTGAGGGTGGCGGGATGAAGCGCAATCGCCGCTCGAGGTCGCCCGTGCAGGCTCCTTCGGCGTTTGCGGGGTTCCGGTTCCCTCCTGATGTGATCCTGCTCGCGGTGCGCTGGTACCTGCGGTACTCCCTGTCCTACCGGGACCTGGAGGAGATCCTCGCCGAGCGCGGCATCGACGTGGATCACGTCACCCTCT